>JBMOJJ010000096.1:0-11976 GCA_049315845.1 Rhodoferax sp.
CAACTACAAGACGGTGGCGGACAACCATTCGATGTACAACACGCCGCCCACCTACGCCATCTACATGGCGGGGCTGGTGTTCCAGTGGCTCAAACGCCAGGGTGGTGTTCCCGCCATCGAGACGCGCAACAAGGCAAAGGCAGCGCTCTTGTACGCAGCCATCGACAATTCATCGCTGTACCTGAACAAGGTGGCGCGCAATTGCCGTTCGCGAATGAACGTGCCCTTTTTTCTGCGTGATGAAAGCCTGAACGAGGCGTTTTTGGCCGGCGCCAACTCGCGCGGCCTGCTGCAGTTGAAGGGCCACAAATCGGTCGGCGGCATGCGTGCCAGTATCTACAACGCCATGCCGGCCGAGGGCGTGCAGGCGCTGGTTGACTACATGCTGGAATTCGAAAAAGTCCGCGGCTGACGCGCCAGCCTCTCAAGACCAGTCTCCGCCATGGCAAGAACCCTCACCGAATTGCGAACACAAATCGACGCCCTCGATCTGGAGCTTCTGTCACTGCTGAACCGGCGTGCGGCGCTAGCCCACGAAGTCGGCGAGCTCAAGCGCGAAGACGGCAGTCCGGTGTTTCGACCGGAGCGGGAGACCGCCGTGATCGCCAAGCTCCAGGCTGCCAATGCGGGCCCGCTCAAACGGGAGGGAGTGGCCGTCATCTGGCGCGAAATCATGTCCGCCTGCCGCGCGCTCGAGGCAGCGCAGCGGGTCGCCTATCTCGGCCCCGCGGGCACCTTCAGCGAACAGGCGGCGTTGAGGTATTTCGGCTCCAGCATCGAACGCGTGCCGTGTGCGAGTCTCGACGAAGTATTCCGGGCGACCGCCGCTGGCAGTGCCGAGTTTGGCGTGATCCCGATCGAGAACTCAAGCGAAGGGGTGATCTCGCGCTCTCTTGATCTGCTTCTGAATACGCCGCTGCACATCGTCGGCGAAACCAGTTTCCTGGTGCGCCACAATCTGCTCAGACTGAAGCCGTCGCTGGCTGACATTGCGGTCGTTTACGCCCACCCGCAGGCTCTGGCTCAATGTCAGGACTGGCTCTCGACCCACCTGCCCCAAGCGGAGCGCAGGGCAGCTTCCAGCAATGCCGATGGCGCGCGCCTCGCGGCCACGAACGCGGCCTGGGCGGCCATTGCCAGCGAACGCGCCGGCAGCGAGTTTGGCCTGCATGTGGCCTCGCATGCGATCCAGGACGATGCCTTCAATCGAACGCGCTTTGCCGTGGTCTGTCTGCCGCAGACTCAGCCCTTGCCGGCGGCCACCGGCCATGATTGCGTCAGTCTGGTGGTCTCGGTTCCCAACAAGCCAGGTGCGGTGCATGACCTGCTGGTGCCGCTCAAATCGCACGGCGTCTCGATGACCCGATTCGAATCACGGCCGGCCCGCTCGGGCCAGTGGGAGTACTACTTCTACATCGATATCCAGGGCCACCCATCACAGCAGCACGTCGCCCTGGCGTTGAACGAATTGAAGGGGCTTTGCGCCTTCTACAAGATGCTGGGAACCTATCCGGTGGGCGAAGATGTTTGAGCAACTGGGCATCATAGGATGCGGTCTGATGGGCGGCTCGTTCGCGCTTGCGCTCAAGCGTGCGGGACTCGTCAAGCGGGTTGTCGGCTACAACAAGTCACCGGAGAGCACCGAGCACGCGCGCCAACTCGGAGTCATTGACGTCGCGGCCCCTTCGGCCGAAGTCGCGGTATCCGGCGCCGACATTGTGCTGATTGCGGTGCCGGTGGCGGCCACCGAAGCGACCTTGAAGACGATCCAGCACCTGGTGACACCCCGGATGTTGATCATGGACGTTGGTTCGACCAAACGCGATGTGATAGACGCTGGTCGCAGAGCCTTGCGCGAGCAAATTGGCTCCTTCGTGCCAGCCCACCCGGTGGCCGGCCGCGAGGTCTCCGGCGTCGAACATGCTGATGCCGACCTGTACCATGGCAAGCAGGTCATTCTCACCCCGATCGAACGCACCCTGCCCGACCAACTGCAAAAGGCCGGCGAGGTCTGGACCGCGCTGGGCTGCCGTGTTGTCAGGATGTCGCCTGAATCGCACGACGCGGCTTTTGCAGCGATCAGCCACCTTCCACACCTGCTTTCGTTCGCCCTGATGAACGCCGTCTCTGGCCAACCGCAGGGCAAGGAATACCTGTCGCTGGCCGGCCCCGGGTTTCGCGATTTCTCCCGCATTGCCGCCAGCGACGCCAGGATGTGGCGCGACATCATGCTGTCAAACCGCGAAGAACTGCTGGCCCAGTTGGCCATTTTCCAGCGCAACCTTCAGGCGCTGGAGCTGATGATCTCCAGCGGCAATGGCGAGGCGCTGGAAGGATTGATTGACCAGGCGAGTTTGACCCGAGCCAAGTGGCGCATGGCGCAAAGCCACAAATAATGTTTTCGACTGCGTTTCTGGACATCCCGCACCTGACGACTGCCGGTGGCGCTATCGTCCTGCCCGGCTCCAAGAGTATTTCCAACCGCCTGCTGCTGCTGTCCGCCTTGAGCCAGGGCACGACGACACTGCACGATCTGCTGGACTCCGACGATACCCGTGTCATGCTCGATGCGCTGCGGATTCTCGGTTGCGGTGTGCACCAGACCGGAACCACAGTTGAGATTGATGGCATCGGCGGCCAACCCCGCAGCAAGACGGCAGAACTGTTCCTGGGCAATGCCGGCACAGCGGTCCGACCGCTGACCGCAGCGCTGGCGGTCATGGGGGGGAATTTTGAATTGCGTGGTGTGCCGCGCATGCACGAACGCCCGATTGGCGACCTGGTTGACGCATTGCGCCAGATCGGCTGCAACATTGACTACCTCGGACAGGAAGGCTACCCGCCACTTCACATTGGCACGCCAAAGCTCTCTTTGGACCGGCCGATCCGGGTCCGCGGCGACGTATCCAGCCAGTTTCTCACCGCGCTGCTGATCGCTCTGCCACTGGTTGCCCGCAAAGACATCGTGATTGAAGTCGTCGGCGAACTGATCTCTCGCCCTTACATTGAAATCACACTCAAGTTGCTCGATCAATTTGGCATTCGGATCGTGCGCGGCGGCTCGCAGTTTTTCACCATTGCAGCTGGCAGCCAGTTCAAGTCCCCCGGAACGCTGCATGTGGAGGCGGACGCCTCATCCGCGAGCTATTTTGTGGCGTTGGGTGCCATCTCGGAGTGCGCCGCAGACCAGAAATGCGTGCGCATCGGAGGCGTTGGCGCCGACTCCATCCAGGGCGATATACGCTTCGTCGAAGCCGCGCAAATGATGGGCGCGAAAATCGTCAGCGGCCCCAACTGGCTGGAAGTTTCACGCGGCGCCTGGCCGCTCAGGGCAATCGATCTGGACTGCAATCACATCCCGGATGCGGCCATGACGCTGGCGATCATGGCACTGTATGCCAACGGTCCGAGCACCTTGCGCAACATTGCCAGTTGGCGCGTCAAAGAGACCGACCGCATCGCGGCGATGGCCTGCGAACTGCGAAAGCTCGGCGCAACCGTGGAAGAAGGCGCGGATTTCATCCGCGTGACGCCGCCGGCCCGTGGCGGCGGATGGAAGGCCGCAAGCATTCAGACCTATGACGATCACCGGATTGCCATGTGCTTCTCGCTGGCCGCGTTCAACCCGGCCGGGTTCCCGGTGCGCATCGAAGACCCGAAATGCGTCGCCAAGACCTTCCCCGACTATTTCGAAGCACTGTTTTCGCTGGCGCAGACACCGCCGCAAGCGATTCCCGTCATCTGCATCGACGGCCCCAGCGCGTCTGGCAAGGGCACGCTCGCGGCAGCGCTGGCCAAGCAGCTCGGCTACCACCTGCTCGACTCCGGCTCGCTGTACCGCATTACGGCGCTGGCCGCGCTGCAAGCGGGCCTGGGACTGGACGCGTCCCATGAGGCCGCCATCGCGGGCATGATCAACAGTCTGTCGATCCGATTTGAAGCCGCTAGCGTTCATCTGGACGGCGTCGATGTCAGTGCGGCCATTCGCAGCGAAGAGGCGGGCATCAATGCGTCACTGGTTTCGGCACTGCCGCAAGTTCGCCTGGCACTGATCGGCCTGCAGCACCGGTTTCGCAAGCTGCCGGGCCTGGTCGCCGACGGGCGCGATATGGGCACCGTCATCTTCCCGGATTCCGCTCTCAAGGTGTTCCTGACCGCCGGTGCCGAACAACGCGCCGAAAGACGTCTCAAACAATTGATTTCAAAGGGGATATCGGCTACACTTGCCAGCCTTCGCGCTGATCTGCAAGCACGCGACACACGGGATTCATCCCGCAGTGTGGCGCCTTTAAGACCTGCGCAGGACGCCCGGTTGCTGGACAATTCGAATTTGACGATTGAGGAATCAGTCGATCTCGTGTTGAACTGGTGGCAGGGCAAACAGGCTTTCCGACCGACCTGAAAGCTTGCACTGGTCCACACCGGCCTTTTCGCGCTGCACATGGCGCACTGCTGGCGTGGTTCTACAAACCAAACCGCGGATTTACCCGCACAACAAAATGTCAGAATCTTTTGCCGCCCTGTTTGAAGAGTCCCTGCAGCGTACTGAAATGCGTCCGGGCGAGGTTATCACTGCCGAAGTGATTCGTATCGAACACAGCTTTGTGGTTGTCAACGCCGGCCTCAAGTCCGAGGCCTATGTGCCGCTCGAAGAATTCAAGAGCGACAAGGGCGAAATCGAAGTCCAGGTTGGCGACTTCGTCTCGGTGGCCATTGGGTCGATCGAGAATGGCTACGGCGACACCATTCTGTCGCGCGACACCGCCAAGCGCCTGGCCTCATGGATGAGCCTCGAGAAGGCGCTGGAAAGCGGCGAATTCGTCACCGGCACCACCAGCGGCAAGGTGAAGGGCGGCCTGACCGTGCTGGTCAATGGCATCCGCGCGTTCCTGCCCGGATCGCTGGTCGACACGCGTCCGACCAAAGACCTGTCGCCCTACGAAAACAAGACGATGGAATTCAAGGTCATCAAGCTCGACCGCAAGCGCAACAACGTGGTTCTGTCGCGCCGCGCCGTGGTCGAGGCCAGCATGGGCGAAGAGCGCGCCAAGCTGATGAACACTCTGAAGGAAGGCTCCGTGGTTCAGGGCGTTGTCAAGAACATCACTGAATATGGCGCTTTTGTGGACCTGGGTGGCATTGACGGCCTGTTGCACATCACCGATATGGCCTGGCGCCGCGTCCGTCATCCGAGTGAAGTGGTGACGGCAGGTCAGGAAATCACCGCCAAAATCCTGAAATTCGACACCGAGAAGAACCGTGTGTCGCTGGGTCTCAAGCAAATGGGTGACGATCCCTGGATGGGCGTCAACCGCCGCTATCCGCAGGGCACGCGCATGTTTGGCAAGATCACCAACATCGCCGATTACGGCGCATTCGTCGAACTCGAGCCCGGCATTGAAGGTCTGGTGCACGTGTCTGAAATGGACTGGACCAACAAGAACGTCGCTCCCAGCAAGATCGTTGCCTTGGGCGACGAGGTCGAGGTCATGGTGCTTGAAATTGACGAAGACAAGCGCCGCATCTCGCTGGGCATGAAGCAATGCAAGGCCAATCCGTGGCAGGAATTTGCGCAAAATACCAAACGCGGTGATCGCGTCAAGGGGCCGATCAAGTCCATCACCGACTTTGGCGTTTTTGTGGGTCTGGCAGCCGGTATCGATGGCCTGGTCCATCTGTCCGACCTTTCCTGGAATGAAACCGGCGAAGCCGCCGTGCGCGAATACAAGAAGGGACAGGAAGTCGAGGCTCTGGTCTTGGCCGTGGACGTTGATCGCGAACGCATCTCCCTGGGCATCAAGCAACTGGACTCCGATCCGTTCACGACTTTCGCCACAATCAACGACAAGGGTCAGGTTGTGACCGGCAAGGTCAAGACGGTCGATGCCAGAGGTGCGGAAATCGATCTGGGCGATGACATCATCGGCTACCTGCGCGCCAGCGAGATCTCGCGCGACCGTGTCGAAGATGCGCGCAATGTGCTGAAGGAAGGTGATGAAGTCACTGCTGTGGTGGTCAATGTCGACCGCAAGGCACGCAACATCCAGTTGTCGATCAAGGCAAAGGACGCTGCCGATCAGAGCGAGGCCATGGCCACTTTGAGTCAGGCCTCTGCCCGCGAGAATGCCGGCACCACCAGCCTGGGCGCGCTGCTGCGCGCAAAGCTCGACAACACCGAAAAATAGTCAGCTTGTGGGACAGGCCTGGTCGTGGCCCTGCCACCGGCTTGGCCTGTCCCCGGTTGATTCAGCAAGATGACTCGCTCAAACCTGGTTGAAGAACTGGCTGCCAGATTTGGCCAGCTCACGCACCGAGACGCCGAATTCGCGGTCAAAGCCATTCTTGAGGCAATGAACGAAGCGCTGGTGCGTGGGCATCGAATTGAGATTCGGGGTTTTGGCAGCTTTTCCATCAATCACCGACCGCCCCGTATCGGACGAAATCCGCGCAGCGGCGAAAGTGTGGCGGTTCCTGAAAAGCGCGTGCCCCACTTCAAACCCGGCAAAGCGCTGCGTGAGGCGGTCGATCTGCGCACTGTTGAACTTCAGAACAAACTCAAGACGTGACCGTTAGAATCGACCCTTCACTGGGGAGATCGATGAATAACCTCCTGTGGCTGCTTAAGTGGATACTTAAAGCCGCCATTTTTTTTACCTTGTTTGCCTTCGCGCTGAACAACCAGCAGGACACCACGGTGCATTTTTTCTTTGGCACCCAGTGGCGCGCTCCGCAGGTGCTTGTTGTGCTGAGCACTTTTGCCGCGGGCGTCGCCGTGGGCGCGCTTGGCATGGTGCCGCGCTGGCTGAAGCAGCGCCGGGCCGCGATCACGAAGACCCAGCCCGACGCAGAGCCCCAGGCATTGGGCATCTCTGCGGCGCCCGCGCATGAACTTTGACCTGAGTTGGATACTGCTGGGCCTGCCGCTGGCGTTCGCGCTCGGATGGTTGGCCTCACGTCTGGACCTTCGCCAGTTGCGCATCGAGAACAGACAGGCACCAAAGGCTTATTTCAAAGGCCTGAACTTCCTGCTCAACGAGCAGCAAGACCATGCAATCGACGCCTTCATTGAAGCGGTGCAGAGCGACCCCGACACGTCCGAGTTGCACTTCGCGCTGGGAAACCTGTTTCGACGCCGGGGCGAATATCAGCGCGCCGTGCGCGTGCATGAGCATCTGCTGTCGCGCGGAGACCTGAGCCTGGCCGATCATCAGCGCGCGCAGCATGCGCTGGCGCTGGACTATCTGAAGGCGGGCTTGCTGGACCGCGCCGAAGCCGCTTTGCTGAAGCTCGAGGGAACTCCGTTCGAAGAGCAGGCGCGAATCGCGCTGATGGCCAATTACGAGCGCAGCCGTGACTGGCCCCAGGCCGCGCAGGTCGCTCAAAAACTGGCTGCTGCCAATCACGCAGACTTCAATGGAAGACTGGCTCACTATCTGTGCGAGCAGGCCGCCGAATGCGCGGCCAGCGACTCATCTGGACAGGCGATGTCCCTGCTGCGCCAAGCGATGGCCACCGCACCCGATGCGCCACGGCCCTGCTTTGCCGCGGCCCAGCTTTTGGCCAGTCAGGGCGACGTCCGGGAAGCGTACGCGACGCTGGCCCGGTCCGTTGAAAAATCGCCTCTTACGGTACCCCTGATCGCGATGACTCTGGTTGAACTCGCGCTGAAATCCGGACATGCGGCCGATACCCTGAAATTACTCCAGAACCACTACGAAATTTCACCCTCACTCGATGTGCTGGACGCTATCGTGGCTCTCGAAGCCACGCAGAATATCCGTTCCCCCACCGCGCGTGACTGGTATGTCAGGCACCTGGAACATGAACCGTCCCTGGTTGCAGCGGCCAAATGGATTGCGGGAGAGAAACTCGAGCATGAGCAGTTTCATCCACAGGTGCAACGGGCGCTCGACCATGCTGTCAAACCACTCTTGCGCTATCGCTGCGCAGCGTGCGGCTTTGAGGCCAAGCAGCACTTCTGGCAATGCCCCGGTTGCCAGGCTTGGGACAGTTACCCGGCCAGACGGGTAGAAGAGTTATGACCGGCGAGATTGCTACCATGATCATTCACAGAGAAACCCTTTCCAAGGCCCGCGTGCTGGTCGTCGGCGACGTCATGCTGGACCGCTATTGGTATGGCTCGGTAGACCGGATCTCTCCCGAAGCTCCGGTGCCGGTGGTGCGCATCACGCGCGAGGAAGAACGCAGCGGCGGCGCCGCCAACGTCGCGTACAACGTGGTTTGCCTGGGTGCGAAATCCTCGCTTTTGACGGTCGTTGGCGATGATGAGGCCAGCCACAAACTGGAGGCTCTGGTCCTTGGCACCGGCATCAGCGCGCACTTTGGTCGCGACCCTGATTTGAAAACCACCGTCAAATTGAGGGTGATCGGTCGTCAACAGCAACTGCTCCGCCTTGACTTCGAGAACATGCCAAAGAACGAAGTCCTGGCCTCGCAAAGCAATGCCTTTTCGGAACTCTTGCCGCAGCACGATGTCGTGCTTTTTTCAGATTACGGCAAGGGGGGCTTGGCGCATGTCAGCGACATGATTGTCCAGGCTCGCAGTGCCGGCAAGCCGATCCTGATCGACCCCAAGGGGACCGATTATTCCCGCTACCGGCATGCCAGCGTGATAACACCCAATCGTGCGGAGTTGCGGCAAGTCGCCGGGGCCTGGCACGACGAGTCTGATTTGCAGACCAAGTGTCACAACCTGCGTCAGCAACTGGGACTGGACGCGGTGCTGCTGACCCGCAGCGAAGAAGGCATGACGCTGTTCGATGCGCAGGGGCAGTTGCACATCGATGCGCAGGCACGGGAAGTCTTTGATGTGACGGGCGCTGGCGATACGGTCATTGCGACCATGGCCACCTTGGTGGCGGCCGGCATGAGTCTGCGCCAGGCACTGCCGCTGGCGAACCGCGCCGGCGGGGTGGTGGTGGGCAAATTCGGCACCGCCTCGGTTTCTTATGAGGAGTTGTTTGAATGAGCCGCATCGTTGTCACCGGGGCCGCCGGATTTATAGGCAGCAATATCGTCAAGGGTCTGAACGCACGTGGCATCGATGACATCATCGCCGTCGATGATCTGACGCAGGGCGACAAATTCCGCAATCTGGCGGACCTGGCGATAGCGGACTACGTGGACGCGGCCGATTTCTACGGCCGATTCGCTCATGGCGGTTTCGGTCAGGTTGAAGCCGTGTTTCACGAAGGCGCATGCAGCGACACCATGGAAGCCGATGGAAAATTCATGCTGCACAACAATTACACCTTGTCCTGTGACTTGTTGCACGCTTGCCAGAAGAACGAGACACGGCTGCTGTACGCGTCCAGTGCCGCCACTTACGGCGGCTCTGACAGGTTCCTGGAGGATCCTGCGTTTGAGCGTCCACTGAACGTGTACGGTTACTCAAAGCTGCTGTTTGACCAGCGCATGCGCCGCGAGTTCGGGCTCCATTTTGAGCGCCTGGTGGCGGGCAAGAGCGCTCAGGTGGCGGGCTTTCGATACTTCAATGTCTACGGACCCCGCGAGCAGCACAAAGGTCGCATGGCCAGCGTTGCATTTCACCAGTTCAACCAGTTTGCGCTTGAAGGCAAGGTCAAACTATTCGGCGCGTATGGCGGCCATGCGGCGGGCGCCCAGATGCGTGATTTCGTCTTCATCGACGATGTCGTGGCGGTCAACCTCTGGTTCTTCGATCATCCCGCAGTATCCGGCATCTTCAATCTCGGGACCGGCCGGGCGCAGCCCTTCAATGACGTGGCCGCCTCCGTGGTAAATGCCATGCGTGAGCGTCAGGGCAAGCCGGTTTTGTCGCTTGAGGCCGCCGTCTCAGCCGGTCTGATCGAGTACGTAGCCTTTCCCGAAAGCCTGCGCGGCAAATACCAGTGCTATACCCAGGCCGACCTGACCGCCCTGCGCGGCGTCGGTTGCGAGTACCGATTTACCGATGTGCAAAGCGGCGTTTCGAAATACATGAAGTGGCTTCAAAGCCAGTCCTGAGCGCAGCGATTCGCAGCATCGACCCTGTCACTTCGCAGCAGTCGACGCGTCAACGTCCAGTTGATCCGGGACGTTGTGTTGAAGGCAGCGCGGGCAAATCAGTCAGTCCGCGGTCTTACCGACCTTTGGGAGAACTTCATGCTCAAGATCGTTCTGTTCGTGATCGCCGCCTTGTACGCTGCGCTGTGCATTGCATCGGTCGAAGTGAACAAGGCAGACGCCGCCGAACTCGACGGCATCAAGGGCATCGGACCGGCCTTGTCCGGGAAGATTCTTGACGAGCGAAAGAAAGGATCATTCAAGGATTGGAACGACCTCATCTCACGGATCAAAGGCATGGGACAGGCGAACGCGGTCAGATTGTCGGCACAAGGCCTGACCGTCAATGACGCCGCATACAGGCAGGCAACTGTCGAGTCGGCGGCCAGCGCCGCTCAACAGCAGTGACAGAGGTCTCTGCTCGTCTTGCTTCAGGCACGACCCATGATGCAGGCGGTGGCCATCAATTCCTCAAGCAGCGCCAGCGACACTGCGCCTGAAACCGAATAGGGATCAAGCTCGGGCTTCTCCGCGTATTTGAGCAGTATTGAAGCGTTGATCTTCGACATGTTCACCTGCCCCATCGTCCAGCCGCCGAAACGCCGTTCCGGAATTTCCTCGTACTGCAGCAGGACCACGTCCTTATGGCGGACATCCTTCTGAATGTGGCTGAACAAGTCGCTTACCGCCATGCGCCCCCCCTCGATGGCCTGCAAAAAAATGCCGCCCCCATAGCAGAGAATGCCGGTAATGCCGCATTCCGGGTTGCGCTTGCGCGACTGGTTCAGAATGGCCTCGATCGCTTCAGCGCTGGTATCGAGCGCGCGGCTGGCGTAGAGAAGGCGTACCAGCATATCAGCCCTTCCTTGGAATGAGCGAAAGGAACTCCCGGCGCAGATTGGGATCTTTCAGAAAACTACCGCGCATCACAGAATTGATCATCTTGCTGTCCATGTCCTTGACACCGCGCCAGCCCATGCAGAAGTGGGTCGCCTCCATGACGATCGCCAGGCCATCGGGCTGGGTTTTCTGTTGAATCAGATCGGCCAGTTGAACGACCGCTTCCTCCTGAATCTGCGGTCTGCCCATCACCCACTCGGCCAGCCTGGCGTACTTCGACAAGCCAATTACATTGGTGTGCTCGTTTGGCAGAACCCCTATCCAGATCTGTCCGATGACCGGACAAAGGTGGTGGCTGCAAGCACTGCGCACTGTAATCGGACCCACAATCATCAACTCATTGAGGTGTTCAGCGTTGGGAAATTCGGTGATCGCCGGAGCACTGACATAGCGCCCGCGGAAGACCTCGGACAGATACAGTTTGGCTACCCGTCGGGCGGTCTCGTCGGTGTTGTGATCTCGCTCGACGTCGATCACCAGACTGCTCAGCACGCCCTTCATCTTCTGTTCCACCTCGTCCAGCAGAAGTTCAAGTTCGCCCGGTTCGATGAAGTCAGCGATATTGTCGTTGGCGTTGAAGCGCTTGCGTGCGGCAATAAGGCGCTCCCGGATTTTGACCGATACGGGTGTTCCCTCATCGGCAGCAACGGGGTTCACGATACTGTGATTTTTCATTAGCATGGATTGATGTTAGCAGCGTTTTGGCTGTAGGGTTTCTTGCGCTTTTAACCTCATGGTCATCGGCAATCAGCCGTCCGTCAATAGCGTTTGCCGTACAGGAACAGCAATACCCGCGTCAGACCAAATGCCACACGGTCCAGGAAACGCTGGTGCCAGGGTCGACTTGAATAGGCGGCCGGGTCGATCTGGATGCTACCCTGGCGGATCGCTTCCTCGAGCCGATTGCGCAAATCCTGCGCAAATATGACATCATCAACCACCACATTGGCCTCGCGTGCCAACAGCAGGCTCAAGGGATCCAGATTGGACGACCCTACAGTGGCCCAGTGGCCGTCCACCACGGCGACCTTG
>JBMOJJ010000097.1:0-11993 GCA_049315845.1 Rhodoferax sp.
CGCAGGTGGAGCGCATTGCCGAACGCGGCTCGCTGAATCCGCGGCGCGTCAAGGTGCCCGGCATCCTGGTCGACTGCGTGGTCGTGGCGCAGCCTGAAAACCATCCGCAAAATCTCAACGGCAGCTACAACGGCGCGTTCTCTGCGGAGGTGCGTGTGCCGCTCGACGACTTCGCGCCGATGGCGCTGGATGAGCGCAAGGTTATTGCACGCAGGGCGGCGTTTGAGTTGCTTCCCAACGCGGTGGTCAATCTGGGCATCGGCATGCCCGAGGGCGTGGCAGCGGTAGCCAACGAAGAAAAGATTCTCAAGTACATGACGCTGACGGCCGAGCCCGGCGTGATCGGCGGCATGCCGGCCTCTGGCGTCAACTTCGGCGCGGCCACCAACCCCGACGCCGTGATCGACATGAACCAGCAGTTTGATTTCTACGACGGCGGCGGACTTGATCTCGCCTGCCTGGGACTGGCCGAGTGCGACCCGGCCGGCAGCATCAACGTCAGCCGCTTCGGACCGAAGCTGGCCGGCGCCGGTGGCTTCATCAATATCACCCAGAACAGCCGGGCCGTGGTGTTTGTAGGCACCTTCACCGCCGGCGGGCTGAAGGTGGCGATCGACAACGGCAAGGTCAATATCCTGAAAGAAGGGCGTTCCCGCAAGTTCGTCAAACAGATCGAGCAGGTGACCTTCAGCGGCCCTTACGCGGCCGCCAGCGGCAAGAATGTGTTGTACGTGACCGAGCGCTGCGTGTTCCGGCTGACGCAGCAGGGGCTGGAACTGATCGAGGTGGCGCCCGGCATCGATATCGACAAGGACATTCTGGCGCAGATGGACTTCACGCCGATCATCAACAATCCGCAGCCCATGGATGCGCGGATATTCCTGCCGGAAGTGATGCAGCTCAAGGACCTGCTGCTGTCGATCAGCCTGGTCGACCGGATGACCTATGAGCCGGCCAAGAGCACCGCCTATTACAACTTCCAGGGATTGCGCGTGCACAGCAAGAAGGATGTCGAAGACATCGGCCATGCGGCCGAGGCGCTGTGCCGGCCGATCGGCAAGAAGATCGCCGTGGTGGTCAATTACGACAATTTCCAGATTGACGAAAACGTGGTCGATGACTACGCGGCGATGGTCAAGCAGCTCAGCGACATGTACTACACCCATGTGTCGCGCTACACGACCAGCGCCTTCATGCGCCTGAAGCTGGGCGAAGCGCTGGAAGGCCGTGGCCTGGCCGCGCACATCTACGAGACCCCGCAGGAGGCGAATGAATCGGCGCGCCGGCTTGACGCCGAGGCGCTGGCCTAAGTGAGCTCAGGCCAGCATCGCCTCCAGACCCTCGGTCAGTTCACTGAGGGGCGGCATGGCCTGCGTTGCCGCCGGGGCCGACGCGCCGGCGATCACTGCGACCCAGGCCGGATCGACGCCGAGTCGCCGGCCGACCAGCGCGGGGTAGCTGTCCTTCACCTCCTGGTCGGTCATTTCCAGCACCTCGGCGCGCGCGCGCCATGCGCCCAGGTGGACCCAGGCCGCCGGTTCCGAGAATTCTTCGCTCGCCAGAGGTTGTGGTATGTCCCGAAGGGCCAGGATCAGAGGCAGCGGGAACTTCCAGATCCTGGCCAGCTCGGCCGAAACCTCGCCGTAGTGGAAACCGAGCACCTTCTTTTCAAGTTCGGCCCGCCCCGCCTGCAGGACATTGATCTGCTTGTCCAGCGGGGCCATGATCGCCGGCATGCCGGCATGCATCTGCAACTGGCCAATGCCGTGCATCAGGCCCAGTGTGAACACCAGATCGGTGTTGAAACCGGCCGCGCCGGCGAGCCAGCGGGACGCGCAGGCGGTGTAGAGGTTGTAGCGCCAGAACTGCTTCAGGTTCATGCCCGGCGTATTGCGAAACGCCGCCACCATCCCGTGGCCAAGCACCAGATTGCGCACCATCACGAAGCCGAGCATCAGAAGCGCCTCGTCGACAGTGCCGATCGCGCGCGAGAAATTGAAGTAGGCCGAGTTTGCCAGCCGCAGCAGCTTGGCGCTCAATACCGGATCGGCCGCCAGCTGGTGTGCGATCGTATCGGCCGAGACATCCTCGGAGCCAAAGCTCTCGATCAGTTGCTGCGTGACCTTGGGCACCATGGGCAGTTTGTTGGGCTGGTCCAGCAGGCTCGTGAGTTCCATAAATTGCTTTCTCTTGATGACTGGTCGACAGGTCTTGCCACAGACCTGTCATTATCGCAGTTGTGGCCCTGTGCAAGAGCGTTTGCGGTGGCTGTTAACTCGCACTTTCTTGACCCGGTCGGCTGTCCTTGTTCTTTCGACACTGCTATAAGTGGTGCGTCAGGTTTTCATTGGTGAAGGAGTGATTTTATGGTCGCAGCGGTCAAATCGAACCCGGAGGCACAGTCCGTCTCTGGCGGCTTTTCAGGGGCGACCCTCGACCAAGCCTCGGCCTATTTTGATGATGCGCGGCAACGCACTTTCCTGTTCCTGGAAACGCTGCTGAACCGAGGCAACAACTATATCCAGCATCTTGAAGAAGGCACGCCGGCGCTGCTGAAATTCGAGCATGAAGTGGTGCTCGATGGCCGGGCCATGCCCGAGCCCTGCAACTATGCGCTGCTGCGGCTGATACCCCCTGCGAGCATGCCGGTCAAGCCCAAAGCGCGTCCGGTGGTTGTGGTCGATCCCCGCGCCGGGCATGGGCCGGGCATTGGCGGTTTCAAGTTTGACTCCGAGGTCGGCATGGCGATGCACGCGGGCCATCCGGTCTATTTCGTCACGTTCCGGCCGGAACCCGAAGAAGGGCAGACCCTGTTCACCGTGATGCGGGCGGAGGCGCGCTTCATCGAGGAAGTCATTGCGCGCCATCCGCAGAGCCAGGCCAGGCCGGTTGTGATTGGCAATTGCCAGGCCGGTTGGGCGATGATGGCGCTCGACGCCTTGCGCCCCGAGCTGTTCGGCCCGCTGATGATAATGGGCGCGCCGGTCTCCTACTGGGCCGGCAGCTCCAAGCTCAACCCGATGCGCTACTCCGGTGCGTCGCTGGGCGGCTCCTGGCTTGCGTCATTGAGCGGGGATATGGGGGCAGACCGCTTTGACGGCGTGCACCTGGTCGAAAACTTTGAAAAACTCAACCCGGCCAACACCTGGTGGAACAAGTACTACAACCTCTGGTCCGCGGTGGACACCGAGTCCGAACGCTTTCTTGAGTTCGAGCGCTGGTGGGGCGGTTATTTCCGCATGACCGGCAGCGAAATTGAATCCATCGTCGAAAACCTTTTTGTCGGAAACCGGCTGGCCCGGGGCACGATGATGGCCGATCAAACAGCCATCGATCTGCGCCAGATCACTGCGCCCATCGTCGTTTTTGCCTCCTGGGGCGACAACATCACGCCGCCGCCGCAAGCCCTTGACTGGATCATCGACACCTGGGGTGACGAGCGGGCCATTGCCGCGGCGGGGCGCACCATCATCTATGTGCTGCACGAGAGCGTCGGCCACCTGGGCATCTTCGTCGGCGGCGACGTTGCGCGCAAGGAGCATGACCAGCTCGTCAACTCGCTCGACATGATCGAGAGCCTGCCCCCCGGTCTGTACGAAATGAAGCTGGTGGCCAAGGCCGGCCTGGAGCATCTGCGCTGGGAGCAGCTCGAGCCCGGCGACTACACGGTGCACTACGAACACCGCACGATGGGCGACATCCTCGCGCTCAACCCCGAGGGTCGCGACGAGGAAGCGATGTTCTCGACCATCAGCAAGGTCTCCGAGTTCAACGCCGGCCTCTACAAGACCTGGCTTCGGCCGTGGGTCAAGCTGCTCGCCACCCGCCCGGCGGCCGATGCGCTGGGCAAGCTCAACCCGCTGCGCATGCAGCGCCAGCTGTTTTCAGACGCTTTTCCGCTGGCACCGTTCATCCGCGAGCAGGCCAGGCAAGCGCGCGAGAACCGCGCGCACATTGCGGACGATCACCCTTTGCGCAAACTGGAAAAAAGCATGGCCGCCCAGATCAGCGAAGGCCTCAACAAGTTCCGCGATCAGCGCGACGCCCACACGGTGGCCTCGGCGCGCCAGATGTTTGGTCCGAACGGTCTGGGCGCCTGGTTCAAGCCCGAGCCAACCGATGCGGATGTCGCCCGCGAGCGCGCCCGGGACGAAATCGCGGCCGCTCGCGCAACGGTGCTGGAGCACATCGCCGAGGGCGGCTTCCCCGAGGGGGTCTGCCGCATCATCCTTGCCGGCATGGTCTCGATCGGGGCCTTTGAGCGGCGCAGCTTTCGCCTTGCCCGGCTGCTGGCTCAGTTGCCGGTCAATGCCCGGCACGGAGCGCACGAACAGACCGACTGGGTGCACCTGCTCAAGGAGCAGGCCCGCATCACCGCCGTTGCGCCGGTGGAAGCGCTCAACGCGCTGGAGCAACTGCTGCCCACAACCGCCAGCCGCGAAAATGCGCTGGCCGTTTCGGCTGCGGTCATGATGATAGAGCCGACTCTGGCCAATCCGCGCTCGGAAATCATCGAGTTCCTGATTGATACTCTCGGTGTCGAGCCGCAGCGCGTGATCGATCTGGCGCTCACGCTGACGCAATCGCTGGAGTCAGAGCCGCCAGCCGCGAAAGCGCCAAAACCGGCGGCCCGCAAGCGCCCCACCGGCAAACGATAGAAACGAGCGTCTGGCCAGAGCCCGACGCGCCCGCTTCGCCGGCCTGGGGCGATGCCCTGGCCTTAAATATTCTCAACAGACTTTTCCCCTGTTCCGGACTATTCTTGCCTTAGCACAGAGTCAGATCAAAAAGAGAAATGACCCCGTGTTTCGAACCCGGTCAAGCCGACCGGATCGAAGGCAAAGCGACAGGAAAGGGGTTGATCATGAGCATAGCAGCAGTCGGCGCGGTAGGCGGCCTGGGAATAGGATCGATCGGGGGCATGCGCGTTGCCAGACAGCCGAGCCCGGTGCAAACAGCGAGTTCCGCCCCGAGCACCATGGTCGAACTCTCCGACGCTGCGAAATCATCCGGGTCGAGCGAGGGTCTGCACGCCGGCGCCAGCATGAGCGAACTCGCGCAAGCGCTGATCGTCGCGCTGATGCTTCAGTTGCTGCAGGGTAACTAGCGCGGTCGGCTGGCCGGGGTGATCTGGAGCGAAGCTTGCAGTCCGATCCGACGCCCGCAAGCGGATCCGGCGCGCTGACCCGAGCTCTGGACGACCCCCAGGTCGGGACGCTCGCCCGGTCGCTGCGTCTTGATCTGGAAGATCCGGTCACACTGAACGCGCTGCTCGCAATGACCCAGCGGCATGTGAATGCTTCGTCGGAGATCGATTCGAAGCACAAGCAGATGCTGATCCGGACACTGACGCCCGGACAGAGTCGACACGCGCGCGCCGCCATAGCGGCCTACCGGGAGATCGCCGCATTGAGCTGGGTGGCTGCGGATCTGGCGTAGATTGAGTCGGCATCCCGATAGCGACCGCGCTGCTTGCTATAAAATTGCGCGCTCACAAGGGCCGATTTTGATTCGACTCAAAGTGGATCAACTACTGCCTATGAATCAGATTCAACCACGGATCGCGATCCTTGACGATGACGCCGATATGTCAAGGCTGCTTCGTTTTCTGCTGCAAAAGGAATACGAGGTTGTCACACCCGGCGACGGAATGCAGTTGTGCCACCTGGTCGACGAGGGCGCGGTCGATGTCATCGTGCTGGATATCGGCCTTCCCGACGAGGACGGCATCTCGATCGCGCAGAGGATTCGCACCACGTCGAGCATCCCGATCATTTTTCTTTCCGGCTATTCGTCCGAGGAAATGATCATCAAGGGGCTGAACATCGGCGCGGACGACTATGTCACCAAGCCGTTTCAGACCGAGGTCCTGCTGGCGCGGGTCAGAAGCGCCTTGCGCCGAGGCAAGGAGCATGCGCCGGCCCTGCCGCAACTCAACATTCAACTCGGCGACGTGCTGTTCGAGGTCCGCGATCAGCGTCTGGTCAAGGCCGACGGCCAACTCGTCAAACTGACCGAAATGGAGGCGCTCATTCTGTCCACCCTGGCGCAGGCCGACAACCAGATGATTTCGCGCGAGGAAATGTTCAGGCGCATCTACGGCAGGGAATGGGATCTGCTGAACCGGGGGCTCGAAGTTCATCTGTCGCATCTGCGGCGCAAGCTGACCGAGGTCAGCGGGGTTGGAAACCCGATCATCGGGCTGCGCGGCGTCGGTTACCGCCTGAACCTGGACCACGCAGCGCCAAAGCATCTGGAGTGAGCCGCCTTCAGGCTGCACCGCGCAGCGTTCTGCGCTGCTGATCCGCCTGGCCTGGGCACGCCGGCAGCGGTCGATGGCCAAGCGCTGCCGGCGAGTCAAGCGTCAAAGTGCGGTCTTTTTTGCGTGGTCTTCCAGCTTTCGAACCCGTGCCTGACTGTGTACATTGAAGCAGATCCCAACTGCTTGATGTAGGAGCCGTCAATTTGCGCGTGCGACGAAACGAAAGCGTATGAATTCCAACCCGAATGTCGCCATGACCTCGCCGATCGAACCCGATTTCGTTCTGACGGACAGCGACTTTTCAAAGATACGCACGCTGATTCACCAGCGCGCCGGAATAGCGCTGAGCGATCAAAAGCGCCAAATGGTCTATAGCCGACTGGCCCGGCGCCTGCGCAAGCTTCGACTGAAGGAATTCTCCGCCTACCTGCGCTTTCTGGAGGCCAGCCCGAACGGCGATGAATGGCAGCTGTTCACCAACGCGCTGACCACCAACCTGACGGCCTTTTTCCGTGAGGCGCACCATTTTCCGATCCTGGCCGAGCACGTTCTCAGCTGCGACGAGCCGATCAAGGTCTGGTGCTCGGCGGCATCCACGGGCGAGGAGCCCTACTCGATTGCGATGACCCTGATCGAGGCGCTGGGCGGGCGCGCCGGCAGCGCCAGTGTGCTGGCCACCGACATCGACACGCATGTTCTGGCCGCCGGGGCCGCCGGGGTCTTCTCGATGGAACAGGTCAGCAAGCTGACGCCGGAACGCCTGAAACGATTCTTCCTGAAAGGCGCTGGCACGCACGCCGGCAAGGTCCGGATAAGGCCGGAGGTCTCGGCCATGGTGAAGTTCGAAAGACTCAACCTGCTCGATCCGAGATGGACGCTGACCGAGCCTTTTGACGCGATTTTTTGCCGCAACGTGATGATCTACTTCGATAAATCGACGCAGATGAAGATCCTGCAGCGCTTTGCGCCGTTGATGAAGCCGCACGGCCTGCTGTTTGCCGGCCATTCCGAAAATTTTTCCTTTGTCAATCAGACCTTCCGGCTGCGCGGCAAGACGATCTACGAATTGACCTCCAACCGCGAGACCGCCACAGCATGAATCTGGTGGACATGGAATCAGCCGCAACCCTTCATTATTTTGACCGCGAGTTCGGCATTGCGGCGGTCAAGTTGCTGCCAGGCGAGTACTACGTCACCTCCGGCGACATGCTGCTGACAACGGTGCTGGGATCGTGCGTGTCGGCCTGCGTGCGCGACCGCACCGCCGGTATCGGCGGCATGAACCACTTCATGCTGCCCGAAGACGCAGACGGAGCCACGCGCGACCCGAGCTCGGCGATGCGCTACGGCGCCTATGCGATGGCCATGCTGATCAATGAATTGTTCAAGGCGGGCGCGCGGCGTGAAAGGCTCGAGGCCAAGGTGTTCGGTGGCGGCGCGGTGATGACCCGGATGACAAAACTCAACATCGGTGACCGCAACGCCGACTTCGTTCTGCGCTATCTGGAGGCCGAGCAGGTTCGCCTGGTCGCGCAGGATCTGCGCGGCAGCCTGCCCCGGCGCATCAACTATTTCCCCCTGACGGGGCGGGTGACCGTGCGCAAGCTTCGCCGGCAGGAAGACTCGCTGCTGGTCGGGCATGACGAGCTCGCGCTGGCCCAGGCGCTGGCCAGACAGCCGGCCGACAGCAAGGCGGCAATGTTTGAAGCGGGCAGTCGCGCCGACTGTCCCAGCAAGAGAGCGTGCGCCCTATGAGCAGCAAGAAGATCACGGTTCTGTGCGTCGACGACTCGGCGCTGATACGCAGCCTGATGACCGAAATCATCAACAGCCAGCCGGACATGACGGTGGTCGCGACCGCGTCCGATCCCCTGATCGCGCGCGACCTTGTCAAGCAGCACAACCCCGACGTGATGACGCTCGACGTCGAGATGCCGCGCATGGACGGCCTTGAATTTCTCGAAAAACTGATGCGCCTGCGGCCGATGCCGGTCGTGATGGTGTCGTCGCTGACCGAGCGCGGATCGGAAGCCGCACTGCGCGCGCTGGAACTGGGCGCGATCGACTTTGTCACCAAGCCGCGCCTTGGCATCCGGGACGGCCTGCTGTCCTACACCGACCTGATCGCCGGCAAGATCCGGATCGCCGCCGCTGCCCGGTTGCTGCCGGGCAAGCGTTCGTCGCCGGCCGGCAAAACCGGTGCTGCGCCCGCGACGCCGATGTTGCACAACACGCGGCTGAGCACCGAAAAGCTCATCATCATCGGGGCCTCGACGGGCGGCACTGAGGCCATTCGCGAGGTGCTGCAGCCGTTGCCCCCGGACAGCCCCGGCATCCTGATCGCGCAGCACATGCCGGCCGGTTTCACCCGCTCCTTTGCCCAGCGCCTGAGCAGTTGCTGCCGCATTGCGGTCTCCGAGGCGGTGCACGGGGAGCGTATTCTGCCGGGCCATGCCTACATTGCGCCGGGCGAATTTCACCTTTCACTCAGGCGCAGCGGCGCCAACTACGTTGCCCATGTCGATCAGGAACCGCCATTGAACCGGCATCGCCCATCGGTTGACGTGTTGTTTGATTCCGCAGCAACCCATGCCGGCAAAAATGCGGTCGGCTTGCTGCTGACCGGCATGGGCCGCGATGGTGCCGATGGTCTGCTGCGGATGCGCCAGGCCGGTGCCTATACACTGGCGCAGGACGAAGCCAGCTGCGTGGTGTTTGGCATGCCGCGCGAGGCGATTGCAATCGGCGCCGCCAGTGCGGTGGCGCCGCTCAAGGAGATGAGTCAGCTGGTCATGGCGCACCTGCTGTCTCTGGGGGAACGGTCAAATCGTGTTTAAGGGAAAAAATGCGCGATGGCCCCGGTTGGATGTCTGTGCGGCATCGGACCGTGGCCGCAAGGCTAGCAATTATTTGGAGTGATCGTGGTTGACAAAAATATCAGAATTCTGGTCGTGGACGATTTCCCGACGATGCGCCGGATTATTCGCAACCTGCTGAAGGAACTGGGCTTTGCCAACGTGGATGAGGCCGAGGACGGCGCCATCGGGCTGGAAAAGCTGAACACCGGCAAGTACGGATTTGTCGTGTCGGACTGGAATATGCCCAACATGGACGGCCTGGCGATGCTGCGGGCGATACGGGCCGACCCTTCAATGGCCAAGTTGCCGGTGCTGATGGTGACCGCCGAGGCGAAGAAGGAAAACATCATTGCCGCGGCCCAGACCGGCGCCAACGGCTATGTCGTCAAGCCCTTCACTGCGGTGACCCTGGAGGAAAAAATCAACAAGATCTTCGAAAAAATTGAACGGGAAGGCAGCTGATATGGACACCGAGCAAACCCCCGTCGCAGCCGTCGGTGATTCGGCTGAACAACTGGTCAACCGCATCGGTCAACTGACGCGGCAGATGCTGGAGAGCATGCGTGAACTGGGTCTGGACAAAGGCATTGCGATCGCCGCGCAGGCCATTCCGGACGCCCGCGACCGCCTCGGTTATGTGGCCCAGATGACAGAACGCGCTGCCGAACGGGCGCTCAACGCGATCGATGTCGCGCAGCCGATCCAGGACGGCCTGTCCAAGCAGGCCAGCGCGCTGAGCGAACGCTGGAACCAGTGGTTTGCCGCGCCGGTCGAACTGTCACAGGCGCGTGAGCTGGTGGGCGATACCCGCAGCTATTTGTCGCTGGTTCCGCAGCAGGTCCAGGCCACCAATGCCCAATTGATGGAAATCATGATGGCGCAGGATTTTCAGGACCTGACCGGACAGGTCATCAAGAAGATGATGGATGTGATCCGGGAGATGGAAACGCAGCTGCTGCAGCTTCTGGTCGACAACTCGCCGCCCGAAAAGCGTCAGGACGTGGGCAGTGGCTTGCTCAATGGACCCAAAGTCAAGGCCGGCAGTGGCGACACGCTCGACGATCAGGGCGAGGTCGACGACCTGCTGGCCAGCCTGGGCTTCTAGTTATTCCGGCACTGCCTGCAGCTGCGCGCAGCGAGCCGGCTCTGCCCCCCGACCGACGCCGGGACGTCCGTCCTGCGCTGATTGCCTGATGAACAGGCCTAACCCTGCTTTGTTTGGCTGATCGTTTCCGGGCCCTGGCCTCAATAATGTTCAGGACCAGGCGCATTGCGCCTGCTGCTCCGGAGCATTGATGGCGGAAGAAAGCGATCTCGAAAAGACAGAACCTGCGTCACCCGAACGTCTGGAAAAGGCGCGCGACGAAGGACAGGTTGCGCGGTCACGCGAACTGGTCACATTCATCATGCTCGTCACCGCCCTCGCAGGCCTGTGGGCGATGGGCGAAACGATAGGCGGCCAGTTTGGCAGCGCGATGCGCAACGGCCTTCAATTCGAGCGCGCTTCGGCCTTCGACTCTTCGCACATGATGGTGCACGCCGAGACCGCAGTCGTGCACGCATTGCAGGCGATGATGCCGCTGCTGGTCATGATGCTGGTGGCCGCGCTGCTGGCGCCGATGGCGCTGGGCGGCTGGCTGCTGTCGACCAAATCGCTGGCCCCCAATTTCTCCAAACTGAACCCGATCGCCGGCATCGGGCGCATGTTCTCCACCGAAACGCTGGCCGAACTGGTCAAGACCATCATCAAGTCGCTGCTGGTCGGCGGCGTCGCCTGGTGGGTCATATCGGACAACGTGAGCTCGATCATGGCGCTGATGAGCGAGCCGATCCATGCAGCGCTGCCGCACACGCTGCGCGTGGTCGCCGGCACCTGCGCGCTGATCATCGGTTCGCTGCTGCTGGTGGTGGCCATCGACGTGCCTTACCAGCTCTGGAGCCATGCACACAAGCTTCGCATGTCGCGCGAGGACTTGCGCCAGGAGCAGAAGGAAAACGACGGTGATCCCCAGGTCAAGGCGCAGATCCGGCGCCAGCAACAGCAGATGGCCAAGCGCCGCATGATGGCCGAGGTGCCCAAGGCCGACATCATTGTCACCAACCCGACGCATTTTGCAGTGGCGCTCAAGTACCGCGACAAGGAAATGCGCGCGCCCCGCGTGATCGCCAAAGGGGCCGATCTGGTCGCCTCGCGCATCCGCGAGATGGCCGCGGAACACAATATTCCGGTGCTGGAGGCGCCGCCGCTTGCGCGCGCGCTGTTCCGGCACACCCAACTCGGCCATGAGATCCCGTTGGCCCTGTACGCAGCGGTGGCCGAAGTGCTGGCCTGGGCCTATCAGCTGCAGCGCGTGAGCCGCGAAGGCGGCACCCTGCCGCGCGCACCCACGGACCTGCCGGTGCCCGCCTCGCTCGACCCGCAGGGGCAATCCGCATGACCGTGCTCAGCTCGTCGCTGCGCGCAGCCGGGATGATGATGTCCGGCAGCAACCGCAGAGGACTGGTCGGTCCGGTGCTGGTGATCCTGATCCTCAGCATGATGGTGCTGCCGCTGCCGCCATTCCTGCTCGATCTGCTGTTCACCTTCAACATCGCGCTGTCCATCATGGTGTTGCTGGTCAGCATGTACACGATGAAGGCGCTGGACTTTGCCGCCTTCCCCGCGGTGCTGCTGTTCACCACGCTGCTGCGCCTGTCGCTCAATGTCGCCTCCAGCCGCGTCGTGCTGATGGAGGGTCACACCGGGCCGGACGCCGCCGGCAAGGTGATCGAGGCCTTTGGCCATTTCCTGGTTGGCGGAAATTTCGCAGTCGGCGTGATGGTCTTCATCATCCTGGTCGTCATCAATTTCATGGTGATCACCAAGGGCGCCG
>JBMOJJ010000435.1:0-2673 GCA_049315845.1 Rhodoferax sp.
CTGCAACACCTGCAACACCTGCAACACCTGCAACACCTGCAACACCTGCAACACCTGCAACACCCACACCTGCAACGACATCCGCTGTCAACGGCAAAGTACTTTATTCAGCCCATGGTTGCCAGAGTTGCCATGGCACCCCCCCGAGCAAGAGCAAGATCCTCAATGGCGCCAATGCCCCGGCCACCATCCTCCAGGCCATCAACGGCAACATGGGCGGCATGGGCATACTCGCTGGCAAACTCAACAGCGCGCAGTTGAGCGACATGGCCGCCTATCTGGCGACGCCGACGATCTGATCGAGCCGATCTGCTTTGCTCAACCAGCCAGCGCGGCTTCGATGTCGCGCGCGATGCTGGCGGGCGCGTCGGTCGGCGCGTAGCGTTTGAGAACGCTGCCGTCCCGGCCGACCAAAAATTTGGTGAAATTCCATTTGATGGACTTGCTGCCAAGCAAGCCGGGCGCCTCGCTCGCGAGCCAATGGTAGAGCGGGTGCGCCTGCGCGCCGTTGACATCGATCTTGGCCATCATCGGAAAACTGACGCCATAGTTCAACTGGCAGAACTCGGCAATTTCACCATTGCTGCCCGCGTCCTGGGCGCCGAACTGGTTGCACGGGAAACCCAGCACCACCAAGCCCTTCTTGCCGTAGGTCTGGTGCAGTTCTTCCAGGCCGGCGAACTGCGGCGTGAAGCCGCAGGCGCTGGCGGTATTGACGATCAGCATGACCTTGCCCTTGAATTTGCTCAAGGCCACGGACTGGCCGTTGATCTGCAGCGCGTCGAAGTCGTAAACAGTGCTCATGGTTGCTTGCTCGGAAGGAATCAAAGGCGGCAGTGTCGCACTTCTTCGCATCGGTCACCGCCGCCCAAAGGACAGCACTGCCAGCAATGAGGCCAATAGGATCATCGCGCCGCCCAGCAGCGTGCGCGGCGACAACTCACCGCTGCCCAGCAGCACCGACGAGACACTGGCAAAAACCACTTCGGACAACATGATGATCGAGGTCGTGCTTGCATTCAGGCGGGCCGCCCCGTATTGCAGGGCCAGGTTGCCGGCCAGCAGGGCCAGGCCGGTCAACAGGGCCAGCGCCGACCAGGACGCCTGCGGCGCCGGCAGCGCGGGCACCACGCCCCAGTCCATGCCCAGCAGCGCCGCGCTGGTGGCCATCAATGTGCCGCCAGCAAACATGGCCAGCATGCGCGCATCCTCGGGAGCCTGATTGAGCTTGCGCAACAGGATGTTGGTCAGGGCAAAGCAGAAACCGCCCGTCAGGGCCAGCCAGTCCGCCAGCGACTCCGGCAGCGGCCATGGCGACGCTGGCGTCTTCAACACGGTCACCACGCCGGCCAGAGCCAGCGCCAGTCGAAGCACCGAGCCATGGCCGGGTCTCTCGCCCAGCAACGGCCAGGCCAGAACGACGACCCAAGCCGGCATCAGGTAGAACAGCAGCACCACGCGCACGACGTCGCCCACGGTCACGGCCCAGTTGAAACAGACATTGGTCAGGCCTGATGCCAGCAGCAGCCACCACAGCATCGGATGTGAGAACAGGCCGCGCCAGGCGCGCGGCCGCCACAGCACCAGACATGCAAGGGCCAGACCCAGGGTCAGGCTGGTGGCCCAGAGCGGATGCAGACCGTGGCGCTCAAGCGCGCGCAGCGGCCACCACGAGAGGCCAAATACAAAGGCGTTCAGAATCAGCGCCGATGTCGCCAGCGCGGTCTTGTTCAGATGCGACAAGGGGAAGATTGCTTCGCAATGCCGCGGCTGCGACGCCATCCTGCGGCGGCATCAGCCCTCAAACTTGTCATTGCGGGCGATTTCCAGCAGATGTTCGACCTCGGCACGATGCAGGACCCCGTTGCGCCGATACCAGCGCCTGATCAGCCACATGAAGCCCGCAATCGTCATGCCGAACGCGGTGATGGCGGCAAAGGTCGGCAGCCCCAGGCCGGTCGACAGGCTGTAGGCCGCGCCAAGCGCGAGAATGCAGGCCTGCTCATTGAAATTCTGCACCGCAATCGAGCGCCCGGCTCCCATCAGATTGTGGCCGCGATGCTGCAGCAGCGCGTTCATCGGCACCACCAGGAAGCCCCCCAGCGCACCGAGCAGAATCAGGAAAGGTGCTGCCACCCAGACGTTGGTGATGAAGATCAGCATGATGATCAGCAGGCCCATGACGACGCCCAGCGTGATCACGCGCGGACCGTCCTCGAGCCGCATGTGCATCGACGCCACCACGGCCCCGACCGCCATGCCGATCGCCACCACGCCCTGCAGGGCCGACGCCTGCGTGACGGAATAACCCAGCGCCGCGGCGGCCCAGGCCAGCACGATAAAGCGCAAATTGCCCGCCACACCCCAGATCAGCGTGGTTGCGGCGAGCGAGATCTGGCCCAGTTTGTCGCGCCACAGCCGTGTATTGCAGGTCCAGAAATCCGGCAGCAGCGAACTCAGCCGGCGCGGCATCGCGCGCATCTCGACGCCGGTCAGCGGAATATGGGTATTGAACCAGGCCGCCAGCAGGTAGATGAAGATCAGCACGCTGATGGCGGCCTCTGGCGCGCTGTCCACTCCGGTGTCACAGAGCGGAAAATCAACGGCCAGCAGCATCGGCGACAGGGTCGGGCCCACCAGCTGGCCGCCCAGCAGCACGCCCAGGATGATGGA
>JBMOJJ010000436.1:0-2650 GCA_049315845.1 Rhodoferax sp.
TGCCCAGTGCTGTTCTGGACGAGCGGGGCCGGTTTGGCGAAAACGACATCCTGATCAAGCCCATGCGCCTGCGCGATATCGCCCAGATTACCGGCATTCCGCGTGAAACCACCCGGCGCAAACTGGCCATGCTGGCTGACAAGAAGTACATCAGCAAAGTCGCACAAGGCTGGGTGATCAGCTCAGAGCGCACGGAGCCTGACTTGCGCGACTTCACCCGCGAGAGTGTGATGCGCTTGCTAGCGGTGGCAGACGAGATCACGACCGCCTTGCGCGATGCTGATGCCCGAGCGGGTGCGCCATCAACCCCTGGTGCCACAAACAGTGCGCCTTTGTAAACAAGCTTACTGCGGCCCAAATTGGGTCAATCTGAGTCCTAACCAGATGCTGTAGCAGCAAACTCCCGACTTACCAGGATGGACCTGGTCCGTGATCCCTAGCCCTTACCGGAGTGTCATTTATGCAGTTGAAAATTGTGTCTGTCTTGACTTTGTTGTGCGCGCTGGCGGCCTGCAGCTCGAACGAAGTTGTTCGTGCGCCGCTGGAACTGACCATCGGGCAGCAGTTAATTGACCTCAAAAACGCCCACACCAGCGGTGCACTCAGCAAAGCCGAGTACGACCAGCAGCGCAGCAAGCTGATCGACAACGTCAAGTAAAGGGGACAACAATGAAAAAAATCTATCTCACTCTGGTGTTGTGCGTCGGGTTGGTGACGCTCAGCGGCTGTTTCAGCAGTAGCCGCAGCAATGTCACGGTACACGAGTCCACCAGCATCTCAAAAGGGCAGGAGCTGACCGACTTGCAAAAGGCGCTCAAAGAAGGTGCAGTGACCGAGCGGGAGTACGAAAGCGTGCGCGCAATTTTGCTCAAGCGCCCTTATTAAAACTTGTCCTGCCGGTTGTGATGCCGCGTCACTCCTGGCGCGGTCTGATTTGCTGCTGCAGTTTCTGACAGGCTTGTTGCGGGGAGTGTTGTGCACCATTGTGCTGGCAGATATACGTCCACGATTTGGAGTGGCACTGTGAGGCGGTAGTGAGCGGATGTTTTTGCATGTAGCGGTCCTGAAAGCGTTGAAAACCTCGCGCGTGGCCAGCATGACTCATCCCGTGAAATGGGTTTTTCTCAAGATTCAGTACTCAATGCAATCTGCGCGGTCAATTTTGACTTTCAATTTCCGCAATGGGCACAAAAGAGCAGTTCGCCGCCGACCGGTATCCGGCAACGAAAATGCGTTGTTTTCCATTGTTGGTTGACATATTCTGCGGCTGCTGGCAGGAGAAAGGACCAACCGCGACACGTATCTCTTGATCGCTCTTGCCGGGCTGCCTGCCTCCAACGGTAGGTTTCGCCGCCTGACGCTCATGTTGCTCTCTCGTGCAAATTCAGTTGACCAATCTCTGCATCGCGTCGCTTTACTAGTCCCGGTAATACATTGCCACCGCCGTAAACCCACCGACGCAGTTCCTCGCATGCGCTGCCCCAATCTCGCTGATTGACTCTTCTTCGCAGCGTCGATGTTTGCAGGCGTCCTGCACCGAGGTTGAAGGTGAAGTCAACGATGGCAGCAAGCCGCCCCGCAGGCTCGATGGCCAACACCGGGCAGTGACGCAGTGTGGCATTGAGTGCCAAGGTCAGATCGTCGGCAAGATAGACCTCTGCTTCGGCCTCCGTGATCGACGGGTGATTTTGATCGCACAAATGACCCCAACCAATCGTCCAGTACCCAGCTGGGCAAACGTATGGATACGCCCGACCCGGGTCATTCTTTGGCACCCGATGAAAGCCCTCAAACCGCTTGGCCAGCATGATGGCCGCCAGGGGGACCTCCATCACGTTTTCGCCCGATCCCACACCCTACCGATGAACCAAAAGTTCAGCACGCCAGACCACAAGGCCTGATCGGCAGCAGACCAGGCGGCTTGAACAGCGTCAACACAACCTGCACCACCATTGAGCGCCGCAAAGAAGGCCGTTCCCTTGGCCGTGCAGTACAAGACCATGAACAGGTAGGTGATGACCGGACGCACACTGGTTGACAGCGCATCGGCCCACTTCACGCCTGATGGCCTGCCTTGACCCGCCACAGCTTCCTTGAAAGCCTCAATCGCACCTGTATTCCAGGCCGCATCGGCACTGGCGCCAATCTCCGCCATGCGACTGGCGCCGCGCAGCTTCTCGAATTCCAGCGCCTTGTCCTGCATCGAAAGCTCGTGACTGCGCTCGCCATTGCGATCCAACCACTTGAGGATTTCAGGGGCCAGCCGGAAAGCACCACCCAGCAGTCCACCCAGTAGTGTCTCAAGCATCATTGCGCACCCCCGAACAGCTTGAGCTTCACAAACGCGCCGGCAAGCAGCGCCATCACAAGCCCTGTGACCAGCATCTTGATGATGGTGAGCCCCGCGGTGCGCTTGGCATCGTTGAATGCATCGAGCAGTCCGCGCAATTCACGAATATCGTTCGCTGCGCTCGGACCATCCAGGCCGACTTCCGAGAGCGCCTGTCGCGCGCCGAGCTCCGCGACATGCACAAGCAGCTTCTCAAATTCATCTTTTGGCAAGGCAACCATGCCATCGGTCACAGTAGGTGCATCCATCTTCAGTCTCCAAAAATGCGAAACCCACCTGATGCGTAAACATCAAGGCGGG
>JBMOJJ010000437.1:0-2647 GCA_049315845.1 Rhodoferax sp.
AGGTGACACTGGTTCTTGTGCTGGTCAACTCTCTGCATTTCGAATACGATGCACTCTTGAGGGAGGAACAACTATGACGAAAAGTCTATCCGCGACCCTATTTGGGCCGCGTTGCCGTTGGGCCGTCTGCAATCGGCCGGCAAGATTCACGTGGTTCCGTTGCGCTGAAGCGATGGCTGGGGGATGGCAAGGGCATTCATTGGTCTGCTGTTGACGAAGATATTTCAGTCATGGGGCTGCTTGCAGGGCAGAGGCCGGTTGAATCCAAGACGGCGCTTGCCTGATTTGCAGGCGCTGATCAAATAGAGGAGCGTTCGTCATGACAAGCACTGCCAACATCAAACCGACTCACGCCACGCCAGCCCCCGCCTGGGCGCTGGGGATGCGCAAGTTCACCGACCACCTGTCCAAAGACTTTCTGGGCGGGCCGCGCCCCTGGAAGTTTGCCTGGATCATCAATTTCCAGAAGGGCGGCAGCTTTTTCTTCTTTGGTTTTCTGATCTGGTACTACCAGAACACATCCACCGCAGCGTGGGTCTACCTCGCGTTGCACGGTGGCTATGGCCTGGTCTGGCTGATCAAGGACCTGGCTTTTCCGGACCCGAACTGGCAGATAAAAATCACCATAGGCGCCGGCATCAATGCTTTCCTGGCAGTGCTCGGGCTTTACTGGGTGTTTGGCTGGTTGCTGATTTCGCGCACTTCGCAACCGGTCTATCCCCTGCCCGAAGGCGCCTGGTTGGCGCTGTGCATCAGCCTGTGCCTGCTCGGATCGGTGATCATGATCGCGGCCGATGCGCAGAAGTTCTTCACGCTGCGCGTCAGGCGAGGTCTGATCACAGACGGCATGCACCGCTGGGTGCGCCACCCCAACTACCTGGGCGAGATGATGATCTACACCAGCTTCGCGATGATGGCCTGGCACTGGTTCCCGGTGCTGGTGCTGGCCTGGGTCTGGCTTGGACTCTTTGCCGTCAACATGGTGCTGAAGGAAGCCAGCATGTCGCGTTATCCCGAATGGGCTGCCTACCGCAAAGGCAGCTGGTGGCTGATTCCCTGGCTGCTTTGACAGATCGGTACGGCTTCAGCGCGCCAGCAGCACCCCGCCTGGCCCCGCAGACCGGCGCTGCGCGTCATAGAGCACGCCGGGATTGAGGATTCCTGCCGGGTCCGCCACTGCCTTGGCGCTGGCGAGCATCTGGCGGAACAGGCCAGACGCCTCCAGTTCGTAGCCGCTGCGGTGGTCGCGGCCCACCGCATGGTGGTGCGTGATGGTTCCGCCGTGACCGACGACGGCCGCGTTGGCCGCCAGCTTGATCTCGCGCCAGGCTGCCAGCGCGCTGGCCACGCTGCCGTCGGCGCTGCCCCGCACCGCGATCGTGAAGTAGGGCGCGACGCCGTCCGGGTAGGCATGGGTGATGCGGCAGGAGATCAGGGTTTGCTGGCCGGTCGCGCGTTCGATCGCCGACTGCACGTCGTGCTTGACGTTGTGGTAGAAACTCTCGAAGCGCTCCCAGGTGATTGCGCTCTCGAAGGTGTCCATGATGATCCCCAGGCCCACCGCCGGGTCGCGCCAGTAGGGCATGCGGATGAAGGCCTGGCGCCAGGCGCCGGCGGCGCCGCTTCGATGCTCCTGGCTGCCCTCGGACGCCATCGAGCGCGCCACCGCCGCGGCGTCGTACTGGCCGGCGTGATCGTGCACCAGTTCCAGTGAGCGCTCCATCCACGCGTTCAGCGGATGGTCGGCCGACTCGAAGCCCAGCACCAGCACCGCGCTGCGCCCGTCGCCAACACCGGAGAACACGGTTTCCATCGGATCGAGCAGCCGGCAGTTGCTCGGATTCAGGCCCGACTGCGAGAGCGAGCGCAGACAACGCGCGGCGGCAAAGTAGTCGGCAAAGCGGATCGAGGCGGAGGCGCGGAACTTCGGCTGCGCCTGCAGCCGCATCCAGGCCTCGGTGATCACGCCCAGCGTGCCCTCGCTGCCCAGCACCAGCCGGTCCGGCGCCGGCCCGGCGCCGGACCCTGGCAGGCGTCGGGTCTGCAGGATGCCGGCCGGTGTGAGCATGCGCGTGGACTCCACAAAGTCGTCGATGTGGGTGTACTGGGTGGCGTAATGGCCGCCGGCGCGCGTCGCAATCCAGCCGCCCAGCGTGGAGAACTCGAAGCTCTGCGGGAAGTGGCGCAGCGTCAGCCCGTGCGGGCGCAGTTGAGCTTCGATGTCGGGGCCGTAGGCGCCGGCCTGGATGCGCGCGGCGCGGCTCACCGTGTCCACTTCCAGCACCTGGCCCAGGCGCTCCATGTCGAGCGATATGGCAGCGGCAAAGTCGGTGCTTACCGCCGGCTCGACGCCGCCGCAGACGCTGCTGCCGCCGCCAAACGGAATCACCGCCACATTGCTGCGCGCAGCCCAGTCCAGGATGTCGGTCACGGCCTGCTCGTCGTTCGGGAAGGCGACCCAGTCGGGCGGATGCGGGACGCTGCGCAGCCACATGCGGGCGCAATCGGCGTAGCTCTTGCCGTAGGCGTGATTGAGCCGGTCCAGCGGCGCTGCAGAGAACATCGCGGCCAGCGCGGCGGGCGGCGCGACGCGGGGCGCGCCCAGCTTGAAATCGGCGATCGCGGGCGGCACCAGGGCGGCATACTG
>JBMOJJ010000438.1:0-2645 GCA_049315845.1 Rhodoferax sp.
CGCCTGCAGGGCCTCGGCCAACTGCACGGCCCACTGCGTCGCGCCCAGACAATCTGCGATCGAGGTCGGCGCCACCACCAGCCGTGGCGCGTCGCCATGCAGACCGCTGACCGCAAAAGACAGGTCGCTCTGCTCGCTCTTGGCTGGAATGCCGGTGGACGGCCCGCCGCGCATCACGTCGACCACCACGATAGGCACCTCGGCGGCCACCGCCAGACCGATCGCCTCGGTCATCAGGGCCAGCCCCGGTCCGGCGGTGGCGGTGATCGACGGCACGCCACCATACGAGGCGCCGATGATCATATTGATGGAGGCCAGTTCATCCTCGGCCTGCAGCAAGGTGCCGCCGACTTCGATCAGCCTGGGCGCCAGCCACTCCAGGACCTCGGTTGCCGGCGTGATCGGGTAGGCGGCGCAGAAGCGCACACCACCGCGGATCGCGCCAAAGCCGGCCGCCTCGTTGCCGCTGATCATCCAGCGCCGCTTGTCGCTGGGCGAACTCAGATCGAGCCGCGCCATCGGGCCGCCGTTGCCGGCGAGCGTCTGCGCGACGCCTGCCGCCGCCGCCGCACCGCTCGCGACCGCCAGCAGATTGGCGTCCAGCGTCGCCGGCTTCTTCCAGGATTCGCGCACCGCATCCTGCAAGGCCTGCAGCGGCAACCCCGCCAGAGTGCCCGACAGGCCGAGCGCCAGCATGTTGATCCAGCTGCCCGGGATCTCCTTGGCCATCTTCTTCAGACTCAACGGAACATAGCGCGCGCCGGTCGCCTTGAACACCTCGGGCGCCTCGCCTTCATCCGGATCCCCGATCAGCACGCTGCGCGGGCCGAGAACAATCTCGTCGGCAAAGCGGTTGACGTTCTGCCAGTCGATCGCCAGCAACAGATCGAAGCCGTCATCGAGCGAGCTCATCGGCTGCGGTCCCAGGCGCAGCAGCGCGGCTGCCTCGCCACCCCGGATCTGCGGCCCGCTGGTGCGCACCATCAAGCCGTAGGCGCCCGCCTTGGCCGCCGCCGCGAGCAGCACCGTGCCTGCGGTCATGACACCGCTGCCACCGCTGCCCGCCAGGGCCATCGAGACGCTGGTGGGCGCGATTGTTTTTGCTTGCAAGTTTTTCTCCTGTGTTCCGAAATATTGCTGATAGTTTAGTTTGACCCAGATCAGTGATTTGCCAGCCGACACTGAAAATTTTTTGCGCAATGATGGTAATTAGGTACTATTATGCAATTTGAAACATAAGCAGGAGACAAAACATGAGCATCAATGCCTACCGCTGGCAAATGAACAAGCCGGGTGAGCCGTTCGAGAGGGTCGCCTTCAGCGCCGCGGCTGCAGCCGGCGAAGTGGTGGTGGCGATTGCCGGTTGCGGGGTCTGTCACACCGACCTGGGATATTTCTATGACGGCGTGCGCACCAATTCGGCCTTGCCGCTGACACTGGGGCACGAGATCAGCGGCCATGTGGTCGCCGCCGGCGCCGGCGCCGAGGCCTGGCTTGGCAAGGCCGTCATCGTGCCAGCGGTGCTGCCCTGCGGCGAATGCGATCTGTGCAAGCGCGGACTGCAACCGATCTGCCGCGCGCAGAAGATGCCGGGCAACGATATTCAGGGCGGCTTTGCCTCGCACATCGTGGTGCCCGGTCGCGGCCTGTGCGAGGTCGACGAACAGCGCCTGGCCAGCATTGGCTTGACGCTGGCGCAGGTTTCGATCGTCGCTGACGCGCTGACCACGCCTTACCAGGCGGTGCGACGCGCCGGCGTCAGGCCCGGCGACCTGGCGATTGTGATCGGCGCCGGCGGCGTCGGCGGCTACTGCGTTCAGGTGGCGCGCGCCTTCGGTGCCCAAGTGGTGGCGATCGACGTCGACGACGACAAGCTGGCGGCCATCGCGGCGCACGGCGCCTCGCTGACGCTGAACGCCCGCAATCACGACGCCAAGGCCCTGAAGGCCGCGGTATCGGCCTTTGCGAAGCAAAACGGTTTGCGCGGCACCGAGTGGCAGATTTTCGAATGCTCCGGCAGCGCCGCCGGGCAGCTTTCGGCGTTTGGCCTGCTGGTGCATGGCGCCACGCTGTCGGTGGTGGGCTTCACCATGGACCGCGTCGAGATCCGCCTGTCCAACCTGATGGCCTTCGATGCGCGCGCCATGGGCAACTGGGGTTGCCCGCCCGAATACTACCCGGCCGCGCTCGGTCTGGTGCTCGATGGCAAGGTGCAACTGGCACCGTTTGTCGAACAGCATCCGCTGGACAGCATCAACCAGATTTTCCCCGCTGTGCACCACCGCGAGATCAAGAAGCGCGCGGTACTGACGCCAGCCTGATGACCCGTTTCTCAAAACCCATTGCCTCTACAGGAGATCGTTCCATGACAGCCCTCCCCGCCACCCGCGACTTCAAGAACCACGATCTGGTCGATGACATTGCCAAACCCGGCGTCAGATTCGAAAAGCGTCCGGCCCGCATGCCCGATGGCAGCGTGGTCCCGGGATTGTTCAACGCCTGGATCACACTGGACAACCAGAGCCAGTTCAACTCCTACACCACCGACATGGTCAAGGGTGTGATCCTGGCCATGCGCGCTGCCGCCAATGCACGCGACGTGGTCTGCGTCGTCTTCACCGGCGCCGGCGACAAGGCTTTTTGCA
>JBMOJJ010000439.1:0-2641 GCA_049315845.1 Rhodoferax sp.
ATCTCGATATGGCCTGGGATCCCCAGGGGCAGATTTGGACCGGCGGCGGCAACGCGCACATGCGCGATCGAAATGCTGGCCGGATATGGCCCAGCACCCCACTGGTGTGCCCGCAAGCAGAACCCTGGGTCGCGGGCGCGGCGGCGCGCTCGTACCTGGAAAACGAACCACCCCATTGAACCGGTCGGGCCACAGACCTAAGGATCTATCACATCTTCAATTGTAACGTTCGCGCGGGGACAATTCGCGCCAGCGCCGCGTCAGGTGCTGCTCCTGGCCGAGTCGGCAGAGCCCTCGTCGCGTCGCCGATTTCTCATACGCCTCGCGGCCTGGGCCGCCTATTCGCATTTGCGTGCACCGGCGGTTGCAGAGCCCGGCTGGGTCAAGGGGCGCTACAGCCGCTGTGCAGTCTGGTCGCCGTGCGGCCAGTCCTATCCTGCCCGACACCGCCACTGTCGCCGGGATTGTTCAGTGGCAGGGATTCGACCGCAAATGCCATGCCCGGCCCAAATCTCGCAGTCCGCTTGGGGTACTTCAGGCCAGACGTTGATATTTCCAGGCAATAGTAAGATCAATGGCCGCCCGCCAGGGGATCTCGCCCGCGGCCATTGCGTCGCCGGTCGAACTGAGATCTACTGACGGAATGAACACTTCTATGCTCCTTACTCCTGTGTCTGAAGAATTCGAACTCGCCGACCTGGGCGACAAGCGCTTGACCGCACGGGCTTGCCTGATTGCTGATGGCGTGTCTCGGGCGCCGCTAGGCACCTTGCCGCAAAAGGCTGAAAATTCAGCCGCATTGGAAGGGGCTTACCGGTTTTTTGCCAACGACGGTTTCTCGCCGGAAGCGGTGCTCGCCTCGCATTTTGCCCGCACGGCTGAGCGCGCAGAACGCGCGAAATATGTGCTGGTTGCGCACGACACCACGGCATTCAATTTCGGTGGCGCAGCGGGGCGGGCTGGGATGGGCCCTCTTGGTGAGCGGGACGGCGCCACCGGATTCTTTGCGCACTATTCCGTGTGCTTCTCCCGCACCGGCGAGCCGCTGGGGGCAATTGGCCTCTTTGCGTGGGCCCGCGTCACGACGCGCAAACCGAGCAGAGAGCAGCGAATTTCACAAAGTGACCCTGACCGCGAGTCCTTGCGCTGGCACGACGCCATCGACGGCGCAGGCGAATTGCTCCACTCCGTCGACACCGTTATACATGTCCTTGATCGAGAGGGCGATTCCATGGAATTGCTCGCAGACATGCGCGAGCACCATCGCCGATTTGTAGTGCGCGTTGCCCACGACCGCCGCTTGGACTGCAGCCGTAAGGCGACAGATGTGGAAAAACTCTATGATTCTCTATCTGTTGCGCCATTTTTTCAGATGCGCAGGGTGCCACTTAAGCGGCGAGGATGTTCGCAACGTCCCGTCCAAGAGCGGGTGTTTGGCCAGATGCCCACACGCGACGCGTATCTGACGATTCGCGCTGGCACCTTTGTAGTTTCACCTGGAAACGGTGCCAGTTACCATTTGCCCGACCGGCTTGAGCTGAACTTCGTCGAGGTCATCGAGCTCGACCCACCCGAAGGAATGGTGGCCGTGCATTGGCGGCTCGTCACGACAGAGCCGATCGAGACCTTGCAGCAGGTATCCGATATTGTTGATATCTATCGCGCCCGGTGGCAAATCGAGGAGTTCTTTAAGGCGGTAAAAACAGGCTGTCAATTCAAAACGTTGCAGCTTGAAACGGCCACAGCGCTGATCGTAGCGCTAACCATTTATACGGCGGTTGCATGGCAGGTTTTGCTGATGCGGTGGCTGGACCGCAATGAACCGGAAGCGCCAGCGACAAGGGCCTTGAGCTCGACCGAGCTGGGTACGCTAAGAGCCGTCTGCAAAATGAAGGGTAAACCGCTGACCAACGCCCCGACCACGCACGAAGTGATGATGGCCATAGCCAGGCTGGGCGGGCACATCAAGAACAACGGACCGCCCGGCTGGCTGGTACTTGGGCGCGGCTTCACCAAATTGCAGGCTATGGAGCAGGGCTACCTAGCGGCGTTTGCTCTGAACGAGGAATCGGGATGACAACATAGAGAGACTTCGAGAATTCGAGCTATAATCTCGTAATTACAGCGCGAATTGAATCAGAGTATTCCTCGTTGCACACAGCTGGCCAAGGTACTCGCTCAGAAAGCGAGTAGGCTGGCGCGCGGGCACGGCCAGAATTTGCCTCCAGACTACCGGCCGCTTAGAATAATACATAGCAATATCATCAATATGACAAAGGGCGTTGACGGCGACTGTCAGAGCAGCCCGTCGGCTGTCTGAATTCCCGCCCTGCCGAACCTGCCCGCTCCACGCGGCCAACCTGATCCGGCTTGGGCTGCTCGCCAGCGCGTGCTCGCACGGGGAGTGGTCCCGGCCGCCGGCTGGTGACTAGCCTCGAAGCCCCGCGTTGAACGGGTAGGCCCTGGTACCGAAAAATTTGGATTCCATATGAATACATATTGTTAGGATTTTGCGATCAATCCTTAGCTCCTTGGGGAAGCCCGACGGGTTGTTTCCGCCGGATCTCGATGACAAGGGGCTGCCTGTACAGCTCGATGCTGCCGATCAGGACCCCGGCGAACCGCCTTTTTAAGAGGTGAC
>JBMOJJ010000440.1:0-2639 GCA_049315845.1 Rhodoferax sp.
GAACATGGCTTTCTCCGTTAGAGCCCGGCTTGGGGCGAAGTTGAATCGTGAGGATGGTAATCGATGGCTGTTCAACGCTTTGCGGTCACCCTGCGCTTTGCGGCTATCGCTGCAATGGCGCCGGTGTCGGTCCATTGGGGTCGAGGACAGCGCGTGTCTCGCGACCATGAAGTGGCGATATCCGGCCGTCGGTGTCGTGAATTTAAAATAGTCGCACTTCTAATTTAAATTGGTCGGGAAATGAGTTCTAATCGGTCGGTCGTATCTGACAATGGATTGCACCGCATGACCACCGATATGCCCTCCCCATCCGATGGCGCCATACCACGCTGCGTACAAAGCAGAATTGCAACTGCCTTGCAAGATACGCGTGTGGTATTGGTGGTCGGCCCGCGGCAGGCGGGCAAGACGACGCTGGCCCGGCTCTATGCCAGCGGTGACCGCCCCTACCTCACGCTGGACGACCCTGCCACCTTGTCTTCCGCGCGCTCCGACCCAACGGGCTTTGTGCGTGGCTTGAAGCAGGCCGTCATTGACGAAGTGCAGCGCGCCCCAGACCTGCTGCTGGCCATCAAGGAAAGTGTCGACAAAGACCCAATGCCGGGCCGCTTCCTGCTCACTGGCTCCACCAACCTCATGGCGATGCCGCAGGTGGCCGACTCGTTGGCGGGCAGGCTTGAGGTCATCACCCTGCTGCCATTTGCCCAGGCCGAACTGGCTGGAACAAAGGGCGACCTGCTGGACCGGCTGTTTGACGGCAAGGGCTTACCCGCCGCAGTCAACCCCGTGGTGGGCGACGCGCTGATGGAGCGCGTGCTCAAAGGCGGCTACCCCGAAGCCCTGCGCCGCACCAGTGCCAGCCGCCGCCAGGCATGGCTGGAGGCCTACGTAGCGCTGATTCTTGACCGCGACGTGCGCGACATTGCCAACATCGACCAACTCGACCGCATGCCGCGTCTGCTGGATGTGCTGGCCGCCCATGCCGGACAACTGGTCAACCACAGCAGCTATGGTGCAGCGCTGGGCCTGACCGTGCCCACGGCGCAGAAATATGTGGGCATTCTGGAGCGCTTGTTTCTGCTGCGCCTGGTGCCACCCTGGTCCCACAACGCTGTCAGCCGCCTGACCAAGACGCCCAAGCTGCATTTCCTGGACACCGGCTTGCTGGCCGCGTTGCGCGATGCCACTGCCAGCCAGTTGCAGAAAGAGCGCACTCCCTACGGAGCGCTGCTGGAGAACTTCGTGGTGTCCGAGGTCCTCAAGCTCAGCACCTGGTCGGACAAGCGCCTGCGCATCTCGCACTTTCGCACCAAGGATCAGGACGAGGTTGACCTGGTGCTGGAAGACCGGAGCGGACGCGTCATCGGCATCGAGGTCAAGGCATCGGCCACCGTGCGCCCACATGATCTGCGCGGCCTGCGTCAACTGCAAGCCGCTGTAGGGAACAAGTTTGTGCAAGGCCTGGTGTTGCACGACCACGACCGCATCACGCCGTTTGATGAGAAGTTGCATGCGGGGCCGGTGTCGCTGTTGTGGCAGGCTGGGGCCGCTTGAATGCAGAACTTGCCTCTGGCGTATCTGGAATAAGCTCAAAGAACGCCTGATTAAAGATTTCAGCCTAAGGATAGTTCTCTGCTCTCGCACCACACCTGATCAACAAAACATGCGCATCCTCCACACTTCCGACTGGCATCTGGGTCAGCATTTCATGGGGAAAAGCCGCCAGGCGGAGCACCAATCCTTGATCGACTGGCTGCTGATTCAAGTCGATGTGCATGCGGTGGAAGCGGTGCTTATCGCAGGCGACATTTTCGACACCGGTTCGCCCCCAGCTATGCGCGCGAGCTGTACAGCCAATTGGTCGTGCGACTGCACAGCTCGGGTGTTGCGCTCTTGCTGCTCGGCGGCAACCGAGACGATGCAGCAAAGACAACTTGGGATGTGCACGCTGGCACGAATACGGTCTACCAGGCGTCAATCGCCAGTCCGCCAGCCCCCGGCAGCTCACGCTGCGTCTGCAGACCACGCACCAGCCAGTCGCGTGTTTGCGCCGGGTCGATGACGGCATCGATTTCCAGCGTCGTGGCCATGTTGAGGGCGCTACCTTTTTCGTACGCGATGGCGACCAGACTTTCGAACAGTGCCTCGCGCTGCGGGCCTTGCGGCAAGGCTTCCAACTCCTTGCGGTAACCCAGTCGCACTGCGCCTTCCAGGCCCATCGCGCCAAACTCGCCGCTGGGCCAGGCCACCGTGAACAGGGGCGAATGAAAACCACCCGCCGTCATGGCCATGGCACCCAGGCCATAGCCCTTGCGCAGCACCACGCTAAAGAACGGCACGCGCAGGTGCGCCGCAGCCAGGAACATGCGGCTCACATGGCGCACCTGCGCCTGGGTTTCGATCTCGGGGCCGACCATGAAGCCGGGGGTATCGACCAGGCTGACCAGCGGCAGGCCATGGGCGTTGCACAGTTGCATGAAGCGGGCCGCCTTATCCGCAGCGTCGGCATCAATCGCGCCACCCAGGTGCAGCGGGTTGTTGACCAGCAGTCCCACCGGCCGGCCCTCGATGCGCGCCAGTGCGGTGTGGATGCCCTTGCCAAAGCCGCTGCGCAGTTCCAGCAATGTTCCCTGATCGGC
>JBMOJJ010000098.1:0-11752 GCA_049315845.1 Rhodoferax sp.
CTGACTCCACTCGGCCATCGAGTGCGGGTGCTTGCGGGCAAATTCCTTGACGGCCTTGGGCGCGCGGCGGTCCGAGTTGCCTTCGCGCAGCACGGGGTTCACGGCGCTACCGATGCAACGGGAATAGCGGCCGCGAATCGCCTTGTCGGCATCGGTCTTGGGGTCTTCGGGGTAATCCGGAACGGCATAGCCCTTGGACTGCAGTTCCTTGATGCAGGCCATCAACTGCCCCACCGAGGCGCTGATGTTGGGCAACTTGATGATGTTGGTATCGGGCAGCTGCGTCAGGCGGCCGAGTTCCGCCAGGTTGTCAGGGACTTTCTGCGCTTCGGTCAGGCCTTCGGGAAACTCGCCCAGCACGCGCGCGGCGACCGAAATGTCGCATTCCGCCACATTGATGCCGGCCGGCGCGGCAAACTTCCGGATCACGGGCAGAAACGCGCAGGTTGCCAGAAACGGTGCTTCGTCGGTCAGCGTGTAAATAATTTTGGAGGGTTCTGTGGCCATGGTGTTCCTCTTTCTGATCTGGTTGGTGGGTAATAAGTGAATGTATTCGATGGGTGCAGGACTGGTCGGTCTTCGCTGCGGGAGAAGCTTGATTCACATCAAAGGATTGACAGGGCAACACTGGTTTCGCCCGATTTCGCACGCGGAGCTGTTCAATCGCTGGTGCCAGCGGTAGACCATTTTATCCTCTCGTGTCAGGCCATACTATCGGCCACTTCCCTTGACCCGTGCATGCACCCACTGGACAGACGCCATGACACCTTACGATCGTTTCCTGAACAACTGCCCGGCCTACGCAACGACCAGCGCGCTGGATCTGCTGCGCCAGTCCGAATATGGCCGGCTCGACGGCCGGCGCCAGGTCTACCTGGACTTCACAGGGGGTGGCCTGCACGCGGCGTCCCAGGTGCGCGAGCACGTGCAGATGCTCAGTGAGGAGGTGCTTGGCAATCCGCATTCGGTCAACCCCAGTTCAACCGCAATGACGCGCCGGGTCGAGCAGGCCCGCGCGGCCGTGCTGGACTACTTCAACGGCACCGACGAGTACACGGCGATCTTCACGCCGAACGCCTCTGGCGCGCTCAAACTGGTGGGCGAGTCGTATCCGTTTGCGCCGGGCGCACGCCTGCTGCTGAGCACAGACAACCACAACTCGGTCAATGGGATCCGCGAGTTTGCCAACAGCGCCGGCGCCAGCGTGCACTATGCACCGCTGACGCGCCCGGAACTGCGCATCGACATGCCGGCCATGGATGCGCTGCTGGCGCAGGCGGATCGCGCGCACGCCAACCTGATCGCATTTCCGGCGCAATCCAACTTTTCCGGCGTCAAGCATCCGTTGTCGCTTGTGGAATCGGCGCGGGCCGCGGGCTGGCATGTGCTGCTGGACGCGGCCGCGTTTGTTCCGACCAACCGGTTGGACCTGCGCGCGGTTTCACCTGACTTTGTCGTGATGTCGTTCTACAAGATGTTTGGCTACCCCACCGGGGTGGGCTGCCTGCTGGTGCGCAATGAAACGCTGAAGGCATTGCGCCGACCCTGGTTTGGCGGCGGCACCGTCAACTTTGCCACCGTGCAGGGCCAGATGCATGTGCTGTCCAGCGGTGAAGCCGGCTTCGAAGACGGCACGCTGAACTACCTGAGCATTCCGGCGGTCGAACTCGGCCTGAAGCACCTGCAGCAGGTGGGCATGGAAACGATTCAAACACGGGTCCATTGCCTGACAGACTGGCTGATCACGCAGCTGCTGACATTGCGGCACAGCAATGACCGGCCGCTGGTGCGCCTCTATGGTCCGGCCAACATGCTCGAGCGCGGTGGCACTGTCACGCTGAATCTGTACGACCCGCAAGGGCACCTGGTCGACTATCGGCGCGTTGAGGAACTGGCCGCGCAGGAAAATATTTCGCTGCGCACCGGTTGCTTCTGCAATCCCGGCGCCGGCGAAACTGCGGAAGACCTGAGCGAAGACGACATGCGCGCCGGCATTGCCGAAGCCGGCTCCGACATCAACCTGCAGCGCTTCCTGCAGGTTATGCAGCAGCGTGGCGGCAAGAGCGCCGGTGCGATTCGCGTGTCGATCGGGCTGGCCAGCAATTTCGCCGACGTCGAGCGCTTCCTGAACTTTGCAGCGGGGTTCAGGGATCAGACCGCGCTGACGATCGGCACGGTGTCGTTTGACATAGCGTCCTGTCGCGTCGTCCGCGATGGCGGCTAAACAGCCAGCACGAGGCCGGACAATGCACTGCCGTCGATCAGCTGGCCGGCGACACAAGCGCCTGTTTGCCGCTCACGCCGGGCGCGCGAGAAGACCGTCAAAGCAGGTGCTCAGCACCAGAGCAATGATTTCTTCATCGGTATGCTGTTGCCCGAGCTGGAGGAACTCGATCACCGGGTCGCAGGCGCGGGCGTACAGCGTGTAGAGGATCGCGATGGCGGGCAGCGCCGGGTTGAGCGCGGCCTGTGCCTGAGCCGCCTCAATCCAGGCGCCAAGCCGGTCGCTGACCGCGATCAGCCCGTCCATATAGTCCTTGTTGCCCATCAGCGTGGTGCGCAAACTGGAGTTCTGGCTCGGCAGCGCCGGCATCTGTCCGGCCAGTTTCAGTCGCATCATCCAGACCACGACGGCGCGCAGGTTCTCCACCGCAGCGCCGCTGGCGGGCAAAGTCGCCAGAAACGTCTGCGCCCGTCGCATCACCGACACCATGGCCGCTGCGGCCAGGTCTTCCTTGCTCGGAAAGTGCTTGTACAGGCTGGCCTTGGCGATGCCGACGTCCGCGGCGACTTGATCCACCGTCATGCCCTCGAAGCCTTTTTCGGCCAGCAGGCGGTTGACGGTCTGGATGATCGCGTCTTCCCGCGCGTTGAGCATTTGCTCCTTGAACGAGACCTTGGCGAGGTTTCGAGTAACCATTCTGGTGTTGTAGCCTTTGCGGTATAGAATGAAACTGATCAGTTCAATATATTACCATCAAGTTCAATCATGACCAAACAATACAAGAATATTGCGCTGCTTCCGGAGGCGTCATTGTGCCGATAAGGGTCGCCATCGTCGGATCGGGCATTTCGGGTCTGGCCGCCGCGCGCGCGCTGGCCGGCTCGGCCAACATCACCCTGTATGAGGCCGGACCGTATTTCGGGGGCCACACCCACACCGTCGATGTGACGCTGGCAACGCCGCAGGGTCCGGTGCGCCACGGCGTCGATACCGGCTTTCTGGTGCTGAACGAACGCACCTATCCCGAACTGATCCGGCTGCTCGCCGAATTGGGCGTCGCCACCGCCAGGTCCGAGATGTCGTTTTCGGTGCAGGCGCAGGACTCCCCCGCCGGTCGGCGGATCGAGTGGAGCGGCTCCAGCCTGAACACACTGTTTGCGCAGCGCGGCAATCTGGTCAACCCGCGCTTTCTGGGCATGTTGAGCGACCTGCTGCGTTTCAACAAGCTCACCAGCCGCATCGCCGAAAGCGGCAGCGAGGCAGAACTGCGGCAGCCGCTGGGCGACTTTCTGCGCCAGCAACGCTTCAGCACCGCCTTTTGCGACTGGTATTTCCTGCCCATGATGGCCTGCATCTGGAGTTGCCCGACCGACCTGATGCTGCAGTTCCCGGTCGCCACGATGATCCGCTTTTGCCACAACCATGGCCTGCTGCAGATCAGCAACCGGCCGCAATGGTGGACCGTGCAGGGCGGCGCCAGACACTACGTTGAAAGAATCACCGCCGGCATCGCCGACAAGCGGCTGAACAGCCCGGTGCGCCGCATCGAGAGCATCGCCGCAACCGAAGCCGGGAGCGCTGGCGTGCGCATCCTCACCGATGGCGCCGATGAGCGCTTTGACAAGGTCGTCATCGCCACCCACTCCGACCAGGCGCTGGCACTGCTGGAGCAGCCGACGCAGACGGAGCGGGAAACGCTGGCCGCGATCCAGTACCAGGCGAACCGCGCCGTGCTGCACACCGACAGCTCGGTGCTGCCCAGGCGCCCGGCGGCCTGGGCCGCGTGGAACTACGAGCGCACAGCCAGCGCCGCCGGCAGCGCGCGTGTCTGCCTGCACTACCTGATCAACCGGCTGCAACCACTGCCCTGGACGCAGCCGGTGCTGGTCTCGCTCAACCCGGTGCGCGAGATCGACGCTCAGCACGTGCTGGGTGAATACGACTATGCGCACCCGGTGTTCGATCTGGCCGCGATCGCGGCCCAGGGTCGCGTGCCCTCGCTGCAAGGCAGGCACGGGCGCTACTACTGCGGCGCCTGGATGGGCTATGGCTTCCATGAAGACGGGCTCAAGGCCGGCCTCGCTGCGGCGGCGCAACTTCTGAGCGATGCCGGCCTGACTTCCGGGGCAGCGCGATGAGCGCTGTCGCGATGATCGGCTTCGGCCAGGTTCGCCACACCCGTCTTCGTCCGCTGAAGCACGCTTTTGCCTACCCGACCTACTTCCTGATGCTGCCAATGCGCAGTCTTTGCCAGGCGGCCAAGCCGGCCGACGGCCCGTGGCGCATCAACCGCCCCGGCGCGATGAGCTTTTTTGACAGCGACCACGGCGATGGCCGTGGCGCGCAAGCGGGCGGCGCCCTGGCCTGGCTGGACGAGTTGCTGCGGCGCGAGGGCATCGCCGATGCAAGCGGCGAGGTCTGGCTGCACTGTTATCCGCGCGTGCTGGGTCATACCTTCAAGCCGGTGAGCTTCTGGTACTGCCACCGCGCGGCGCACGACCGGGGCGGTGCGCTGCGCGCCATCGTAGTCGAGGTGAACAACACTTTTGGCGAGCGCCACTGCTACTTGCTCGACGAACCGCGCTTTGGCGTCGAGCAGCGCGCCAACAAGGTGTTTCATGTGTCGCCGTTTTGCAGAGTCGAGGGTCATTACCGTTTTCGCTTCATGCGCACTGGCCGCCAGGGTCGCGAGCAAACGGTGGCGCGCATCGACTTCTGTGACGACGCGGGCGTGCTGCTGCAAACCAGCGTCAGCGGCACTCTGGAGCCGATCACGCGGACCAGTTTGCGCCGCGCGCTGTGGCGCCACCCGGCGATGACCCTTGGCGTGGTCTTGCATATTCACTCGCAGGCATTGCGGCTGTGGCTCAAGCGGCTGCCCTTTTTCCGCAAGCCCGCTGCGCCCGATACCTTTGTAACGCGCTAGCGCGGACAGATCGCCCACCACCTCCCTGCTGACCATGCCCACCCGGACCTGACCATGAACACCGTCACCACCACCGCGCCGACATTTTCCTTTCCCGACGATGCGCCGGCGAGCGCGCGCAGCGCGCTGCGCCTGCTGCAAAACCTGCGCCACGGCGCGCTGACGATGCAACTGCCCGATGGTTCACAGCGCCGCTTTGGCGAGCATCCGCAGCAGCACGCGCTGCCCAGCCCGGACCACCCCTGCGCCTCGATCACGCTGCGCAACTGGAATGTGTTCGGCGCCGCGCTGAGGTCGGGCGACATCGGCTTTGCCGAGAGCTACATCGCCGGCGACTGGAGCACGCCCAACCTGACCGAACTGCTCAAGGTCTTCGCCGCCAACCGCCACCAGGTCGAAGCGGTGATCTATGGCACCTGGGTCGGGCGTCTGTTCTACCGCATCCGCCATCTGCTCAACCACAACAGCCGGGCCAACAGCCGCAAGAACATCCACGCGCATTACGACCTCGGCAACGCTTTCTACGCGCTATGGCTGGACAGAACCATGAACTACTCGTCGGCCTGGTTCGAGGGCGACCTGACGCGGCCGCTGCATCAGGCGCAGGACGCCAAGGTCCGGCGCGCGCTGGACATGGCGCGGGTCGGGCCGGGAGACCGGGTACTGGAAATCGGCTGCGGCTGGGGCGCGCTGGCCGAGCAGGCCGCCAGCGCCCGGGGCGCCTCAGTGGTCGGCGTCTCGCTGAGCACAGAGCAGTTGGACTACGCCAACGCGCGTCTGCGGCGCGCCGGCATCGCCACTGGAGCGGGAGCCAGCGTCGATTTGCGCCTGCAGGACTACCGCGACATTGGCGATCCGCCGTTCGATGCAATCTGCTCGATCGAAATGGTCGAGGCGGTGGGTCGCGCCTACTGGCCGCAGTACTTTCAAACCGTGAGCCGCCTGCTCAAGCCGGGCGGGCGCGCCTGCGTGCAGAGCATCGTGATCGATGACGCGCTGTTCGAGCGCTACCTGGCGTCCACTGACTTCATACAGCAGTACATCTTCCCCGGCGGCTGCCTGCCCTGTCCGCGCGAATTCCGTCGCCAGGCCCGGGCTGCCGGGCTGGAGGTGGTGGACGAGTTCGCCTTCGGCGCCGATTACGCCGAGACGCTGCGCCGTTGGCGCGAAGCCTTTGCGGCGCGCAAGGAGCAGATCGCGGCCCTCGGCTTTGACGATAGGTTCATGCGCATCTGGGAGTTCTACCTGGCTTACTGCGAAGCCGCGTTCGACACCGGCGACATCAATCTGATGCAATACACGCTGGTCAAAGCGCAGTCATGAAGAAGCTTTGGGCCTGTGCCGCATTGGCCGGGAGCAGCCTGCTGTGGGACGCTCAGGCAGGGCCCTCCACTTTTCCGCCGGAACTGGGCGCCGCGCTGCCGCTGGCCAAGCTGGCCGGACAGGCCAGCCTGTCGGTCTGGGGCTTTGAGGTCTACCAGGCCAGCCTCTGGGTGGCACCCGGATTTGCGGCTGCAAGCTACCCGCAGCATGCTTTTGCGATCGAGTTGTCGTACCTGCGCAGCTTTCGCGGGCAGGATATTGCGCAGCGCTCGATCGCTGAAATGCGCCGCCTGGCGCCGATCGACGCGCAGGACGAGCAGCGCTGGGAGGGCCGGATGCGCGCGCTGTTTCCGGACGTGAAGCCGGGTGACCGGATCACCGGCATTCACCAGCCGGGTCGCGGCGCGCTGTTCCTGGGCATGGGCCGCGTGCTGGGCGAAATTCGCGACCCCGAGTTTGCCCGCCTGTTTTTTGGCATCTGGCTTGCGCCACAGACCTCGGAGCCAGCGCTGCGTCTGGCGCTGCTGAGCCTGCTCGCGCCGGCGCCAACGCCATGAACCCGGCCGCCGCCGCGCTCGAGCCGGCCGCTGCGCCCAGGCCGCTGCGCCAGCGCTTCGGCGCGCTGGACGGGGTCCGCTATGGCCTGCTCGGGTTTCCGCTTGCCTTTTGCGCGCTGCCTCTTTATGTGCTGATGCCGAACCTGTATGCGCGGCAGCTGGGCGTACCGCTGGCCGCGCTGGGTGCGGTGCTGTTGGCGGCCCGCTTGCTGGACGCGGTGCTGGACCCCTGGCTGGGTCGTGTCTGCGACCGGCTTTTTGCCAAATCTGCGGGTGCGGTGCTGGTCTTTGGCGCAGCGGCTGCCCTGATCCTCGGGCTTGGCTTTGCCGGCCTTTTCCTGCCCCCGCTGCAAGATCCTTCCGCGCTGCTCTGGTGGGCCGGCGGCTGCTTGCTCGTGACCTACACCGCCTACAGCGCTCTGGCTGTGGCGCACCAGTCCTGGGGCGCGATGCTGGGAGGCGACGCGAGCCAGCGCAGCCGCATCGTGGCCTGGCGCGAGGGCCTGGGTCTGGCCGGCGTGCTGCTGGCGGCGATCACACCTGCCGTGCTCGGCATGCCTGCGCTGCTGACACTTCTGCTGGCCAGCCTGGGCCTGGGCTGGTGGGCCTGGACGCGCGCTCCGCGCCCGCCTTTGCCCGCTGGCGATCCGGCGCCAGGACCTTCGAGCGCGGCGGAGCCTGCAGGCGCCATCGGCAGCCTCTGGCGGCCCTGGCGCAACCGGTCCTTTCGCCGCCTGCTGGCCGTGTTCATGCTCAACGGCATCGCCAGCGCGATCCCGGCCACACTGGTCCTGTTCTTTGTGCAAGACCGCTTGCAGGCCAGCGTGGCGATCGAGTCTGCCAGTCTGGGCCTGTATTTTCTGAGTGGCGCCTTGTCGATGCCGCTTTGGTTGCGCCTGGTGCGGCGCGTCGGACTCGAGCGAAGCTGGCTGGCCGGCATGATGCTGTCCATTCTGGTGTTTCTGGGGGCAAGCCAGCTCGGTGCCGGCGACCAGGCCCTGTTCCTGCTGGTGTGCGCCTTGTCGGGAACCGCGCTGGGCAGCGACCTGGCGCTGCCCGCCGCGCTGCTGGCGGGTTTGACCGCGCAGGCCGGTGACCGGGGCCGCGCCGATGGCGTCTACTTTGGCTGGTGGAACTTTGCCGGCAAATTGAATCTTGCGCTGGCCGCCGGTCTGGCCTTGCCGCTGCTGGGCCTGCTGGGCTACGCGCCCGGCGCCCGCGATGCGCAGGCCCTGCAACTCCTGAGCGCAGCCTATTGCCTGCTGCCCTGCGCGCTCAAGGCATTGGCCGGCGCGGCGCTGTACTTCCTTCTGATCCAACCCGCGGCCCGGCCGCAACCACCATGAAAAAACCACCTGTCCTGTTGCGCGCCGCCCTGGCGCTCGCGCTGGCCGCCTGCCTGGGCGCTTGCAGCGCGCCGCAGATCAACGACTACGCCGGGCAGACGCCGGTGCTCGAGTTGCGCGACTATTTCAACGGCACGCTGGACGCCTACGGTGTGTTCACCGACCGCTCCGGCAAGGTCGTCAAGCGCTTTACCGTGCTGATGACCTGCCAGTGGCAAGGCGATAGCGGCGTGCTGGACGAAGCCTTCAGCTACTCGGACGGCAGCACCCAGCGGCGCGTCTGGCGGCTGCAGCGCCACGCCGATGGACGCTACACCGGGCAGGCCGACGATGTGATCGGCAGCGCGGATGGACAGCAGCGCGGCAACGCCTTCAACTGGACCTACACGCTGGCGCTGCCGGTCGATGGCAGCGTCTATGAGGTGCAGTTTGACGACTGGATGTACCTGATGAACGACCGGGTCATGCTGAACAAGGCCTCGATGCGCAAATGGGGCGTCGGCCTGGGCGAGGTCACGCTGTCCTTCGTCAAGAGGTAGCCATGGCGCTGAACCCGCGTATCCAGGACTGGGCCGGGCTAAGGGTCTGGCTCGTCGGCGCCTCGACCGGCATCGGGCAGGCCACCGCCTCGGCCCTGCATGCGCAGGGCGCGGACGTGATCGTGTCGGCGCGCAACACCGACCGACTGGACGCCTTTGTCAGCGCGCATCCGGGTGCTCGCGCGCTGGCGCTGGACGTGACCGACGCGCAGGCCGTCCAGCGCGCCACCGCTTCCATTCTGGCGCAGGGCGGTCTCGACTGTCTGGTCTACTGCGCCGGACATTACCGCGCGATGCGCGCGACCGGCATCGATCTGGCCGACATGCTGCGCCACAACGACATCAACTATGTCGGCGCACTGCATGTGCTGGCTGCGCTCGTGCCCGATCTTCTGGCGCGGCCGGCCGGCTCGCGCGGCCACATCAGCCTGATGGGCAGCGTGGCCGGCTACCGCGGTCTTCCCAACAGCCTGGCCTACGGTCCGACCAAGGCAGCGCTGATCAACCTGGCCGAGACGCTGTACCAGGACCTGCGTCCGCTGGGGGTCGGCGTGTCGCTGATCAACCCCGGTTTTGTGGCGACGCCGCTGACGGCGCAAAATGAGTTCCGGATGCCGGCCCTGATCAGCGCCGAGCAGGCGGCGCAGGAAATCCTGCGGGGCTGGGCCCGCGGGCAATTCGAGATCCACTTTCCCAGACGCTTCACGCTCTGGATGAAGCTGCTCAAATTGCTTCCCTACAACGCTTTTTTTGCGGCCACGAGCCGCCTGGTCCGAGCATGAAAGACGCGGTCGAAACCATCGTGCAATTCTTCCAGGCATTGAGCCCGCAAAGCGCAGCGCAGCTGTCGGCCATCTACGCCGAGAACGCCTGCTTCAAGGACCCGTTCAACGAGGTGCGCGGTCTGCCCGGCATTCAACGCGTCTTTCGCCACATGTACGTCAGCCTGGACTCGCCTCGCTTCATCATCACCGACCGCATCGTTGACGGGCGCAAGTGCTTTCTGACATGGGAATTCCGATTTGCCTTTCGGCGCTTTCATGCCGGTGTCGAGCAGTGCATCGTGGGCGGGTCGCAGCTGCTGCTCGACGACTCGGGACGCATCGTGATGCACCGCGACTACTGGGATGCGGCCGAGGAGCTGTATGAAAAGCTTCCCGTTGTCGGCGGCCTGATGCGCTGGCTCAAGCGGCGCGCCAACGCTTGATATACTGCGGTGGCGCCGATTTGCCACAGCTTGCGGGCGCTTAACAAGTTCAGCTAAAGACGCCAGCCAGCCCGGCCTCGCCTTTAGCGATGCCGGGTTTTTTTGTTATTGACCAAGCCTTGCCCCTGATCGATCACGATGTTTGCCACGCCACAGTCCATGCACTTTGCGCAGCGCCTGCCATTGCAGAGCGGCGCGTCGCTGCGCGACTACTCGCTGAGCTTTGAGACCTACGGCCGGCTCAACGCCGAGCGCTCCAATGCGGTGCTGATCTGCCACGCGCTGAACGCCTCGCACCATGTGGCCGGGGTCTACGCCGGTCAGGAAAAGTCCGAGGGCTGGTGGGACAACATGATAGGCCCGGGCAAGGCCGTCGACACCGAGCGGTTCTTTGTGATCGGTGTCAACAACCTGGGTTCCTGTTTTGGCTCGACCGGTCCGATGCATGTCAATCCGGACAGCGGCCGCGTCTACGGCGCCGATTTTCCGGTGCTGACGGTCGAGGACTGGGTCCATTCCCAGGCCCGATTGCTCGACGCGCTGGGCATTCAGACGCTGGCGGCGGTGATGGGCGGCTCTCTGGGCGGCATGCAGGCGCTGTCCTGGGCGCTGCAGTACCCGCAGCGGGTGCGCCACGCGGTGGTGGTCGCCAGCGCTCCCAACCTGACGGCCGAGAACATCGCGTTCAACGAAGTGGCGCGCCGCGCCATCGTGACCGATCCCGATTTTCACGGCGGTCATTTCTACCAGCATGGCGTGGTGCCCAAGCGCGGCCTGCGCATCGCCCGCATGATCGGCCACATCACCTACCTGAGCGACGACGTGATGAACGAAAAGTTCGGCCGCCAGTTGCGCGATGCAGTCCATGCGGCGCACGCCGGCGCGCCCGAGGGCGCTGAGCCGGGCTCGGCCCCCTCGGGGGGCAGCGCGGGGGCCTATCGCTACTCGACGCAGGAGGTCGAGTTCCAGATCGAGAGCTACCTGCGCCATCAGGGCGACAAGTTTGCCGAGTACTTCGACGCCAACACCTATTTGCTGATCACGCGGGCGCTGGACTACTTCGACCCGGCCGGCGCCTGCGGCGGCGACCTGAGCGATGCGCTGTCACGCGCCAGCTGCAAGTTCCTGCTGGTCAGCTTCACGACCGACTGGCGCTTTGCGCCCAGGCGCAGCCGCGAGATCGTCAAGGCGCTGCTGGACAACCGGCGCGACGTCAGCTACGCCGAGATCGATGCGCCGCACGGCCACGACGCCTTCCTGCTCGACGACCCGCGCTACCTGGGCGTGGTCGGCTCGTACTTCGACAACATTGCAAAAGAGTCGACAAGCCTGGGGGCCAGTTTCGCCGCCGGGCCGCCCCAAGGCGAAACAGCCCCCTTGGGGGGTAGCGCAGTACGCGCAGCGACAAGCGTGGGGGCCATCACTGCATGAGTGACCAAGCCACCATGAAAATCATGGCCGCGCTGGTGCCCGAGGGCTCGCGCGTGCTGGACCTGGGCTGCGGCGACGGCGCGATGCTGGCCTACCTGCAGCAGGTGCGGGGCTGCACCGGCTACGGCATCGAGATCGACGACGCCAACGTGCTGGCCTGCGTCAAGCGCGGCGTCAACGTGATCCAGCTCAACCTCGA
>JBMOJJ010000441.1:0-2627 GCA_049315845.1 Rhodoferax sp.
GAGAGGAGCCAACAGCCCTATTTGGCCGCGTGCGAAAGCATCGCAGTGCATCTCATTTGCCAACGCAAAGAACAGGTGCTCCTTGCCGAATTTCGGTACTCTCAACCATCGCCTGAACCCTCTTGAAAGAAAGTGATCTAGCCGTGAGCGAACCCGTGAGCTACGCCATCCACGACGGCATCGCCGTGGTCACCATCGACAGTCCACCGGTCAATGCAGTGGATCAGGCCTTGCGCGCCGGACTCAAGAAGGTTTTTCTCGAATTGCGCACGCAGGCCGCGGTCAAGGCGATCGTGCTGGCGTGTGCCGGCAAGACCTTTGTCGCCGGCGCCGACATCAAGGAGTTTGACACCGGCATCAAAGAGCCCGGCTACCATGAGGTGTTGCGGCTGATCGAGGACAGCACGGTCCCTGTGGTTGCAGCAGTCCACGGAACAGCGCTGGGCGGCGGTGTCGAAATCACGTTGGCCTGCCACTACCGTGTGGCTCATGTCGGTGCGCGTTTTGGTTTGCCCGAGCTATCGCTGGGCATCATCCCTGGCGCGGGCGGTACACAACGCCTGCCGCGTGCGGTAGCGCTGGAAACTGCGCTCGACATGATGCTCAGCGGTAAGCCGCTGGCCGCCGGCAAGGCGCTCGAAGCGGGTCTGGTCAATGCGGTCACCGAGAGTGAGGTGGTTCCCACTGCCATCGCTTTCGCCCGCGAACTGGTGCAAAAAGGCGCCGGCCCACGGCGCACGCGTGAGCAGGCCGTCAAAGGCGCTGCGGAGGCTGGCGAGTTGCTGTCCGCTTCGCGCGCCAAGGTCGCCAAGACCATGCGCAATCGCCTAGCGCCACTCGCCCTGATCGACGCTGTGCAGGCCGCAACAGAACTCGACTTCGACAAAGGGCTGCAGGTCGAGGTCAAGCTGTCAGCGCAACTGGAACAGGCAACCGAGGCGAAGGCGCTGCGCCATCTGTTCTACGCGGAGCGCGAAGTGCGAAAGATCCCGGGACTCTCGCGTGACATTGCAGCGCGGCCTGTTAACAGCGTGGGCATCGTCGGCTCCGGCACCATGGGCGGTGGCATTGCGATGTGCTGCGTCAACGCCGGCATCCCGGTCACGCTGGTGGACGCCGCGCAGCAGAACCTGGAACGTGGCCTGGCCACCATCCGCAAGAACTACCAGCGCTCGGTCGATCGCGGCAGTCTGCGCGTCGAGCAGATGGAGCAGCGCCTGGCGCTGATCACCGGCAGTCTGGACTATGGTGCGCTGGCCCAAGCCGACCTGATCATCGAAGCCGTGTTCGAGAATTTCGCACTGAAGAAAGAAATTTTTGCCAAGCTCGACGCGGTGGCGAAACCCGGCGCGATTCTGGGTACCAACACCTCGACGCTGGACATCGACGAGATTGCCGCCGTCACGCAAAGACCACAGGACGTGATCGGGCTGCACTTCTTCAGCCCGGCCAACGTGATGCAGTTGCTTGAAATCGTGCAGGCCGGCCAGACAAGTCCGGACGTGCTGGTGACTGCACTGGAACTGGCCAAACGCATCAAAAAAACCGGTGTGGTGGCCAAGGTCTGCTACGGCTTCATCGGCAACCGCATGATGGACCCCTATGGCCGCGAAGCCGAGCGCTGCGTGCTCGAAGGTGCCACACCAGCCGAGGTCGATAGCGCGCTGGAACAGTGGGGCATGGCGATGGGGATCCTGGCGGTGTACGACATGGCCGGCGTCGATATTGGCCACTTGACGCGGCTAGCGCGCGCCCATCTGCTGCCGAAAGACCCCAGTTTTTATCGCCCTTCCGCCCTGCTCTGTGATCGTGGCTGGATCGGCCAGAAGGCCGGGCGCGGCTACTACCGCTACGACGGCGCTGATCGCAAACGCACCGCCGACCCGGAAGTGATTGCCATGCTGGCCGATGAAGCCAAGCGCCTGAACATCCCGCAGCGCAAACCCGATGCCACGGAGATTCAGCAGCGCTGCCTGTACGCCATGATCAACGAAGGCGCCCTGCTTCTGCAGGAAGGCATTGCGCTGCGCGCCAGCGACATCGACGTCGTTTACACCGCCGGCTACGGCTTTCCGCGCTACCGCGGCGGCCCCATGTTCTACGCCGACACGCTAGGACTCAAGACTGTGTACGACGGCATTCTTGCGTTCCAGAAATCACTCGACCCACAGTACTGGCAGCCCGCCCCGCTGCTCAAGCAACTGGCCCTCAGCGGTTCGAGCTTTGCCCAGTGGCAAGCCGGACAAACCCGATCAATTGGAGAAACCCCATGACACGCGCATTCATACCCTACGGCATTTACTGGTCCACTCCCTTCGCCAAATGGCAGGGACCGATTGGCCACCTCAACAGCCTGCGTCTGGCTGCCAACGTCGGCAAGCAGGCACTCGATGCCAAGCACTTCCCGATGGACCGCATCGACCTGGGCATTCTGGGCGTCACCAATCCGCAGCATGGCGTGTTCTACGGTTTGCCCTGGGTCACCGGCATGATGGGCATTGACCACGTTGCCGGCCCGACCGTGCAGCAAGCCTGCGCCACCAGTGCACGTTCGCTGCAGATGGCTGCCGCGCAAGTGGCTGACGGCTCGGCGCAGTGCGCGCTGCTGATCATGGCCGACCGCTGCT
>JBMOJJ010000442.1:0-2624 GCA_049315845.1 Rhodoferax sp.
AACTGAAATTAACTGAAGAAACTCTTGAGCCGATCGGTCCAACTGTCACCCGATGGGGAGTGTTTGTTGCCACCTTTTTTCAGAGATTCGTCTAGTTCGCGCAGTAAGCGGCGCTGGTGCTCGCTGAGTTTGACTGGCGTTTCCACTGCAATGTGGCAGTACAGGTCGCCGGGGTAGCTGGACCTAACACCCTTGATGCCCTTGCCGCGAAGGCGGAACTGCTTTCCGGTTTGCGTACCTTCGGGGATGTCGATAGCCGCTTTGCCCGCCAGTGTGGGTACGTCAATCTCACCGCCAAGCGCAGCCGTTGCCATGCTAATGGGGACGGAGCAGTGGAGGTCGTCACCTTCGCGTTCAAATATGTCGTGCTTCTTGAGGTGAATTTCGATGTACAGGTCGCCAGCGGGTCCGCCGTTGGTGCCAGGCTCGCCATTGCCGGTGCTGCGTATGCGCATGCCACCATCGATACCGGCCGGAATTTTGACTTCCAGGGTTTTCTGCTTCTTGACCTTGCCCTGACCGTGGCATGCAATACACGGTTCGGGAATGACCTTGCCGGTGCCACGGCAGGTAGGGCAGGTTTGCTGGACGCTGAAAAAGCCTTGGCGCATTTGCACCGAGCCTGAGCCACTACAGGTGCCGCAGGTCTTGACCTGGGTGCCAGGCTTGGCGCCATTGCCTTTGCAGACTTCGCAGGCGTCCCAACTGGGAATGCGAATTTGCGCGTCTTTGCCGCGCGCCGCTTCTTCCAGTGTGACTTCCATAGCGTAGCTCAGGTCGCTGCCACGGAATACCTGGCGTCCGCCACCGCCACCGGGGCGGCCGCGCTGCTGACCAAACATATCGCCAAAGATGTCGCCAAAGGCTTCTGCAAACCCGCCATACCCCTCACCACCGGGCCCGCGCATGTTCGGGTCCACGCCGGCGTGGCCATGCTGGTCGTAGGCCGCGCGCTTTTGCGGGTCCGACAGCATCTCGTAGGCTTCTTTGGCTTCTTTAAATTTGTCTTCAGCCACCTTGCCGGAGTCGCCCTGATTGCGGTCAGGGTGATGCTTCATCGCGAGCTTGCGATAAGACTTCTTGATGTCTTCGTCAGAGGCGTTTTTTGGAACACCCAGAATTTCGTAAAAGTCTCTTTTAGCCATGGTTGCCAGACAGTGTTGGTCTCTAAATAATTGCGCAAACTTGATGCAAAACGCCGCGCCGATGATTCTTGACGAATCTTTCGGGCGCGGCGCGCCAAATCAGCACGAAAAGCGTGTGGTATTTAGCCCTTTTTGACTTCCTTGACTTCGGCGTCCACGACATTGTCGTCTGCGGCGTGTGTCGTTGATCCACCACCTGCCGCTTGTGGCTGTTCGCCACCCGTGGGCTGTGCACCACCTTCAGCAGCTTGCTTGGCCTGCATGTCGGCGTACATTTTTTCGCCCAGCTTCTGGCTGACCGTCATCAATGCGGTGTTTTTCTCGTCAATCGCTGCCTTGTCGTCGCCCTTGATAGCCTCTTCCAAATCTTTAATGGCGGCTTCGATCTTTTCCTTCTCGCCAGCGTCGATCTTGTCACCATACTCGGCCAAGCTCTTCTTCACGCTGTGGATGCTGGAGTCGGCTTGATTCTTGGTTTGCACCAATTCGACCTTCTTCTTGTCGTCGGCAGCATTGAGCTCGGCGTCCTTCACCATCTGCTGGATCTCGGCTTCGCTCAAACCAGAGTTGGCCTTGATGGTGATCTTGTTTTCCTTGCCCGTGCCCTTGTCCTTGGCGCCCACATGCAGAATGCCGTTGGCGTCGATGTCAAACGACACTTCAATTTGCGGTGTGCCGCGTGCTGAGGGGGGGATGCCTTCAAGATTGAACTCGCCCAGCATCTTGTTACCCACGGCAATTTCACGCTCGCCCTGGAACACCTTGATGGTCACAGCGGGCTGGTTGTCTTCAGCGGTCGAGAAAGTTTGCGCAAACTTGGTCGGGATGGTGGTGTTCTTGGTGATCATTTTGGTCATCACACCGCCCATGGTCTCAATACCCAGGGAGAGCGGGGTCACGTCGAGCAGTAACACGTCCTTGCGGTCACCCGATAGTACCTGGCCCTGAATCGCTGCACCAACGGCCACAGCTTCGTCAGGGTTCACATCCTTGCGTGGCTCCTTACCGAACAACTCCTTGACCTTTTCCTGCACTTTGGGCATGCGAGTCATGCCGCCGACCAGAATCACATCGTGAATATCGGAAACCTTGACACCCGCGTCCTTGATGGCGGTGCGGCACGGAGCAATGGTGCGCTCGATCAATTCTTCGACTAGGCTTTCCAGCTTGGCACGGGTCAGCTTGATGTTCAAGTGTTTGGGGCCGGACGCATCAGCCGTTACATAGGGCAGATTGATGTCGGTCTGGGCGCTGCTGGAGAGCTCAATCTTGGCTTTTTCAGCGGCTTCTTTCAGGCGTTGCAGTGCCAGCACGTCTTTGCCCAGGTCCACTCCTTGCTCTTTTTTGAACTCAGTGATGATGAAGTCAATGATTTTTTGATCAAAGTCTTCGCCGCCCAAGAAGGTGTCGCCGTTTGTTGACAGCACTTCGAATTGCTTTTCGCCATCGACGTCGGCAATTTCGATGATGGACACGTCA
>JBMOJJ010000099.1:0-11718 GCA_049315845.1 Rhodoferax sp.
CCACCACCGAGCCCATGCTGCCGCCCATGAATTCAAACTCAAAGCAGGCTGCCACGACGCCGATGCCGTGCACGGCGCCACCCATGACCACCATGGCATCGGTCTCACCGGTGTTTTCCATCGCCTCTTTCAGGCGCTCGGGGTATTTGCGGCTGTCCTTGAACTTGAGCGCGTCGACCGGCAGGACCTCCTGCCCGATCTCAAAACGGCCCTCGTTGTCCAGAAAAACGTTGAGACGGGCTCGCGCACCGATCCGGTGATGGTGGCCGCAGGTCGGGCAGACGTTCTGGTTCTGTTCCAGATCGGTCTTGTACAGAACGGTTTCGCAACTCGGGCATTTGACCCAGAGCCCTTCGGGCACGCTTCGCCGGCCGGCCGGATCAGTGTGCTGGATCTTGGGCGGAAGCAGTTTTTCGAGCCAGCTCATATGCGTTGTCTCCTCAATTCGGGAGCTAATTATGAATCCAAAGCCGTGCGGATTTGACGCAGGAAGTCTTGCGCCACCGCGCCGACCTGATCTCTGGGTTGTTGGTCTATCAGCTGAATGATCTTGCTGCCGATCACCACGGCATCAGCGACCTTGCCGATGGTGCGCGCAGTCGCCGCGTCGCGGATGCCAAAACCGACGCCCACCGGAATGCTCACGTGCTGGCGAATGCGCGGCAGCATGGCCTCAACGGCGCCGGTGTCTAGCGTACCGGCGCCAGTCACGCCCTTGAGCGACACGTAGTAGACATAGCCGCTGGCGACCGCAGCAACCTGCCGCATGCGCTCATCGGTGCTGGTCGGCGCCAGCAGGAAGATCAGGTCCAATCCGTGTGCCCTGAGCTCGGCGGCGAAGTCTTCACATTCTTCAGGCGGGTAGTCGACGATCAGCACGCCGTCGACACCTGCCGCCGCCGCATCGGCGACAAAGGCGTTCTGCCCGTCGCCGCGTCTGTGCTTCTGGTTGTAGCGCTCAACCGGGTTGGCGTAGCCCATCAATACCACTGGCGTGTGCTGGTTCTGCGCGCGAAACTGCCGCACCATCTCCAACACCTGGGTCATGCCGATGCCCTGTGCCAGGGCCCTGTCCCCGGCCTTCTGAATCACCGGGCCGTCGGCGCTGGGGTCCGAGAAAGGGACACCCAGTTCGATCACATCGGCGCCGCCGGCGACCATTGCGTGCATCAGCCCGGGTGTGATGTCGACAAACGGAAAGCCGGCTGTCACATAGGGAATAAGCACCTTCCGGCGCTGCGCCTTGAGCTTGGAAAAAGTGGCGGCGATGCGGCTCATTTGAAGACTTTCGCTGCGCCGCCCTTGACCGCCTGCCCGGTGCAGCTGGGGCGGCAAAAGAAGTCGGCTCCGGATAGGTCGGCTACCGTGCCGATGTCCTTGTCGCCGCGTCCCGACAGATTGACCAGGATCGACTGGTCGCTGCGCAGGGTCGCGGCCAGCTGCATCGCGTAGGCAACGGCGTGGCTGGATTCCAGCGCCGGAATGATGCCCTCGCAGCGGCACAGGTAGTGAAAGGCCTGCAGCGCCTGCTGGTCGGTGATGCCGACGTACTCGGCGCGGCCGATATCTTTGAGGAACGCGTGTTCCGGGCCGACGCCGGGATAGTCCAGGCCGGCGCTGATGCTGTGTGTTTCGGTGACCTGGCCATCGTCATCCTGCAGCACGTAGGTGCGGTTGCCGTGCAGCACGCCGGGGCTGCCGCGTTGCAGGGAGGCCGAGTGCTTGCCGCTGTCCATGCCTTCACCGGCGGCCTCGACACCGATCAGGCGGGTGCCCCGGTGTTCGATGTACGGGTGGAAGATTCCCATCGCGTTGCTGCCGCCGCCAACGCACGCCACCACCGCATCGGGTTGCGGGCTGCTGCAGCCCTGTTGCGCCAGCATCTCCGGCATCTGCAGCAGGCACTCCTTGCCAATGACGCTCTGGAAGTCGCGCACCATCATCGGGTAGGGATGCGGTCCGGCCACGGTGCCGATGATGTAGAAGGTGTTGTCCACGTTGGCCACCCAGTCACGCATCGCCTCGTTGAGCGCGTCCTTCAGCGTCCTGCTGCCGCTCTCGACTGGCACCACGCTGGCGCCCAGCAACTTCATGCGGTAGACGTTGGGACTCTGGCGCTTGACATCTTCGCTGCCCATGTAGACCACGCATTCGAGTCCGTAGCGGGCACAAATGGTGGCGGTGGCCACACCGTGCTGGCCGGCGCCGGTTTCGGCGATCACGCGCGGTTTGCCCATTCGCTTGGCCAGCATCGCCTGGCCGATGGTATTGTTGATCTTGTGCGCGCCGGTATGGTTCAGGTCTTCACGCTTGAGAAAGATTTGCGCGCCGCCCTGTTCACGGCTCATTCGCGCGGCATGGTAGACCGGTGAAGGGCGGCCCACGAAGTGCGCCAGTTCGTAATTGAACTCGGCGACAAAATCGGGATCGTGCTGATAGCGGGCGTAGGCGGCCCTGAGTTCGTTGATGGCGTAGGTCAGCGTTTCGGAGACAAAGCTGCCGCCGTAGATTCCGAAGTGTCCGCGCGCGTCAGGTTGTTGATAGGGATTCATGTTTTGCTATCGGATGACTGTGTCTGCGCCCCGTACGGCGGCGACAAACTGATGGATCTTTTCGGGGTCCTTCAGGCCCTTGCTTGCCGGACCTGGCAACTCGACACCCGAGCTCACGTCAACGGCCAGGCTTTTGCAGCGCGGCCGCAACTGCAAGATGCCATCGGCCACGTTTGCAGCATTGAGTCCACCACTCAAGACGAGGTGAGCGTCGACGTTTGGAGGAAGCAGTGACCAATTGAATGTTTGCCCACCGCCACCATAGCCTTCGACTTGCGCGTCGAGCAGGATGGCCTGGGCTTGTGAATAGTCGAGCGCGTATTTTACGAGATCAAAGTCCCGACCGGCCTCGCCCCTGGGAATTCGCGCCGCCCGCAAGAACGCCCGGCTACCGGGTTCGGCCGCGGCCCGGCACTGGCTGGGGGTCTCGTCACCGTGAAACTGCAGCGTGGCGGCCGGGATCGCGAGGCAGGCGGCCCTGATTCTGGCGGGCGCTTCGTTGACAAACAGCAGCACCGGCGTCACGAAGGGCGGCAGGCGGCGGGTCAGTTCGGCGGCGCGTTCGATCGAGACATGCCGCGGACTCTTGTCGTACAGGACGAAGCCGACCGCATCCGCGCCAGCTGCGACCGCAGCATCGACGTCGGCCTCACGCGTCAGCCCGCAAATCTTGATCCGGGTCCTCTGGTTCATGGCAGTCCATCGAAGGCGGCGGTCCGCTCGGGCAAGCCCCAATGGGCGGCGTAGCGGGGGCCGAGAAAATAGAGGCCGTCAGGTGCAAACGTGGGCGCTGCAGCGTCCCGGTTGCGGGCCAGCAGAACCTCGCGCAGCCAGTGCGGTGGGTGTCTGCGCTGGCCTACCGCAATCAGGCAGCCCATGATGTTGCGAATCATGTGGTGCAGAAATGCGTTGGCCTCGAATTCAAATCTCCAGTAGGCGCCGCGTTGCGAGATTTCAATGCGCTGCAGCGTCTTGACCGGTGACAGCGCTTGACAGGCGGAGGCCCGAAACGATGTGAAATCCTGCTCGCCCAGCAGGCAGGCGGCCGCCTGCCGCATCGGTGCCGGGTCCAGCGGACGAAAGACCCAGCCGACGCGGCCGAAGTCGACGCTCGGGCGCACCGGTGATTCCAGCAACACGTAAGCGTAGCGGCGAGACGTGGCGCTGGCGCGGCAGTGGAATTCGGCCGGCACCGCAACAGCCCATTGCACGGCGATATCACGCGGCAACAGCGCGTTGGCGCCGCGCACCCAGGAATTGGCTGGCCGCTCCAGGGGCGTGTCGAAATGGGCCACCTGCATCAGGGCGTGCACGCCGGCATCGGTGCGGCCGGCGCACAGGGTCGAGACTTTGCGGGCGCTGAACTTGCCGAGCGCCAGTTCAAGCTGATCCTGGACGGTTTGACCCGACAACTGACTCTGCCAGCCCTGATAGGCCCGACCGTCGTAGCTGATTCCGAGTGCCAACCTCACGGCGGGATCATGCTGACTGAAGACCGCTCAGCGCGCGTTGCGCCTTGAGTTTCATCTCGCCCGAGGCTTCCGCAATGACTTCCTCGATCAGAGTCCTGGCGCCCTCTGCATCTCCGATCGCACTGAACTCCTCGGCCAGCTCCAGTTTGGTGGTCAGCGGATCTTCTGGTGCCCCGGCTGCGTCGTCGGGCTGTGGCTCGGTCGAGTCGTCAAGGTCCAGGGACAGTGATCCAAGGTCAAATTCCAGCATGCCATGATCCGGCGCCGCTGGCGCCTCCGGATCGGGCTCGGCAGCAGCTGCCCCGAGCTTACCGGGGGCGGTCGGGGCAACGCTGGAACTGGTTTCGCCGGCGGCCTCGGCAGGCTCTTCGTCAAGTGAGAAGTCAAGATCGAGATCCAGATCCACCAGGTTGCTGATCTGCGGTGCAGGCCCTGGACTGGTCGCGCCATCCCTGCTGTCGGCCGGCGGCGCGGCGCTTTCCAGCGGCGCCGGCATCGAGGCAGCGGCATCGGACTCGGGAGGCTGCCAGCCCGGTTGATAGCGGGGATTCTCCGGGTCGATGCCAAGACCAAGTTCGCGAATGCGCTGCCAATCGTCTCCCTCGCCCTTGGTCAGCCTGAACAACTTCCTGGCAATCCGCTCGAACGATTTCGTGTCGCGCCGCTTGGCGAACAGGTCAAGCAGTTTTTGGTGGATCGCGATGCGGTCGGGATTGGCGCGCAGCGCGTCTTTCAGAATCTCCTCGGCCTGCATGTCACGGCCGTAAGCCAGGTAGACTTCCGCTTCCGCAACCGGATCGGCCTCTTCGACGCCCCCGGTCGGCTGGCTGGGCGCATAGATCACCGAGGAGCCGGCCATCGCGCCGCTGCGGGTGTCAACGCTTTGTCCGCCGCTGACCGCAAAGAACGTGTCCGGACGCATGCGGTTCTCCGGCCCGACGCTGTCAGCCTGGGGTGCGGACTTGTGCTGGCGCCTTCGGTAAATGCCCAGCAAGGCCAGCAGTGCGACTAGGCCGGCTGCGCCCGCCGGAGCCAGCGGATTGTCCATCAGTCCATCCATAGGCCCTGCCTGCGGGGCCGCTGTTGGAGCCGGTATCGGGGTCTTGACGGCCATTGACGCCACAGGGCCGCTCGCCGAGGCGGCAGCGAGCGGAGGTTTGATCGCCGGCGCGCTTGCCGCAATAGTGGCAGCCCCGGCCTTTGCGGGGGCCGATGCGGCTCCCAAGCGATCGAGATCACTGATGTTTTTTGCAATTTCAGCGGCCCGGCTGGCCACTTCCTTGGCGCTGCGCTCCTTGGCCAACTGGTCTTCCGCGGTCATCTGCTGGACCGCACCCTTGGACAGTGTCAATTTGTCTGGCGCGCTTGCAGCCGGCTTTTTGTCGTCCACCCTCGCCTGGACCGTTCCGCTGGCCTGGCGGTCGGCCGGTGCCAGCGTTGTATCGGGTGCACCCAGCGCAAGTTTTCTGCGGAAATCATTGAAGTCTCTGCTTTGCGCAACAATGATCTGAGTCGCCTCGGGCACTGGCGTCGCTGCGGCCTGTTCCGGCGTCGGAATGTTGATGATCGCGCCGGCCCTGATCCGGTTGACGTTGTCGCCCAGGAAGGCCACAGGATTGGTGCGCAGCAATGCCACCAGCATCTGATCGAGCGATACATTGTCCGGTCGTGTTGCGGAAGCGATCCGGCTGGCGGTGTCGCCCGGTTTGACAGTGACCTGGGCGCCAGTGCCAGGCGCAGCCTTGGCCGCCACCCGGTACGGCTCCGCGGTCCTGCTTGCCTTGGGCATCGCTGGCGCCAAGGGCGCGACCGCACCCGTGGGCGTCACCCTGGTCTGGCTGGATGGCGGCTGGGCCGTCACCTGCGCCGGTGTTGGGGCTGATGGCACCGCCGTCCGCAAACCAGGCGGGTCAAACAGCAGCGTGTAGTCACGCACAATGCGACCGCTGGCCCAAGTTGTTTCGAGAATCAGGTCGACGAAGGGCTCATTGATGACACGGTCGCTGCTCAGACGGATGTAGGCGCGCCCATCGGACAGTCTCTGAAGACTGGCCTGCAGGGTCGACAGGGCCTGGTTGTATTCCAGCCCGGCGGCCCTGAAACTTTCCGGCAATGCCGCGGCGACCTTCAGCGAAGCCGCTTCCTCCGCATTGATGTTTAGCACTTCCACTTCCGCACGCAGCGGCTCGCCAAGCGCAGATTGGACCGCCACGCGGCCCAGCGAAAGGGCCATCGCGCTCGAACCCCAAAGCCCGAGCGATGACGCTGCCAGCAGGGCCACCTTTTGCCAGCGATGTGACTTAGCGATCAATTTGTTGGCTCCGTCGTTGCGGCGGGTGGTGTAGAAGTGTCATTTTTGCAGGCAAGTACGTTGATACCAAGAAATTGGAAAGTCACCATAACATCAATGTCATTGGCTGACAAGCAAGGCCGCCGATGAGATCCGGTCGTTCGCCGCCGCGATGCCCGGCACTGGCCGCCCTGTTGTCGAACCACAACGACATGTAAAGGACTGTAATCCGCGCTCAGGCCGCCAGCAGCACGCGCAGCATGCGGCGTAGCGGCTCAGCGGCGCCCCACAGCAGCTGGTCGCCGATGGTGAAGGCGCCTACATAGTCTGCGCCCATGGCGAGCTTGCGAATGCGCCCGACCGGTATTCCCAGGGTTCCCGTGACGGCCACTGGAGTCAGGTCCCGAAGTGTCGCCTCGCGCGTGTTCTCAACCACCTTGACCCAGGCGTTGTCGGCCGCGATCATGGCTTCGATGTCGGCGACGGGAACATCCTTCTTGAGTTTGAATGTCAGTGCCTGGCTGTGGCAGCGCATGGCGCCCACACGCACGCAGAAACCGTCCACCGGGACCGCTGCCGAGCCAAAGCCAGGACCCTGGCCCAAAATCTTGTTGGCTTCGGCGCCGGCCTTCCACTCCTCGCGGCTGACGCCATTGCCGAGGTCCTTGTCGATCCAGGGGATCAGGTTGCCGCCCAGGGGAACGCCGAAATTGGCGGTCTCCGCGCTGTTCAGAGACTGCTGTTTGGCCAGCACTTTTCGATCAATTTCGAGGATCGCGGATTTGGGATCGTCCAGCAGGCCTCGAACCTCCGCATTCAGCGTGCCGAATTGCGTCAGGAGTTCACGCATGTGTTGCGCGCCGCCGCCGGATGCCGCCTGGTAGGTCATGCTGGTCATCCATTCGACCAGGCCGGCCTTGTACAGCGCACCGACGCCCATCAGCATGCAGCTGACAGTGCAGTTGCCGCCAATCCAGTTGCTGCCACCTTTGGACAGCGCGTTCTGGATCACCGGCAGGTTGACTGGGTCCAGAATGATGACCGCATCGTCCTTCATGCGCAGCGTGGAGGACGCGTCGATCCAGTGGCCGCTCCACCCGGCTGCCCGCAATTTGGGGAACACTGCAGTGGTGTAGTCGCCACCCTGCGCGCTGATGATGATGTCGCATTTCTTCAGCGTCTCGATATCAAAGGCGTCCTTCAGGACGGCTTCGTTTTTTGCCTGGGGCGGAGCCTTGCCGCCAGCGTCGGAACTGGAAAAGAAGATGGGCTCGATCAAGGCGAAGTCCCCTTCCGACTGCATGCGGTCCATCAACACCGAACCGACCATGCCGCGCCAGCCCACCAGGCCGACCAAATTACCGATTTTCTTCATAGTGCTCTTTCAAAGGGTTGGAAACAAAAATCAAAAACTACAGGGCCCTGACCACCGCCGCGCCCATCTCGCGCGTATTGACGCGCGTCGTGCCGGGGCTCAAGATGTCGGCCGTGCGCAGACCCTGGGCCAGCACCGTCTTGACGGCCGCCTCGATGCGCTCGGCCGCCTGCGGCTGATTCAGGCTGAAGCGCAGCATCATGGCCGCGCTCAAGATCGTCGCCAGCGGGTTGGCGATTCCCTGGCCCGCGATGTCGGGCGCGCTGCCGTGGCTGGGCTCATACAGGCCCTGGTTGCTCGAATTCAGGCTTGCCGATGGCAGCATGCCGATCGACCCGGTCAGCATGGCGGCCTCGTCGCTCAGGATGTCGCCAAACATGTTGCCGGTCACCACCACATCGAACTTTTTCGGCGCGCGCACCAGTTGCATCGCGGCGTTGTCAACGTACATGTGATCCAGCGCCACGTCCGGGTACTGCGTGCCGACTTCGGTGACAACGTCCTTCCAGAACTGGAAAGTCTCCAGCACGTTCGCTTTGTCGACGCTGGTCACCCGCCTGCTGCGCTTGCGCGCGGCCTGGAAGGCAACGTGGGCGATGCGCTCGATCTCCGGCCTTGAATAGCGCATCGTGTCGAAGGCTTCTTCGGCGCCCGGGAAATGTCCGTCGGTGGCGATGCGTCGCCCTCTGGGCTGGCCAAAATAGATGTCGCCGGTCAATTCCCGGATGATCAGGATATCCAGACCTGAAATCAGTTCAGGCTTCAGGCTCGAGGCGTCGACCAGTTGCTCGTGGCAGATCGCCGGGCGGAAGTTGGCAAACAGACCGAGGTTCTTGCGCAGTCCGAGGATCGCCTGCTCCGGGCGCAGCGGTCGGTCGAGTTTGTCGTATTTCCAGTCGCCGACGGCGCCAAAAAGGATCGCATCGGCCTCTTTGGCCAGTTTCAGCGTGGCATCGGGCAGGGGGTGACCATAAGCTTCATAGGCGGCTCCGCCGACCAGCGCTGTTTCCATCTCGAACCCGAGGTCGAGCGCGTCTAACACCTTCACCGCTTCGGCCACAATTTCGGTGCCGATGCCATCGCCTGGTAGGACTGCAATTTTCATGTTGAATCAAGATCTCTCGAAGGGGTGGGGGCGGTGTCGTCTGCTTGCGCCGGCTGCACCGTGTCCCGCAAAGTTTCAATAACCGTCTAGACAAGCAGCGTTCGGGCCAGCCATGGCTTTTGTGCCAGGCGCTGGGCCTCAAAGGCTTTGATCTTGTCGGTGTGGCGCAGGGTCAGCCCGATATCATCAAAGCCATTGAGCAGACAGTACTTTCGAAACGCCTGCACCTCGAAAGGCATCTCGGCACCGTCTGGTTTGACAATCACCTGGCGTTCAAGGTCGATGGTCAGCGCGTATCCGGGGAAGGCTGCGGTTTCGTCAAACAGCTGGGTCACCTGCGCTTCGCCCAGCACAATCGGCAGCAGACCATTCTTGAAGCTGTTGTTGAAGAAGATATCCGCGTAGCTGGGGGCGATGATGGCGCGAAAGCCATATTGGTCCAGCGCCCATGGCGCATGCTCGCGTGACGAGCCGCAGCCAAAGTTCTTGCGCGCCAGCAGGATCGATGCATTCCTGTAGCGCGCCAGGTTGAGCACGAAGTCGGGGTTGGGCTTGCGGCTGTCGGGATCCTGGCCGGGAAAGCCGGGGTCGAGATAGCGCCATTCGTCAAACAGATTTTGTCCAAAACCGGCCTTGCGAATGGACTTCAGGAATTGCTTGGGGATGATCGCGTCAGTGTCGACGTTTTCTCGGTCCATCGGGGCGACCAGCCCCTTGTGCAGATTGAACTTTTGCATGGGGCGTTCTACTTCTTCTTGGCTGCATCTTCAATCTTTTCGCCAGCCTTCTGCAGGTCCTGGCCGACACCCTTGACCGTGTTGCAGCCGGACACTGCATGGATCAGGAAGAAAAGGAGTAACAGTGAAAATATCTTCATGAGCTTATCCTGCGCCAGTCTGTTCAGGCGAATTTTCTGATATCGACAAAATGGCCGTGGATTGCGGCCGCCGCCGCCATCGCGGGGCTGACCAGGTGAGTGCGTCCGCCGGCACCCTGACGGCCCTCGAAATTTCGGTTGCTGGTGGCGGCGCAACGTTCACCCGGCTCCAGCCGGTCGGCGTTCATCGCCAGGCACATCGAGCAGCCTGGCTCGCGCCATTCGAAGCCGGCCGCTTCGAAGATTTGATGCAAGCCCTCGCGCTCGGCCTGCTCTTTCACCAGGCCGGAGCCGGGCACGACCATCGCGAGCCTGACGTTGCCGGCCACCTTTTGCCCGAGCTTCTTCACCATGGCTGCGGCTTCGCGAATGTCTTCAATCCGGCTGTTGGTGCAGGAGCCAATGAAAACCTTGTCGACAAACAGATCGTTCAATGCCTTGCCTGGCTCCAGACCCATGTACACCAGCGCCCGCTCGATGGCGCTGCGTCGGCTCTGGTCTTTTTCCTTGTCCGGGTCGGGCACCAGACTGTCGATCCCGAGCACCATTTCAGGCGAAGTTCCCCAGGTTACCTGGGGCACGATCTGGCCCGCATCGAAGCGCACGACGGTGTCAAAGACGGCGTCGGCATCGCTGTGCAGTGTTTTCCAGTAAGCCACCGCCTGATCCCACTCAACCGTCGTGGATGCGTCGCTGCCGGCATTCTGGCCTGGCGCCAACGGGCGACCCTTGACGTAGGCGATGGTTTTCTCGTCGACCGCCACCAGACCGGCGCGGGCACCCGCTTCTATCGCCATGTTGCAGACCGTCATGCGGCCTTCCATGCTCAGCGCGCGGATGGCGGAGCCGGCGAACTCAATGGTGTAGCCGGTGCCGCCGGCGGTACCGATCTTGCCGATTACCGCCAGCACGATATCCTTGCCGCTGCAAGCGCGTGGCAGGGTGCCGTCGACCTGCACCAGCATGTTCTTCGCCTTTTTTGCCAGCAGCGTCTGGGTCGCCAGCACATGTTCCACTTCGCTGGTGCCAATGCCGTGCGCCAATGCGCCGAACGCGCCGTGGGTGGAGGTGTGCGAATCGCCGCAGACCACTGTCATGCCGGGCAGCGTCGCGCCGTTCTCGGGGCCGATGACATGCACAATGCCCTGTCGTTTGGACAGGAATGGAAAGTAGGCGGCGGCGCCGAATTCCCGCATATTGGTGTCGAGCGCGACAACCTGCTCCTTGCTGGTCGGGTCGGTGATGCCGTCGTAGCCGCGCTCCCAGCCGGTGGTGGGGGTGTTGTGGTCGGCGGTCGCGACAATCGAACTGACGCGCCAAACCTTGCGCCCGGCCTGCCGCAGGCCTTCGAAGGCCTGCGGGCTGGTCACCTCATGCACAAGGTGACGATCTATGTACAGAACGGAAGTGCCGTCTTCCTCGGTGTGAACAACGTGTTCATCCCAGAGTTTGTCGTAAAGCGTGCGTCCCGGCGTCTGGCTGTCATTGCGGCCCATATGGTTTTTCCTTGGCATCGGGCGATTTTAAACGGGCTGCGCGAGGGCCGCGCCAAAAACAAAAAGCCCGCCGGTGTTTCCATCCGGCGGGCTGGCAAAACAAGACCGGGTCAGCGTTTGTCCATCGGAGGAACGTCGCGCTTGACAGAACCCGAGAACAGCTGGCGCGGACGGCCAATCTTGTATTCAGGATCACTGATCATTTCGTTCAGTTGCGCAATCCAGCCGACGGTGCGGGCCAACGCGAAGACGCCGGTGAACATGTTGACCGGAATGCCGATTGCGCGCTGCACGATGCCTGAATAGAAATCGACATTGGGGTAGAGCTTGCGGGAGACGAAATAATCGTCTTCCAGCGCAATTTTTTCCAGCGCCATGGAGAGTTTGAACAGGGGGTCGTTTTCGAGACCCAGCGCCGTCAGAACTTCCCTGCATGTTTCTTGCATCAGCTTGGCGCGCGGATCGTAGTTCTTGTAGACCCGGTGGCCAAAACCCATCAGCTTGACGCCGGAATTCTTGTCCTTGACCTGCTCCATGAAGTGGCCCACTTC
>JBMOJJ010000443.1:0-2619 GCA_049315845.1 Rhodoferax sp.
GGCAAGGTGCAAAAGGGCGACCTGCGCAAGAAGTACGGCGGCGTCTTTAGCTGACATAAGCAGGACGGAACTGAATCGGGCTGAGATCAGCCCGGCGCTGCATTGACGAAGCAGCGCTCTCCAATACAGTGCGTGTGTAGCGCACTTTGATCATATCGGGCCAGCTGAATGACCGGCTCAACTGCGGCTACCCGCTTTGGGCTCGTTGAAGTCCACCACCAACGGCTTCTGACGGGAGTCGGACTGGGCAACCGGTAAGCTGCGACCGACAAGTTCTAGCGCGGCTTCTCCTTGGCTTCGACATCAATCACGTCGGCGTCATTGCGTTGTTTTGCCGTGTGTTGGTCGGGTGCGCGATAAAAGCGATTCCACACCGCCTGCCGGTCAATCTGAAAAGTCCAAGGACTCAGCGGTCGGCCATTCAGGCGCGACCAGAGCGCCCTCAACAACCACAGCGCCAGCATCAGCAACGCGGCAAGCAGCAAACTGGCCAAAAAGACCAGGCCGGCCAGCATCAGAGCGACTCGCGCCAAAAAGCGAAAGATCTTGCTCATCTCACTTGGCCTGCTGCAGCGTCAACACAGGCGAAAGCGTGAAGTCGCGCTCGCCTTTCGCCGCTGTCAGTGCAGGGGCACGCCGGTATTGGCCTGCAATTCTTCGCGCGTGACACCGGGCGCCATCTCGACCACTTTCAGGCCATGCGGCGTCACATCGAGCACGGCCAGGTCGGTGATGATCCGGTCCACCACGCCGACGCCCGTCAGCGGCAGCGTGCAGGCGGGCAAGATCTTCAGGTCGATGCTGCCATCCTTCTTCTTGGCGACATGTTCCATCAAGACGACGACGCACTTGACGCCACCGACCAGATCCATCGCACCGCCCATACCCTTGACCATTTTGCCGGGGATCATCCAGTTGGCCAGATCGCCCTTTTCGCTCACCTGCATGGCGCCCAGAATGCTCAGATTGACCTTGCCGCCGCGAATCATCGCAAAACTGTCGTGGCTACCGAAGATGCTGGAGCCCGGTATCGTGGTCACGGTCTGCTTGCCGGCGTTGATCAGGTCGGCGTCAACCTCGTCCTCGGTCGGAAACGGGCCGATGCCCAGCATGCCGTTCTCGCTTTGCAGCCAGACTTCCATGCCGTCCGGCACGAAGTTGGCCACCAGTGTGGGCAGACCTATCCCGAGGTTCACGTAAAAGCCGTCCTGCAATTCCTTGGCCGCAATGGCCGCCATCTGGTCGCGTGTCCAAGCCATGATCAAACTCCTTTAGGGGTAACGGTGCGCTGTTCAATGCGCTTCTCTGGTTGCGCATTGAGCACAATCCGCTGCACGTAAATACCGGGCAGATGCACCGCATCCGGATCGAAGCTGCCGGTCTCGACGATCTCCTCGACCTCGACCACCGTGAGCTTGCCCGCCATCGCCACCGCCGGGTTGAAATTGCGCGCAGTGCGTCGGAAGATCAGGTTGCCGCTCTTGTCGGCCTTCCAGGCCTTGACCAGCGAGACCTCGGGCATCAGCGCACGCTCCATCACATACACATGGCCGTCGAACTCGCGCGTTTCCTTGCCTTCAGCGATCAGCGTGCCGACACCGGTACGAACATAGAACGCCGGGATGCCGGCACCACCAGCGCGCAGTTTCTCGGCCAGAGTGCCTTGGGGCGTGAATTCAAGCTGCAGTTCGCCGGCCAGGAATTGCCGCTCGAACTCCTTGTTCTCGCCCACATAGCTGGAGATCATCTTGCTGATCTGGCGCGTTGCCAGCAGCTTGCCGAGGCCAAAGCCGTCCACGCCCGCATTGTTCGAGATCACGGTCAGGTTCTTGACGCCGCTGGCGCACAGCGCGTCGATCAGCGCTTCGGGAATGCCGCACAGGCCGAAGCCGCCGACAGCCATCAGCTGGCCGTCGCTGACAATGCCTTCCAGCGCCTTGGCAGCACTTGGGTATATCTTGTTCACTTGATGATCTCCTTGGTAAAACCGTCCGGGACAAAGCGCAGGCCAGCAGCGGCTTGCTTGGGCTGCAAAACAGCCACGTTTGCAACTTGGCGTAGCATACTACCTAGCGGGATACGTAGTATTTCGTAAAGTACAAACCCTAGGTAGACGACTTTCAAACAGATGGACATTGATTACCGCGTCGCATTCGACCTGGCACCCGTCGGGCTGATCCTGTCACGCAACCGTGCCATCGTTGACTGTAACCGGCACGTCTGCGAGATGTTCGGCGCATCCCGCGAATTGTTGACTGGAGCGTCCTTTCAGGTGCTGTACCCGAGCGCGATCGAATTCGAGCGCACCGGCTCGCGCATCGCTCCGATTCTGAACCGCAACGGAACCTACGCCGATGACCGCATCATGAAGCGCGCCAGCGGCGAGACTTTCTGGTGCCACGTCACGGGCCGGGCGCTGAAGCCGAGCACGCCGCACGAGGCTGGCATTTGGACCTTCGAGGATCTGAGCTCGCGCCGGCCGGTCAAGGCCGAGCTGACAGCCCGTGAACGCGAGGTCGCAGCGCACCTGATGGATGGAATGACCTCCAAGGAGATCGGCAAGGCGCTCAGCATCAGCCACCGCACGGTCGAGATCTACCGGGCCCGCTTGATGCGCAA
>JBMOJJ010000444.1:0-2612 GCA_049315845.1 Rhodoferax sp.
CCCCGTTCCTGTCGGCGAGCAACAATCGCCTTTGCAATGGAGCCAGCAAACCGTTCTTCGCCGTAGTCACGTATCACCTCCGCTATTTGGTCCAGTTCGGCCGTCTCCAGCCATTGCGCCACGCTGATGCCCCGCGTGGTGTCCATCCGCATGTCGAGCGGGCCCTCGAACCGGAAGCTGAAACCCCGCAACGGGTTGTCGACCTGCGGTGAACTGATGCCCAGATCCAGCAGCACCCCGGCCACACTCGCCTTGGGCAGCTCGGCCAGGTGCGAGAAGCCCTGGTGCCGGATTGAAAAGCGTGAATCGTCGATGCGGCCGGCTTCGACCAGCGCCTCGGGGTCCTTGTCGAACGCGATCAGGCGTCCTTGCGGCGCCAGTCTGGACAGGATCAGGCGGGCGTGGCCGCCGCGGCCGAAGGTCGCGTCGACGTAGCTGTTGGCGCCCGCGTCCGGCTCGCCTGGCGCGGCATCAGGATCGGTGAAGAGAGCATCGACAGCTTCATTCAACAATACAGTGGTGTGATTCCATCGGGTGTCCACCGTGGACCTTCAGAAGGAGAACTCTTTGAACACGTCGGGCATCTCACCCTGCATCGCCCGGGCTTCCTGCTCGTCGTAGGTCGCCTTGTCCCAGAGTTCGAAATGGTTGCCCATGCCGAGCAGCATGGTGTCCTTGGAAATGCCCGCCGCCTGTCGCAGTTCGGGCGATACCAGCACGCGACCGGTGGCGTCGATCTCGACGTCCATCGCATTGCCCAGAAAGATCCGCTTCCACCACTGCGCCGACATCGGCAGGGCAGCGATGCGCTCGCGGAACTTCTCCCACTCGGGACGTGGAAACAGCATCAGGCAGCCATGCGGATGCCGGGTCATGGTCAGCTGGCCGGCCGCGATGGCGCTCAGGACTTCACGGTGGCGCGTCGGCACAGACAAGCGGCCTTTGCTATCGAGACTTAACGAGGACGCCCCTTGAAACACTGCAGCACACCCTTTGATTGCGGAAAAATAGAAAAGCAGAAGTGCAAACGCACTTTTCACCACTTAATTGCACTTTTTTGCACTGTAGCAGCAAATGCCCGCGATGCAAGCCGGTTTGCAATATTTTTTTCAATGAAATCAAGGACTTAGAATCGACTTTGAAGAAAATTCAAAGCAAAAATCGTTCTAAATGAAGCACTTAGCAGGTGTTGTGAAAGTGATGCTTGAATGCCGGGCTGTGGTCTATTGCGCACGGTCTGCCGGGTACCAGACTGGCTCGCCGCAGCCTGTCCCGCAAGGCAAACATCCGACATCCCGTTTCGAGTTGGGGACAGAGCTAAAGATCTGTCCCGCAAGGTCATAGGATGTACCTTGAAAGGTCCTCATCGCGGCTCAATTCGCCGAGTCGCACGTCGACGTAGGCCGCGTCCACCGAAATGGTCTGGCCGCCCAGATTGGCAGCATCGAAACTGACCTCGTCGAGCAAGCGCTCCATGACGGTCGAGAGTCTGCGGGCACCAATGTTCTCGGTGCGTTCATTGACATCGAACGCAATGTTCGCAAGGCGCTGAATGCCCTCGTCCTGAAACTCGATACGTACATTTTCGGTGGCCAGCAAGGCCTGGTACTGCTTGACCAGCGACGCGTGCGTCTGCGTCAGGATCGCGACAAAGTCCTGCACCGACAGGGACTGCAACTCGACCCGGATCGGAAAACGCCCCTGCAGCTCCGGAATCAGATCGCTCGGCTTGCTCAGGTGGAAGGCACCTGAGGCGATGAACAGAATATGGTCGGTCTTGACCATGCCGTACTTGGTGGACACGGTCGTCCCTTCGACCAGCGGCAACAGGTCGCGCTGCACGCCCTGGCGCGACACCTCGGCGCCACTGCCTTCGGAACGCGAGGTGACCTTGTCGATCTCGTCGATGAAGACGATGCCGCTCTGCTCCAGCATGTGCAGCGCCTGCGTCTTGATTTCCTCTTCGTTGACCAGCTTTGCCGCCTCTTCATCGACCAGCAGCCTGATCGCCTCCGGGATCTTGAGCTTGCGCGTCTGACGCTTTGACTGCCCGATCTGGCCGAACATGCCGCGCAGCTGCTCGGTCATCTCCTCCATGCCGGCAGGACCCATGATCTCGAGCTGCGGTGCCGCCTGCGCGACGTCAATCTCGATCTCCCGATCGGACAGTTGACCCTCGCGCAGCTTCTTTCGGAAAACCTGGCGCGCGGTGCTCTCGGGCTCCGAACTCGGCAGCACGCCGAACTCGGCACGCGGGGGCGGGATCAGGATGTCGAGAACGCGCTCCTCAGCCGCATCCTCGGCCCGCGCGCGCACCTTCTTCATCTCGGCGACCCGGGTCTGCTTGACCGCGATGTCGGCCAGGTCGCGGATGATCGAGTCGACGTCCTTGCCGACGTAGCCGACTTCGGTGAATTTGGTCGCCTCCACCTTGATGAAGGGCGCATCGGCCAGGCGCGCCAGGCGCCGGGCAATTTCAGTCTTGCCAACCCCCGTGGGGCCTATCATCAGGATGTTTTTCGGCGTGATTTCGCCGCGCAGACCCGGCTCCACCTGCTGGCGACGCCAGCGATTGCGCAGCGCAATCGCGACGGCGCGCTTGGCCTGCTGCT
>JBMOJJ010000445.1:0-2603 GCA_049315845.1 Rhodoferax sp.
TGGAAGAACAGGTGGCGCTCCTTGAAAAGTTCATGAACGCGCGTGGCGTAGCACGCTTCCATCTGGCGGGCAGCTCAATGGGTGGAACGATCGCAGCGATGTATGCCAGTCAATATCCCCAGGAGGTCCTGTCCCTGGCTTTTGTCGGTGGGGTCTTGGGGATAGGCGACTGGGCGTCACCGGTAAAGCAAGCGATCTTCAAAGGCATCAACCCGTTCATTCCGGTCAATGAAGCAGAGTTCGACCTGGAGTTGTCGCTGTTGCTCAACAATGTACCCGCACTAGCGGAAGCAAGCAAAAGCGCGATGGTTCGTCCGTACATTGACAACCAAAAACACTATCAGCAGGTTTGGAATGTCGTGAGCCTCTACGGCAACGTCTTGAAGGCCATGAAACCCAGCCGTGTGCGCACGCTGATCCTTTGGGGCGAAAGCGATCAAGTATTTGATGTGGCTGGTGCTCTTGCACTGGCGCACAAATACCCGCACAGCCGCAGGTTTCTGATGCCGGCGGTGGGCCACCTGCCTATGCTGGATGCGCCAGCCACGGTAGCTGAGCATTACACCGAGTTCTTGAGCCAAGCGGGCCGGCGCAGGGTGCCGCTGCCCCAGACCGGAAAGATTCGATGAGATCACAGCACGCTGCTGTCACCTGCGTTCTCGACACGGCGACGCCCCGGGTGCGTAAATGCCGCTCTAGTGCAACTTATCCTCGCGAGGCCCGCTATGCTTGAGACCATTCACCACCGTATCTGCCCCCTGTGCGAAGCCTGCTGCGGGCTGGAGATCAAAGTGCAAGATGGCCATGTCACCAGCATCAAAGGCCACGCGCAAGACGTGTTCAGCGCAGGCTACATCTGCCCCAAGGGCGTCGCCCTGAAGGACCTGCACGAAGACCCGGACCGACTGCGCACCCCGCTGATCAAGCGCAATGGCACATTCGCAGAGGCCACGTGGGAAGAAGCGTTTGCCGAGATCGAACGCCGCCTGCTGCCACTGCTGGCGGCCCATGGACACAACGCCAGCGCGGTGGTGGTGGGTAATCCATCGGCCCACAAGATCGGGCTGCTCACCTACTTTGGCAAGCTGGCCCGTGCCTTGGACACCAAGAACATATTTTCCGCCTCTACGCTGGACCAGATGCCCAAACAACTCGCCAGTGGTTTGATGTTTGGCCACTGGCTGTCCGTCGCGCTGCCCGATATTGCGCGCACCGACCTGCTGCTGGTCATCGGCGCCAACCCGCTGGCCAGCAACGCCAGCATGTGGACCGTGCCCGATTTCAAGGCCAAGGCCAAGGCCATGCAGGCGCGTGGCGGCAGGCTCATCGTCATCGACCCGCGCCGGACCGAAACCGCTGCGGTGGCCGATGCACACCACTTCATCCGCCCCGGCGCCGATGTGTTCTTGCTGGCGGCCATGGTGCAGACCCTGTTTGCTGACAAGCTGGTGCGTCTGGGCGCGGTTGCGGGCTGGGTGAACGGCGTGCAAGAAGTCGGTCTGGCGGTGGCCGCCTTTACCCCCGAGGCCGTGGCGGCGCGCTGCGGCATCGATGCGGTCACCATTCGCGCGCTGGCACGTGAACTGGCCAGCACCGAGCGGGCTTGTGTGTACGCCCGCATCGGCACCTGCACCCAGGAATACGGCACGCTGGCCAGCTGGCTGGTGGATGTACTCAACGTGCTTAGCGGCCACCTCGATAGCCCCGGTGGAGCCATGTTTGCCAAGGCGGCTGCCTTCGCATCCAACACCGCAGGCAAATCCGGCATTGGCAAAGGCGTGACCACCGGGCGCCACTTTGCGCGCGTGAGCGGCGCCCCGGAGGTGTTTGGCGAGCTGCCCATCACGTGCATGGCGGAAGAAATTGAAACGGCCGGGCCGGGACAGATCCGCGTCCTGTTCACCGTGGCGACCAACCCGGTCCTGTCCAGCCCCAACGGCCCACGCCTGGCGGCTGCGCTGGACACTCTGGACTTCATGGTCAGCATGGACATCTACCTGAACGAGACCACGCGCCATGCCGACGTCATCTTGCCGGGCGTGTCGCCGCTGGAAGATTTTCATTACGACGTGGCCTTCCCCCAACTCTCCTGGCGCAATCACGCCCGCTACAGCCCACCGGTGCTGCCGCGCACCGATGGAGCCCCAGAGGAATGGCAAACCATGCTGAAGCTGGCCGCCATCGTCCGCGGTGAGGGGGCAAAGGCCGACGCCAACGCGCTGGACGACGCCCAGTTTTCCGAAGACGCTGTGCGCCTGGCCGGAGCCAATGCCGCTGCGGTCATCCAGGCCACCAGCGGACTCAAAGGCCCGCAGCGCCTGCTGGAGGTCGCACTGCGCACCGGCCCCTATGGCGACATGTTTGGCATGAACCCCGAAGGCCTGACACTGGCCAAGGTCATGGCCTCCAACAGCGCGGGAGGCATTGACCTGGGTGAGCTGCAAGCCCGTATTCCCGAGATGCTGCGCACTCCGAGCGGCAAAGTGGAGCTGGCGCCGCCGTCACTGCTGGCCGATCTGGCCCGTCCGGCCGCCGATCTGGCCCGAGTGGCGCCGGATCTGGTGATCATTGGCAGGCGTGATGTGCGCACCAACAACAGCTGG
>JBMOJJ010000446.1:0-2600 GCA_049315845.1 Rhodoferax sp.
GATCATGTGCTATGCGATCTGTGCGCTGGCGATGGATCTGAACTGGGGCTACACCGGCATCCTGAGCCTGGGCCACGGCCTGTTTTTTGCGCTGGGTGGCTACGTCATGGGCATGTACCTGATGCGCCAGATCGGGCTGGAGGGCAACTACAAGAGCAGCCTGCCCGATTTCATGGTGTTCCTGGACTGGAAGACGCTGCCCTGGCACTGGAGCTTCAGCGACAGCTTCGGCGCCACGCTGTTCCTGATCGTGGCGGTGCCTGGCCTGGTAGCCTTTGTGTTTGGCTACTTCGCGTTTCGCTCGCGCATCAAGGGCGTCTACTTTTCCATCATCACGCAGGCCATGACCTTTGCCGCGATGCTGCTGTTCTTTCGCAACGAAACCGGCTTTGGCGGCAACAACGGCTTTACCGACTTCAAGCGGATCCTGAACATCCCGCTGGCCACGCCGAGCATGCGCATGACCCTGTTCGTGCTGACCGGTGTCACGCTGCTGGCCTTCTTCCTGCTGGCGCGCTGGCTGATCCGCAGCAAGTTCGGTCGCGTGCTGCAGGCGGTGCGCGACGCCGAGACGCGCGTGATGTTCAGCGGCTACTCACCACTGGGCTACAAGCTCACGATCTGGACCCTCTCGGCCATGATGTGCGGTGTGGCCGGTGCGCTGTACGTGCCGCAGGTGGGCATCATCAACCCGAGCGAGATGAGTCCGGCCAATTCGATCGAGATTGCGATCTGGGCCGCGGTCGGTGGCCGCGCCACGCTGATCGGCCCCATCGTCGGTGCCTTCGTCGTCAATGGCGCCAAGAGCTGGCTGACAGTGGCCTACCCCGAGTTCTGGCTCTACTTTCTGGGCGCGCTTTTTATTGGCGTGACGCTGCTCCTGCCCGACGGCATTGTGGGTCTGGTGAAGAAGCTGCGGGGGTCTGGCCATGACGCCTGATTTGTTGGAGCAGGGCGCTCGTCGGGCCGAAGCACACGCACTGAAGATGGTGCAGGGCCAGACCGAGTCCGGCGGCCGCGCGGCGGGCTTCTCGCGCATCGCCACACCGGGCGAAGTCGATGTGACGCATGGCCGCATCCTGTACATGGAGGATGTGAGCGTGAGCTTCGATGGATTCAAGGCCATCAATAATCTGTCGCTTGATATTGCGCCGGGCGAGTTGCGCTGCGTGATCGGCCCCAATGGCGCCGGCAAGACCACGCTGATGGACATCATCACGGGCAAGACCCGGCCGGACCAGGGCCGCGTCTTCTTTGGCAGCACGATAGACCTGCTGCGCTACACCGAGGCCGAGATCGCGCAGATGGGCATCGGGCGCAAGTTCCAGAAGCCGACCGTGTTCGAGCAACTGACGGTGTTTGAAAATCTGGAGCTGGCGCTGAAAACCAACAAGGCCGTTTCCGCCTCCATGTTCTTCACCCTCGATTCCGCGCAGAGCGACCGTCTGCTGGAGGTGTTGCGGACGATTCACCTGGCTGGCAGCGTGAGCGTGCAGGCCGGCAATCTGAGCCACGGCCAGAAGCAGTGGCTGGAGATCGGCATGCTGCTGATGCAGGACCCCAAGCTGCTGCTGCTCGACGAACCGGTGGCCGGCATGACGGACGAGGAAACCGAGCGCACCGCCGAGTTATTTCTCTCGCTCAAGGGCAAGCATTCTCTGATGGTGGTCGAGCACGACATGAGCTTCATCAACACCATCTCCGACGTCGTCACCGTGCTGTGCGATGGGGCGGTGCTGGCGCAGGGAACGCTGGCGCAGGTGCAGGCGGATGAGCGGGTGATCGAGGTCTATCTGGGTCGCTGATGATGCTGAACATCAAGAACATCAACCAGTACTATGGCGGCTCGCACATCCTGCGCGATGTGAGCTTGCAGGCGGAAATGGGCAAGGTCACGGTCATTCTCGGGCGCAACGGGGTTGGCAAGACCACCTTGCTGAAAAGCCTGATGGGCCTGGTGCCGATCAGGAACGGCAGCATCGAGCTCGACGGCAAGCCGATCCAGCACGCCACGCCTTATGAACGGGCACGCGCCGGCATCGGCTTTGTGCCGCAGGGTCGCGAGATCTTTGCGCGCCTCACGGTGGAAGAAAATCTGCGCATGGGGCTGGCCTACAGGAGCGCCGGCACACCGGTTCCTCCTGAGCTGTTTGAGCTGTTTCCGGTGCTCAGGCAGATGCTGCAACGCCGCGGTGGCGATCTGTCGGGCGGTCAGCAGCAGCAACTGGCGATTGCCAGGGCGCTGGCGGCTGGTCCCCGCCTGCTGATACTGGACGAGCCGACCGAAGGCATTCAACCCAGCATCATCAAGGACATCGGCCGCGTGATCCGCATGCTGGCGGATCGGGGTGACATGGCGATTGTGCTGGTCGAGCAGTATTACGACTTCGCCCGCGATCTGGCCGACGACTATCTGGTGATGGAGCGCGGCGCGGTGCTGGCGCGCGGCAAGGGCGCGAACATGGAGATCGACGGCGTGCGCGGACTGGTGGCGATTTGAGCCCGTCATCGCGAAGGCCGAAGGCAGCTTGTTGCACAATCCCATCCATTCGTCCCGAAAGCCCTGCCATGAGCCTCGACTTCAGCCCCTTGGGCAATGC
>JBMOJJ010000447.1:0-2600 GCA_049315845.1 Rhodoferax sp.
AGATCAGCATCCTGCAGGATGCTGATCTGCAGGGCTTGACCGGGGTTGTCTATCAAGCTAAATCATCTCACACCGTCGGTTGAATTATGACTTCTGCGCATCGCCCCTTTAAAGTGCTGGGCATCCAGCAAATCGCGATCGGCGGCCCTGACAAGAAGCGTTTGCAAAAGCTCTGGGTCGAGATGCTGGGGCTGGAAATCACGGGTACCTTTCGCAGTGAGCGCGAGAACGTCGACGAAGACATTTGCGCGATCGGCAGCGGGCCATTCAAGGTCGAGGTCGACCTGATGCAGCCGGTCGATATCGACAAGAAGCCGGCGGTGCATGCGACGCCTTTGAACCACGTCGGACTGTGGATCGACGATCTGCCGACGGCGGTGCAATGGCTGACGGCGCAGGGCGTGCGCTTTGCGCCGGGTGGTATCCGCCAGGGCGCCGCCGGCTTTGACATCTGCTTTTTGCACCCCAAGTCAAACGATGAGTTTCCGATCAGCGGCGAGGGTGTTTTGATTGAGTTGGTGCAAGCACCGCCGGCGGTGGTGGCGGCCTTCCGAAAGCTCGCGGCCGCGCCTGCCTGACAACAGCTTACAGCGGCGGCCGATAAGCTTTGATTTAGGTCAAAGTCTGACAAGCGACCCTTGCCACCAAGGCCCAAAGCGGGCGTTTTCGCGGGATGACAGGCGTACACTCGCTTTTTGCCCAGCCGCTGACGCGGCTTTTCAGGGTTTAGGAGACAGACTTGCAGCCCACCAACATCGCTAATCCAAACTATTTCCACAAAGTCGTCGATTGCCAGTGGGCCTGTCCGGCCCATACGCCGGTGCCGGAGTACATCCGGCTGATCGGCCAGGGCCGCTACAGCGATGCCTACATGGTCAACTGGGTATCCAACGTGTTTCCGGGCGTGCTCGGGCGCACCTGCGATCGGCCCTGCGAGCCGGCTTGCCGGCGCGGCCGGGTCGAGGAGAGCAATGGCGTGCATCCGGAACCGGTCGCGATCTGCCGCCTCAAGCGCGTTGCGGCCGACAACAAGGACGACGTCAAGCGCCGGATGCCGGCGGTCGCGCCCAAGAACGGAAAACGGGTCGCCTGCGTCGGGGCTGGACCGGCTTCGCTGACGGTGGCGCGCGACCTGACGCCGCTGGGCTATGAAGTCACTGTTTTCGATGGCGAGGCCAAGGCCGGCGGCTTCATACGCAGCCAGATTCCGCGCTTTCGCCTGCCCGAGTCGGTGATTGACGAAGAGACCGGCTATATCCTGGACCTGGGCGTGGACTTCAAGAGCGGTCAGCGGATCGAATCCATGCGCGACTTGCTGACGCAGGGCTACGACGCGGTGTTTGTCGGCTGCGGCGCGCCGCGGGGCCGCGATCTTGAGATTCCGGGTCGCTGGGACGTGAAGGAAAACATCCACATCGGCATCGACTGGCTGGCCTCGGTTTCCTTTGGCCACATCTCCACCATCGGCCAGCGCGTGATCGTGCTCGGAGGCGGCAACACCGCGATGGACTGCTGCCGCTCGGCGCGCCGCATGGGCGGCAGCGACGTGAAGGTGATCGTGCGCAGCGGCTTCGAGGAGATGAAGGCATCGCCCTGGGAGAAGGAGGACGCGGTGCATGAAGGCATTCCGATTCTGAACTTCCATGTGCCCAAGAGCTTTGAGCACGCGAACGGCAAGTTGACCGGCATGCGCTTCGAGATCGTCAAGGCGGTGTATGACGACAGGGGCCGGCGCAGCCTGGTGCCAACCGGCCAGCCGGAAGTGCTGGTGCCCTGCGACGATGTGCTGATCGCGGTCGGCCAGGAGAATGCTTTCCCCTGGATCGAGAAGGACGTCGGCATCGAGTTCGACCAATGGGGTTTGCCGGTGCTGGTGCCCGAGGCGTTCCAGTCGACCGTGGCCAACGTGTTCTTTGGCGGTGATGCGGCCTATGGCCCGAAGAACATCATCACGGCCGTGGCGCATGGCCATGAGGCGGCGGTCTCGATCGACCGTTTCCTGCACGGCGAGGACCTTCATCGGCGTCCGCCGCCCACGGTCAACCTGATGTCGGCCAAGATGGGGATCCACGAGTGGAGCTACGACAGCAGCGTTTCGGCCGACTCCCGTTTCAAGGTGCCATGGGCGAAAGCCGAGGTGGCGCTGGCCAGCATCCGGGTCGAGGTCGAACTGGGCTTCGACGCCGCCACCGCGTTCAAGGAAGCCAGCCGCTGCCTGAACTGCGATGTGCAGACGGTGTTCACCAAGCACACCTGCATCGAGTGCGACGCCTGCGTCGACATCTGTCCTATGGACTGCATCAGTTTCACCAAGAACGGCGATGAGGCGGATCTGCGCGGCCGTCTGAAGGCGCCCGCCACCCATCTGGCGCAGGACCTCTATGTGTCCGGCGCCCTGAAAACAGGACGTGTGATGGTCAAGGATGAAGACGTTTGCCTGCATTGCGGCCTGTGCGCCGAGCGCTGCCCGACCGGAGCGTGGGACATGCAGAAGTTCCTGCTGAGCACGACCCAGGCCGGGCCGAAGTGCCGTGACGGAAAAGTAGTTCGCCGCGCGATGGAGGCCGTATGAAACACATAGAAGCTGTCAACGACTTCGT
>JBMOJJ010000448.1:0-2594 GCA_049315845.1 Rhodoferax sp.
TTCCTGGCGGTGGTGTTCCTGTTCACAGTGCACTTCTTCAACAACCACTTCCGTCCGGACAAGTTCCCGCTCGAGGTGGTGATGTTCACCGGCACCTTCTCGCTGGAAGAGTTCAAGCACGATCATGGCGTCGAATACCAGCGCCTGCTCGACAGCGGCGAACTCGAGAAGCTTCTGGTTGACGCGCCGTCGCCCGGCAAGCTTGCCGCCTCGAAAGTGCTTGGTTTCACGCTGATCACATTCGGTCTGACCCTGCTGACGCTGGTTGGTATCGGGTTCTTTACGAGTCATTGAAGCCGGCCTGGCCGTCTTGCCTGTTATTGAGTTGGAATCACTGCGGTGATGGAAAGGAAGAAATGGAAATAGTCACTACCGATGTCGTCATCATTGGCGCGGGGGGCGCGGGATTGCGCGCCGCCATCGCGCTGGCCGAGACCGACCCGAAGCTGAGCGTGGCCTTGATCTCCAAGGTCTATCCGATGCGCAGCCACACCTGCGCGGCGGAAGGCGGCGCCGCCGGCGTGATCAAGAAGGACGACAGTTTTGACATGCACTTTGACGACACCGTTGGCGGTGGCGACTGGCTGTCGGACCAGGACTGCGTCGAGTATTTCGTCCATGAAGCGCCGAAGGAACTGACCCAACTGGAGCACTGGGGCTGCCCCTGGAACCGCGAGGCCGATGGCTCGGTCGCGGTGCGGCCTTTTGGCGGCATGAAGAAGCAGCGCACCTGGTTCGCCGCCGACAAGTCGGGCTTCCATATTCTGCACACGCTGTTCCAGACCACGCTGCAGTTCCCGTCGATCCAGCGTTTCGACGAGTACTTCGCGCTGGATCTGCTGGTCGACGAGGGTCGTTGTCAGGGCGTCACGGCGATGGAAATGCGCAGCGGCATGATCAAGCAGTTCAATGCCAAGTCGGTCATCATCTGCGGCGGTGGCGCGGGCCGGATGTTCCCGTTCAGCACCAATGGCGCGATCAAGACCGGCGACGGCATGGCGCTGGCCTACCGCGCCGGCGTGCCGCTGAAGGACATGGAGTTTGTTCAATACCACCCCACCGGCCTGCCCAATACCGGCAGTCTGCTGACCGAGGCCTGCCGTGGCGAGGGCGGCGTGCTGCTGAACAAGAATGGCCGGCGCTACCTGCAGGACTACGGCATGGGTCCGGAGACGCCGCTGGGCAAGCCGCAACTCAAGACCATGGAGCTCGGCCCGCGCGATCGCGTCAGCCAGGCCTACTGGCACGAACTGCAAAAGGGCAACACCGTCACCACGCCCTGGGGCGAGTGCGTGATGCTCGACATGCGCCACCTCGGCGAGAAATACATCGACGAGCGGCTGCCGCTGGTGCGTGAACTGGGCATTGCCTACCTGGGCGTCGATATTGTCAAGGAAGCGATTCCGATTCGTCCTGTGGTGCACTACATGATGGGCGGCATCTCCACCAACACCAAGGCCGCCACCCAGTTGCCGGGTCTGTTTGCCGCCGGCGAATGCGCCTGCGTCAGCCTGAACGGCGCGAACCGGCTCGGCTCCAACTCGCTGGTCGAGCTGCTGGTGTTCGGCAAGAGCGCCGCGATGTCGGCGATCGAGCACATGAAGGGTCTGCCCAAGGCCAATGCGGCCGCGCTGAAGGCGCGCGCCGAGGAGTCCCAGGGGCGCATCCGCGAAATATTCTCGCGCACCGATGGCACCGAGTCGATGTCGGGCCTGCGCAAGGAAATGATGGACACGATGGAAAAGAACGCGGGCCTGTACCGCGAGGAAAACGGCCTAAAGGAGGCCGTCGCCAAGATGGCCGAGCTGCGCCAGCGCTACAACAAGGTGGTCCTCAACGACAAGAGCAATGTGTTCAACACCGACCTGTTCCAGGTGCTCGAGCTCGGCTCGATGCTCGACTGCGCCGAGGCGCTGACGGTCAGCGCGCTGGCGCGCAAGGAATCGCGTGGCGCGCACCAGCGGCTCGATTACGTGGAGCGCGACGACAAGACCTTCCTGCGCCACAGCATGGCCTTCTATCAGGGCCAGCAGCCGCCGCGTCTGGACTATCTGGACGTGGTCATCACCAAGTCGCCTCCTGGCGTGCGTGACTATTCGGGAGACCACAAATGACAATGCAATTGAAAAAGCGCATGGTTCAGCTGGAAGTGCTGCGCTACGATCCGGAAAAAGACAAAGAGCCCCGCTTTCAAAAATACGAGGTGGAATGCAACGAGGAGTGGGTGGTGCTGGATGCGCTGACGGCGGTCAAGGAGACCATCGACCCGACGCTGAACTTCCGCTGGTCCTGCCACATGGCGGTCTGCGGCAGCTGCGGCATGATGGTCAACGGCGAGCCCAAGCTGTCATGCCACGCTTTCCTGCGCTCCTACGAGGGTGTGATCCGGGTCGAGCCGCTCGCCAATTTCCCGATCGAACGCGATCTGGTCACGGTGGCCGATGACTTCATCGACAAGCTCAAGCGCGTCAAGCCCTACCTGATCCCGAAGGAGAAGAAGCGGATCGAGGACGGCGAGTACAAGCAGACGCCGGCGCAGCTGATGAAGTACCGGCAGTTCTCGATGTGCATCAACTGCATGCTGTGCTACGCCG
>JBMOJJ010000100.1:0-11522 GCA_049315845.1 Rhodoferax sp.
AGGCGGCGAAACGGCGGGATTTAACCCGTTATCTCACCGCGCTCAGGGTGGGGGATTTTGGGTGGCCATCAGGGATTTCATGCCCGGCGTAATCTGGCTGCACAGGTCGGTGACACGCTTTTCGCCTGTCTTCATCGAGTAAACGAAATACCCGACGTAGACCATGATGGCACTCAGGAGCGGCCAGCCGAACCACTTTATGAGGCGACGCAAGAGCTTCATGTCAAGACTACGACAGACTACGACAGCACCGACTTGGTTCGCGTGATGGGCATGTTGGTTTTAGGGTCGGGGGCCAGGTGACTTTGGACTATGAATAGACACTGCCAGCAGGCTTGGAAAAGTCGTGTTGAGTGATTGCTGCCACCAAGCGACTGGCGATCTTGGCCCCGCCCTGTGACGATGGTTCAATCGGCGACAGCGCTAAAGAGTCACCCGGCCTAGAGCACTCCAAGAAACACGGCGAGTGAGCGATTGACCGCCAGCATCTGTTCCTCGGAAACGTGTCCAAAGACGTTCCCAATTCGCTCACGTGCCACAGATTGCGCCTTGTCCACCATGATGTCGGAAGTCTTTTGCAGGCCATTGGATTTGTCAGGCTCAACCCGAATTCGGAACAACGGAGTCTCTTTCAGTTCCCCGGTCACCGGCAAGATCGTCACCGATGGGTGTTCATCAAACAGGTCAGACTGAGTAATCAGGGCGGGCCTGGGCTTGCCGTAATCGCCCTGCAAGGCGACAGTGATCAGATCCCCGCGCCTCATTGCCATCCTTCAGTGTCGGCCACTGCGTGCACCCAGTTTTGGGTATCCACTTCATGTGGATCGTCTTTAAGCAAGAGCGACTGACGCCTGCATTCCAGGGCAAAGTCCTCGCGTCGCGTATCGGGTACCCAGATCTGCACCGGACGCATGCCTGCTGCGCGAAGACCCTCTCTGTGCTTTTGAACCCGTTGGGCGCTTGATGTGCCCATGACCCTCTCCATTTGTTACATGCAACATTATAAGGGCATGTTTTATGTAACGAAATTGCCATTGAAGAGGACCCTGCGCCCCTCCCAACACGGGTCAATCCGTTTTCGGTTATCGTGCTCGTGAAGATTCTTCTGGAGTGCAACTTTGTCTGATCTGTATGAAAACCCCATGGGCTTGATGGGTTTCGAGTTTGTTGAATTTGCCTCTCCCATCCCTGACCTGCTGGAGCCAATCTTTGAAAGGATGGGCTTCACGATGGTGGCAAAACACCGATCCAAAGATGTTGTCCTCTACCGCCAGGGCAACATCAATTTCATCATTAACCGTGAACCCAAAAGCGTCGCCGGCTACTTCGCGGCAGAGCATGGTCCATCGGCGTGTGGCATGGCGTTTCGCGTCAAAGACTCGCACCACGCCTACAGCCGTGCCCTGGAGCTGGGCGCTCAACCGATTGAGATCAAGACCGGCCCGATGGAACTCACGTTGCCAGCCATCAAGGGCATTGGCGGGGCACCGCTGTATTTGATCGACCGGTTTGAAGATGGCAAGTCGATCTACGACATCGACTTCAATTTCATCGAAGGTGTAGACCGGCATCCGGTGGGCCATGGCCTCAAGCTGATTGATCACCTGACGCACAACGTGTACCGCGGGCGAATGGCTTTCTGGGGTGGTTTCTACGAGAAATTGTTCAACTTCCGTGAGATCCGATACTTCAATATCCAGGGTGAATACACCGGTCTGACGTCACGCGCCATGACTGCCCCAGATGGCCAGATTCGCATCCCTCTCAATGAAGAGTCGAAACAGGGAGGCGGGCAGATTGAAGAATTCCTGCTGAAATTCAATGGCGAAGGCATACAGCACATTGCGCTGATCTGTGACGATCTGATTACGACGGTTGACAGCCTCGCGATGGCGGGTGTGCCTCTGATGACGGCACCCAGTGAAAGCTACTATGAAATGATCGATGGCCGTTTGCCAGGTCACGGCCAACCTCTGCCTGAACTGCAGACACGCGGCATCCTGCTTGACGGCAGCACCGAGGGCAGCCAGCCACGGCTGCTGCTGCAAATCTTCTCGGAAACCCAATTGGGGCCGGTGTTCTTTGAGTTCATTCAGCGCAAGGGCGATCAGGGCTTTGGCGAAGGCAATTTCAAGGCCTTGTTCGAGTCGCTGGAGCGCGATCAATTGCGCCGCGGCGTGATTGCCGTAGAGAAAGCCTGAGGCAGGAGACTTTATGAAGATCGATCGCATTCACCACGTCGCTTATCGTTGCAAGGATGCCAAAGAGACCGTGCTTTGGTACCAGAAGATGCTCAAGATGGACTTTGTCCTAGCCATCGCCGAAGACCAGGTGCCATCGACCAAGGCGCCAGACCCCTATATGCACATCTTCCTGGATGCGGGAGAAGGCAATGTGCTCGCCTTCTTTGAGTTGCCCACCCAGCCACCGATGGGACGCGACCCCAACACCCCTGAATGGGTCCAGCACATCGCCTTCAAGGTCAAGGATCGTGCAACACTGCTTGAGTTTCGAGCGCACCTGGAGGCAAGCGGTGTGGACGTGCTGGGCGTCACCGACCATGGTGCATTTCACTCGATCTACTTCTTTGACCCCAATGGCCACCGCCTCGAGTTGGCCTGCCCCGATCCCGATGAAGAAGCGATGCTGAAGAAGCTCGATGCCGTGAAGTGGGAGATGCTTGAGGAATGGTCCAAGACCAAGCGTGCCCCCAGACACGCCGCCTTTCTTCACGAGCGCGAGTTCCGCCCATGAAGACGGCGATTGACCAGACGCACGATCCCGCCCTGCAAAGCTGGGTCGAGTCGGCCAATGATCCGGCTACAGACTTCCCCGTTCAGAACCTGCCTTTTGGTCGATTCCGGCGCGATGGCGATTTGGACTGGTGCATCGGCGTGGCCATTGGTGACCAAGTGCTGGACCTGAGCCGCGCCAAGGTGGTAGAGACCCATGACATCAAGCGCTTGATGTCGCTCAACTCGCAGGCACGCCATGCCATGCGCTTGGCAATCTCACAAGGCTTGCGTTATGGCAGTCCGGATGAGGGGCGATTTCGTGCAGCGCTGGTGCCACTGGCCAAGGTGGAAATGGGGCTGCCTTGCGAGATCGGCGATTACACCGACTTCTACACCAGTGTCCACCACGCCACAACGGTTGGCAAACAGTTTCGCCCTGACAACCCACTGCTGCCAAACTACAAGTGGGTGCCGATTGGGTACCACGGTCGCTCGTCTTCGATTGGCGTCAGCAGAGCAGGTTTGGGGCAAACCTTTCGTCGGCCTTGGGGCCAGATCAAAGCAGCACAGGCGACTGAACCCGTGCTCGAACCCTGCGGCAGACTCGATTTTGAGCTGGAACTCGGAGCGTTCATCGCGCGGCCCAATGTCATGGGAGAGCCTGTTCTGCTGGCCGACGCCGAAGAACATGTGTTCGGTCTGACTCTTTTCAACGACTGGAGCGCCCGCGACATCCAGGCCTGGGAATACCAGCCCCTGGGACCTTTTCTGTCAAAGAATTTCGCCAGCACGGTATCGCCGTGGATGGTGACACTCGATGCGCTGGCGCCGTTCCGGGAGCCTTTCACCCGGCCAGAGAATGACCCTGCGCCGCTGCCATATCTCGACTGTGCAGAGAACCGACAACACGGCGCCATCAACATCGAGCTCGAAGTCTGGCTGCAGACGGCAAAGATGCGAGCAGACAACCATGCAGGCGAGCGTTTGATGCAGTCCAACTACCGCGACGCCTACTGGACTGTGGCGCAACTGGTGGCACACCACACCGTGAATGGTTGCAATCTGCGCAGCGGTGATCTATTGGGTTCGGGCACGCTATCGGGGCCGCAGCCGGACCAAGGTGGCTCTTTACTTGAGCTCAGTCAGGGTGGCAAGCGCGCTGTGGCCCTGTCCAACGGTGAGCAGCGAACCTTTCTTGAAGATGGCGATACTGTGATCCTGCGCGGCTATTGCCAGCGCGAGGGCTTTCGTCGCATTGGCTTGGGCGAGTGTCGCGGCACGGTGTTGCCGTCGCACCCCTGAATCAACTTGTCCGCTCGCAGTCGAATCCATGAGCATGAGCGCGACTACCACCATGCCTGACGGGATCAAGCTCTATACCTACTTTCGCAGTTCCGCCGCGTACCGTGTGCGCATTGCACTGAACCTGAAGGGACTGCCGTTTGAGTCGATTCCCGTGCATTTGTTACGAGATGGCGGGGCTCAACATTCTGCCGACTACGTTCGTCTGAATGCCACGCAACTGGTTCCTACGCTGGTGGACGGGGCGTTGACGACGGGGCAGTCTCTGGCCATCATCGAGTATCTGGAGGATGCCTACACAAAGCCTGCCTTGCTGCCTGCCGATCCGTCGGGGCGCGCCCGAGTGCGCGCACTGTCCCAGAGCATTGCCTGCGAGATACACCCGTTGAACAACTTGCGCGTCTTGCAGTACCTCGAACACGAGCTGAAGATTGACGAGTCTGCCAGAGCCAAGTGGTATCGACACTGGATCACCCTCGGCTTCACAGCGCTGGAGTCAATGCTTGAACAGAGTTCCGACACCGGAGTGTTTTGTCACAGCAACAGCCCGACGATGGCCGACTGTTGTCTGATTCCCCAAATCGCCAATGCCAGGCGCTTCAACACAGCTCTGGACGCCTTCCCGCACATCCGGCGTATTGAATCGGCGTGCCTGGCCATGCCTGAATTTGAGCGTGCCGCACCGGGAAACCAGCCCGACGCCGTTTAGTGCCGACCACTAAGCGAAACTCGGCTCCTCGATAGCTGCGCGTGCCAGACTGGCGACGGCTTCGCGCCCGGCTGTAAACGCGCGGCGATTGAGTTCCACCATCTCGGGCTTACGTACCTGAAAGCGCTGCAATATGGACTCTAGCAGCACCTCGGCACGAAATGGCAAATGGTCTGCAATAGCGCCCAGCATCACACTGTTTCCCAAGCGCATGTCGCCGAGCTGCTTGGCGATGGCCATGGCATCGAATGCATGGACCTCGACGCCACGCGCGCGAATCTCGGCCTGCGGATCAGCTGGGTAGGGATAGAGACCACCACTCACCACCGGCGGCACCAGCCGTGCGGTGTTCATCAGCACCAGACCACCTGATCGCAAGTAGTGACTCCAGCGCAGTGCTTCGGCAGACTCGAAGCCGACGATGATGTCGGCCTCGCCCGGAGCGATTTTGGGCGACAGCACCCTGGGCCCGAAGCGCAGGTGTGAGCTGACAACACCACCGCGCTGCGACATGCCGGCAACCTCGGTCTTCTTCACGTCGTGCCCCAGCGAGATCGCCGCTTCCGCGAGGATTTCAGTGGCGGTCATGACGCCCTGCCCGCCAACGCCGACAACAAGAATATTGGTGACTGTAGGCTTCATTTTCAGTTCTTCACAAAATGGATCGGCGTGACTGGCGCAGCCACGACAATGGCCTTGGGCGAGCACACTTGCAGGCAGATGCCACAGCCAGTACACGCCGCGGTTTCGATGGCTGCAAATTGCATCATTACTTCCTTGCCTGAGGGCCTCATCCGCATCTCGCGGCGCTGTTCGCTGATCGCCGGGCACCCGACGTCAAGGCACAGCCCACAGCCAGTGCATTCGTCCAGCGCCACCTTGAAAGCTGGCTGCTTCTTGAAATCATCGATCAGGACGCAGGGCCGGTCGGTGATGATGACCGAGGGTTCGGGAATTTTGGTTTCCTCGCGCAGCGCCTTGGCCAGTTCCGGCAACTGATAGGGATCGACCTTGCGAATGCGCTCTGGCTTTACACCAAGCGCCTCGCAGAGCTTGACAAAATCAACCTTGGGCGCAGGCTCGCCATGGACGCCACGGCCGGTGCCCGGATTGTCCTGACCACCCGTCATGCCCACGGTGCCGTTGTCCAGCAGAAGCACCGTGACGTTGCCGCGGTTGTAAGTGATGTCTAGCAAACCCTGCATGCCCATGTGCATGAAAGTGGAATCACCAATCACGGCCAGGATCTTGCGGCCCTTGTCCACTTCTGCGCGGCCTTTATCCAGACCCAGCGCCATGCCCATGGAGGCACCCATGCAGATGACCGAATCCAGTGCATTCCAGGGATGACCCGAACCGAGCGTGTAGCAGCCAATATCGCCGGCAACGATGACGTTCTTCAACTTTGCCACGGTGTAATAGATGCCAAGATGCGGACAGGCAGTGCACAAGGTAGGTGGGCGTGGAAAGACTTGCGCCGCGGGCACTGCGCTCTGAGCTTCCATATCCCGCGTCACATCACCAAGCAGTCGGGCCAGCGCCGGCCTGAGTACTTCGGGTAGCAGCTCACCGCTGCGCGCAAGCAGGTCTTTGCCATGACAGGCGATGCCGGCTGCGCGCAGCTCGTTTTCCAGCAGGGGTTCAAGTTCTTCCACCACCAGCAGTTGCTCAACCGTTTGGCTGAAGGCACGTATTTTTTCGATCGGCGTCGGGTAGGAGAATCCAAGCTTGAGCGCCGGCGCATCAGGAAATGCCTCCTGCACATGCATCCACGCAGGCCCGCTGGAGACAAAGCCGACACGACGGTCTTTTCCGGCAACAACAAAATTGAGGGGCGAGACTTCTGCGCTGGCGCGCAGTTTTTCGTCCCGATCGAACATCAGCGCAATGCGGCTCTTGGCAAATCCTGGCGTCATCACCCAACGCTGCGGGTTCTTGACATACCCGGTAGAATCATGCGGCACGCGCTCACTGACCGTTACCATGGCCTTGACATGACAGATGCGGGTTGTCAGACGCAGTATCACCGGGACCTGAAACTGTTCCGACAGGTCGTAGCCCGCGATCACCATGTCGTAGGCCTCCTGGGAATCGGCCGGCTCCAGCAGCGGCAGGTGCGCAAAGCGACCCCAGAAGCGCGAGTCCTGCTCGTTCTGCGAAGAAGAAAGGCCGACGTCATCTGCGACGGCAATCACCATGCCACCGGCGGCGCCGGTCAAAGTCAAGGTCATCAGCGCGTCCGAGGCAACGTTCAAGCCCACATGCTTCATGGCGCAAAAGGACCGGGACCCCGCCATCGATGCACCGATGGCAACCTCCAGCGCCACCTTCTCATTGACCGACCATTCGGCGTAGAGATCGGGATATTGTGTGAGGTTTTCGAGCATCTCGGTGGCCGGCGTTCCGGGATAGGCCGATGCCACGCGAACACCTGATTCCCACACCGCGCGCGCAACCGCTTCGTTGCCGGAAAAGAGCATGCGTGCCGGAGCTGTCAAGACTTGGATTCCTGCCATGTTTGCCTCATCAATTGCTCTGTTGTTGTTCGTCTATGGAGTAGCGTCTTAGGACAACTCCCTATGAAATATTAACTCGCTTGGAGCGCATTGTTTGATCATTTTGTGCTTTGTTATTTGAATTTAACGCACAATAGATGCACGAAAACCAGAATCAGGAGTCATCATGAGCAACATCACCGTAGATCGGCATGATCTGGAACTGCTCGCCGAGCTTCAGCGCGATGGACGCACGACAAATGCCACCCTCGGCGAGATGATTCACCTGTCAACGTCGCAGGTGAGCCGCCGTGTGCAACGACTTGAGGAAGCTGGCGTCATTGACCACTACGCTGCCGTGGTCGACCCGGCGGTCGTCGGCCTGGGCGTGATGGCATTCACGCACGTCGTACTGGAACGCCATGGCGGAACCCCTGCAGACAATGGCGAGACACACGGCGCCAAGTTCGAGCGAGAGATTGCGGACCTACCTGAAGTTCTTGAATGCTATTCGGTGGCGGGGGAGGCAGATTACGTCTTGCGCATCGTCGCTTATGACCTCGCGGCCTTGTCGGAATTCATGACCAAGCACCTGCTGCGCTTGCCCGGCGTTTCGACTGTCAAATCCACCATATCGCTGCAAAAGATAAAGCAGACCAGCATTTTGCCCCTGGGCCACATTATTCAGCCACGCCAAACCAAGCAGCGCATCCGTTTTTCTTCTCAATGACGGCAAGTTTGTCAGCGGACATCGCGTAGCAGCACGGAGTCGTGCCAAACGGCTCACGCTCAGTTGCTGTCGCGACCTGCGTCCGGATCAATCAGTAAAGTCTGGTTTTTCGATTGACGCCATGCGTTGACTCAACTCACCAGTGAATTCATCTCACCCACCGCCAGGTCAATGAAGCTTCGCACCTTGGGTGTCAGATAGCGCGCACTGGCAAAGACGGCGTGAACTGGGATTGTGGGCAGTGACCAGCGCGGCAGTAGCGGCTGCAAGAGTCCGTCTTGACATGCTGCGGCAGCAACGATCTGCGGCAACTGTGCGCCTCCAAGTCCGGCAATGGCCGCATCGCGTATGGCAAATACGTTATTAGCCTTTAGCCTGGTCTCCAAGGGTACCTGCACGGTTTGCTGATCCTGGTGCAGTGTCAGCGTGGCGGTCTGGCTGCCACCAGCAAACAGCAGCATGTCATGCGCTGTTTGCTGGTTCCAATGGCACCCCACGCCGCTCCAGATAGTCAGGTGACGCATACAGCCCGTATGCCAGTTCCCCAAGTTTGCGCGCAGCCAGGGTCGAGTCAAGCAATGGCCCGACCCGGATGGCGAGGTCAAAACCTTCGTGAACGATATCCACAACCCGACTGGTGAAATCCACGTTCACTCGCACCTGCGGATGCTGCTGCAGGTATTGATTGATCCAGCCGCTGACTGCGATCATGCCGAACTCCACACCACAGGTCAGTTTGAGGGTGCCGCGTGGCTCTCCCTGTGAATTCTGCACTGCCCGCTGCGCGTCCTCCACCGAGGCGAGGCTGCCCTTGCCTACTGGTTGCTGGCACGAGCCATCATACGAGCCGATGGGCCCGACTCATTGCTGGCCAAAGCCATCGGCTCAGACCACAAGGGCAATGCGTCGGTGGTTCTGTACCTCGCAGCCATTCCGCTGACGTTTGTTAGCGAATGGCTTGCCGAGGCTATTTACGTTGGAGTCGCGGTGATGTGGCTTATTCCAGACAGGCGCATTGAAAAGGCTCTGCAAGTGGGGTGACTTCATCCATCCCATCCCCAGTCTTGCAGAGGTTGTTGACTACAGCAATCCGTGGCCGCCCAGTCAACCAACTCACTGGAGGACTGCGCGCGGACGGTCGCGGGCTTCTCGGTGGGTGATGTCCCAAATTGTCGGAAGTTCATCGGGTCAGTGCACCGTAAAAAAGTAAAAGTATGCATACTTAAGATGGCCTGGTTATTAAGAAGTAATTAATCAGTAGTTCCAGTTTTGATCGTTCGCTTCCAGAATCCACCTCATCGCAATTTCGCAGTGGATTCTGAGACTCGACATGATCAATCGCCGGACTATCTTCAAACTCGCCACCAGCGCCGTCCTGGCCACTGCCGCCCTGGGCGCCGCCGCTCAGCCGGCCATAACGCTGCTCAATGTGTCGTACGACCCGACACGCGAGTTCTACGTCGAGTTCAATGCCGCCTTTGCCAAGTACTGGAAGGCCAAGACAGGGCAGGACGTGAGCATCAAACAGTCGCACGGCGGCTCCGGCAAACAGGCCCGCTCGGTCATCGACGGGCTGGACGCCGACGTGGTGACGCTGGCACTGGCCGGTGACCTTGACGCGCTCAACAAGAACGGCGGCTGGCTCGTGCCAGACTGGCAAAAGCGCTTGCCGCACAACTCGGCACCCTACTCCTCGACCATCGTGCTGGTGGTACGCCAGGGCAACCCCAAAGGCATCAAGGACTGGGACGACCTGATCAAGCTCGGCATCAGCGTCATCACACCCAACCCGAAAACATCGGGCGGCGCGCGCTGGAACTACCTGGCCGCCTGGGAATACGCCAAACGCAAGCTCGGTGGCGATGCCAAGGCCAAGGACTTCGTGCAAGCCCTGTACAAGAACGTGCCGGTACTCGACACCGGCGCGCGCGGCTCCTCCATTACCTTTGCCCAGCGCAACCAGGGCGATGTCTTCATCTCCTGGGAGAACGAAGCCCATCTGCTGGAAAAGGAATTTGGCAGCAAGGTTGACATTGTTTACCCCTCCATCAGCATCCTGGCCGAGCCGCCGGTGAGCGTGGTTGACAGGAACGTGGACCGCAAAGGTACGCGCGCGGTGGCGCAGGCCTACCTCGAATACCTTTACAGCGACGAAGGTCAGGACATTGCCGGCAAGAACTTCTACCGCCCGATCTCGGAAAAGTTCCAGGCAAAGTACGTCAAGCAGCTACCCAAGATCAAGCTGTTCACGATTGAGCAGGCTTTTGGCGGCTGGACCAAGGCCGACAAGGACCACTTTGCCGATGGCGGCAGCTTTGATCTGATTTACCTGAAGAAGTAAGGCAATCGCCGTCACACACACCGGGGAGAGCAAGCATGATCACTTCAGCAGTCCACAGCAGCAAGGTGCACGCCGAACTGGCGCGCGTGCTGCACCTCACAACGCAAGCCTGGGGCCTTCAACACCCAGCCTGTATTCAAGTCTCAGAATACCGATTGCATCAGTGTCTGACCCCGTATCCGGCTCGTAGAATGGAAGCGCACACAGTGACCCTGGGCCAGTGGGCTTATGCACTGTGAGTCGAGTTCCTATTTTCATCGTAGCGCCACGGGGCGGCCCTTGTCTTGTCAGAGCTCACATGTGGCGGCCTACCCCAACATGAATAACCTGAACAAAAGAAGCAAGTATTCCGCCTGGAACCTGTTTGCCTCAGCGCCCACCCACCAGGACTGGGCGCCGGCCTGGCTTGATGCCGAACCCAAACCGCGCTACGACGCCATCATCATCGGTGGCGGCGGTCACGGCCTGGCCACCGCCTACTACCTGGCAAAAAACCACGGCGTCACGAATGTGGCGCTGCTGGAGAAAAGCTGGATCGGCGGCGGCAACACCGGGCGCAACACGACCATCGTGCGCTCCAACTACCTGTACCCGCAGAGCGCGCGCCTGTACGACTTTGCGCTCAAGCTCTACGAGGGGCTCTCTCGCGAGCTTAACTTCAACATCATGCTGAGCCAACGCGGCCTGATCACGACCGCGCACTCGCGCCACGATCTGGACAATCTCTCGCGTTGGGCCAACGCCATGCTCTTCAATGGCATCGAGGCTGAGATCCTGAGCGCGCAGCAGGTGCGTGAACTGGCGCCGCGCCTGAACTTCAGCGCGAATGCACGCTACCCGATCCTGGGCGGCGTCATCCAGCGCCGCGCCGGCACGGTGCGCCACGATGCCGTCGCCTGGGGCTACGCACGCGGCGCCTCGGCGCTCGGCGTTGACATCATTCAGGACTGCGGCGTCACCGGCTTCATCAAACAGGGCAATCAGGTGGTCGGTGTGCAAAGCACACGCGGCGAAATCCGCGCCGACAAGGTGGCTATGGCCATTGCCGGCAACTCAAGCCAGCTCGCCGCCATGGCCGGTGTGCGCCTGCCCGTGACCAGCTACTCGCTGCAGGCCATGGTGTCGGAATCGGTCAAACCGGTGCTCGACACGGTGGTGCTCTCGCCAGCGGTGGGCACCTACTGGAGCCAGTCCGACAAGGGCGAGATCG
>JBMOJJ010000449.1:0-2559 GCA_049315845.1 Rhodoferax sp.
ATCGACCGTGTTGTACTCACCTCCCTGGTAGCCCGTTACCACGCGCGCTGGAAGGCCCAAGCCACGCATCAGAATCACAAAGCTTGAAGCAATATGCTCGCAAAAGCCTTCCCTGCGGTCAAACCAGAACTCGTCGGCGCTGTGCCGGCCGTAGGCCCCGGGTTCCAGCGTATAGCTGTAGCCGCCGCTGCGCAGACGCTGCAGCACGGCCTGCATCAGCACTTCTGCGTCAGCGTTTGCGTGACGCGGCTCACGTTTGAGCTCCGCGGCCAGTTGCAGCGTGCGCGGGTTGTACCCGGTCGGCAAGTCCAGATAATTCTGCAGACTCGCTCCCGACTGCAAAAGGCCATAGCGAAAGGCGGGATGGCTCTGCGCACGGTAGCGGATCAGGTCTGTGACCGGGCGATCAGCCAGCCACTGAAGTTCGGATGTCATGCTGGCTTCAAATCCGCTCAAGTCCGGTTTGACTGGTGTCGCGTCAAGCAGCAGCAACCAGGGGCGGCTGTTGGGCTCCAGCGTCACCTGATACCGCGCCGGTTCGCCAAGCACCTGCAAACCGGTGGCTGGCGTCGTGCGAGCCGCCAACGGGGGGCGCAGCGACTGCCACTCGCGACCGTCGAAGGCGGACAGCACGGGCCCGCGAAAGTAGAGCTCGGATTGCCGCGGGATCCGGTCCTCGAAGCGGATGCGCATCACGATGCTGTCATCCAGCGCCAGGCGGGCGATCACGCCCACCTTCATGCTTGCCGACAAGCCGCTGCGACCGCTCATGGCGTCGCCGGGAATGCCCCACAGCGGTGCAATACGCGGAAACAGGACAAACAGGACCGCCATGACAGGCGCTCCGAGAAGCGTCATCCAGGCGGCGGTCTGTGCGGCCTGCTTCAGGGGTGGCTTGCCGACCGGCATGTGGGCATTGACCAGGGTTGTCAGCAGGCCCAGCACGGCAATCAGCATCACAGCCGCGGTGAGGAGCGATTGCGAGTAGAAAAAATTGGTCAGCAGCGTGAAGAAGCCGAGAAAGAAGACGACGAAGGCGTCCCGCCTGGCGCGCAGTTCCAGCATCTTCAGGGCCAGCAGAACCACGATCAGCGTGACGCCGGCATCGCGGCCGAGCAGTGTCCTGTGGCTGAGCCAGGTGGCGCTTGCGGTCAGGACCAGCAGGCCCAGCAGCCACCAGCGGGATGGCAGGGGTCGCGAAAGCACGGCCAACCAGCCGCGCCAGAACATCAGGCCGTAGGCCAGCAGGCTGCACCAGGTCGGGAGATGGGCCATCTGCGGCATCACCACCCATGCCATGACCAGCAGCAGGAACAGCGTGTCGCGACTTTCGCGCGGCAACTGGTCGAGTTTCGTCAACATAGGGCGAGCGCCTCCAGGCATCGCCTGCGGTGCAGGTCGCCGCGACCGGGGGCTATCTCCAGGCTGCCAAGTCGCAGGCCGTAGTCCAGGCCCTGCTGCTCCGCCTGCAGGACCCAGCTGCACAGGCGCGACAATTGTCGCTCGGGGTCGGGTGTGCCGCTTTGCTGTCGCTCCAGCCACAACTCCAGGTGCTGCACCTGTTGCGCGTCGCGGCTGACCAACTGGTCAGCCTTGGCGAACTTCTTCCAGACAATCAGCTTCAACGGGTCGCCCCGGCGGTAGGCCCGCACGCCGTCATAGTCGCCTCGGGCGGACAGCTGTGTGGTGCTGGCGCCGTCGGCGCGCGGCTCCCCGCGCGGCAATGGAGGGGCAAAAGGCTCTGGCGCCGGATAGACCATTACCCTGGCCGCCGGCCTCCACACGGTCCAGACGCGAAAGATGCCGAGCGGAAATCGCGTTTCCGCAGTGATCGTCGGCACCCGCTGCTGACCGCGGTGCGACACTCTGAATGCAATATGAACGGTGCTGCCTGCCTGCGCCGGTACATCGGTCCAGAGCCAGTGGCCCGAGCCCATCACGGCCAGGCCGATACCGTGGCGGATAGTGCGGCGCTGATTTTCAATATGGACACCGACTGTGGCGCTGGAGTTCGCAAATTGGGCCTCAGGCTGAATCAGATTCATGCTGACACCGCGCAGAGTGGCGTGGCCCACGTGCATCCCGACAAGCGCGCATCCGGCCAGCAGAAATGTCAACAGGTAGCCCAGATTAAGCTGGTAATTGATCGACGTGATCAGCAGCAAGTCAGGTCGCAAGCCGCCGATACACCTGAGCTTCGGCTGCCAGAGCGCGGAAGGCCTGTTCCACCTTGAGGATGTCGATCTGCGCCGCCTGTGGCTCCCTGCGCTCACCGTGACGACCTCGATTGATCGCGGCCCCGCGCCCGACGGCGTGCGGATCGGCAATCCGGTCGAAGCGGTTGGCGCGGATGGCCCGCTCGATCCGGCAACGGTGGCCTATCTTTGCGGCCCGCCGGGGATGATCGAGGCCGCGCGCGGCCATTTGCAGGCGCTGGGCGTGGCACCGGGCAATATCCATGCGGAGCAGTTTGTCGCGAGCTGAGCGCGATCAGATTATGGCGGGAGCATAAGGAAATGGGCGTCGACAGTCTGGGGTACATGGCCCTCAAGGTGAGCA
>JBMOJJ010000101.1:0-11441 GCA_049315845.1 Rhodoferax sp.
CTTGCAGCCGGCGTGTTCCCAGGGCCGGAATGATCAGGCTGGAGAACACCAGATAAACCCCGACCAGCTGGACCGAAGCCGTGACAGCCAGCGCGAAGACGGCGTAGAAACCGAAGCGCCCGAGGCGCTGCACCCAACCCAGCCAGAGCGCCAGCAAGAGCGCAGCGGTGACGCCCGCCAGCCACAGCAGCTGCGTAGTATTGACCCACAGAATCTGTCCGACCAGAAGTTCCTTCAAGTGCTCGCCGCCGTGCGGGTTGCCCGCGAGCAGCAGGATGCCGGCGCAGGCCGCGAGAATGAACATGACGCCGATCAGCGCCTCCTGTTGCAGCGCGGCGCGGCGCTCGGTCCAGGTTAGCAGCAGAGCACCCAGCAGCGCCGCTGTCACCGCGGCCAGCTGGACCGCAACCCCGCCTTCGGGCAGACCCATGGCATCGGCGGCGATGACACCCAGTCCGGCAATCTGGGCGATCGCCAGGTCGATGAAAACAATGCCGCGCTCGAGCACCTGGCTGCCCAACGGCACATGTGTGGCCAGCACCAGCAGTCCGGCGATCATGGCCGGGCCCAGAATGCCCCAGTCCAGCGCGTGCCAGTTCATCGCCTGGCTCCCGCTGCCAGCAAGCGCGCCAGCGTGTCGTCGAACAGGCTGAACAAGTCCTTGGCCTCCTCGCTGCCCCCCACCGTGAACGGAATCTTGACCGCCGGAACGCCGGCGTTTGTGCTGAGCCACTCGGCCGGTTTCGGGCTCTGGTAGGCAGAGTACAGCGTCATGCGGGCCGGCGTGTTTTTCAGCGAGGCCAGCACCTGCTGCAAATGCGAGGCGCTGGGTTCGACGCCGGGTTTGGGTTCCAGCACCGCGACTTCTTTCAAGCCCAGCCAGTCGTACAGGTAGACAAAGGCCTTGTGCTGCGATACCACCGCCAAGCCCTTGAGCGGTGCCGCCAGCGCGCTCCAGCGCACTATCGCCTGCTGCCAGCGCCGCGAGAAATCAGCCAGCCGCTGCCTGTACTCGGCGGCATGCGCCGGGTCGACCTGGGCCAGACGCTCGCCCAGCGCCGTTGCGACCTGGGCGATGTTGCGCGGGTCGGTCTGGATGTGTGGGTTGCCGGCCGCGTGCACGTCGCCTTGCGATCGATCCAATTGGCCGGGAACGTCGAGTTTGCGGACAAAATCGGCAGCCGCAAAATTGCCGCTCTGCCCGGCCTGGATCTTCGCGTTGCCAGACTGCGCCAGCAGGATAGGCAACCAGCCAATCTCGAGCTCGGCGCCGGTGCACAGCAGCAGGTCCGCGTTGCGCGCCCGCGCGATCAGGCTCGGCTTGGCCTGAATCTGGTGCGGGTCCTGCAAGGCGTTGGTGGCGACCGAGACCTCGACCAGGGGGCCGCCAATTTCCTGCGCCAGCGCACCCCACTCGGGCTCACAGGCCAGGATGCGCAATGCCGCCTGTGCCGGGGTCGCCAGCAGCAACAAGCCCGCGGCGAGCAGGGCAAAAAGGGTTTTTTGATGCTTCACGGTGTCTTCCTTGTAGCGAGATAGGGGTCAATAGCCGTGTGCGCCATGAGCGCCCAGACTCATCTGGTACTGCAGGAAGAGCTGCTGGTCTGTCATCCCTTCCCTTGATTTGTCCTGCGCCAATTGCAGCCGCACACGGGAAAACTCGCTCGGCGAGAAATCAAGCATCAGCGTGTTCCTGCTCGGCCGGTAGCCGTTGCCGGCCAGCGCGGTCGCGTTGATGCCGTAGTCGGGCGTGCCGGGATTGAGCTGCTCGGTGCGCAAGCCCAGCCGCCAGCGGGGCATGAACTGATAGATGCCCTGCAAGTACCAGCCCGACTGCACGGCGCTGTAGGCATCGGTCAGGTTGGCGGCATTGACGTCGTAGCTGAGGCTGCCGCTGCGGCTGCTGCGCAGGTACTCGCCCTGCAACTTGAAGCTGGTCTGCGAGGCATTGCCGTTGGGCGCCCATTTCCACACGCCGTCGAGAAGCCAGACCCGCGTGCTGCCGCTGAAGGCGTTGCTGACCATGCCGCCGGTCGCGTCCAGCGCGCTCAGGCCCTGGTCGGCGGCCTTGGCGCTCAGCAGCGACAGTCCGGCGCGCCAATTGTGGCTGTCGCCGATGTCGCCTCCGGTGTGCGCGGTCAGCGCGCTCATGCCGGCGCCATTGCGCCCGGTGTCGCTGCCGGGAAAGCCGCTGCCGCGGCCGAGTTCAGCGCCCAGCTCAAGGTATTGATCGGTCGGCGCCAGCCAACGCAGCTGCAGGCCGTCGTCGCTGTACTGGGTGCCCAGCAGGGCCTGGTAGGCGAGCGGGTTGTCAACAAAGTCCCAGACGTGGGCATGCAGCGAATTGAGGTAGCCAATGCCGGACAGGAAGCGGCCCGCCTTCAGTGTCAGGCCGTGCCCGATCGAGGTGGTCTGCACGTAGGCCTCTTCGACCGAAACAGTGTCGTCCGGATGCAGCGCCAGACTGATTGCGCCGCGCCACCAGGGGTCGATGCTGGCGGCCAGGCCGAGCTCGGATTCACCCAGGCCAAAACCTCTCGAACCGGGACCGGCCTGCGAACCTGCCGGCACCTGGAAGCCGCTCAGGTGGTAGCCTGCCGGATCCAGCGAGGTCTGGGTGTAGGTGCCGGCGAGAATCAGCGAGATTGCCGGATTGAACGCATTCGCGGGCGCGCCCGCTGCGGCTGTTTTCGGCGCTGCTGTGGGCGCCGCTTGCGCCGCAGCAGTCGGCGCTGGGTCGGCGCCGAGCCGCCCGCTTGCCTGCAAGCGTTGCTCCATGGCCTGCAACCTGGCTTCGTAGCTGGCGCGCATGACCTCGATCTCCTGTCGCAGCGACTGGATTTCGGCCGCCACGCTGGGTGGGGTATCGGCCAGCGCGCCGATTGGCGCGACCATGGCGAGCGCGAGGCTCGTCAAGCATAATTTCTTGGACATCACTAAATTCTCCCGACAATGACATTGAACGGCGGCTCGCTGCTTGCTGCGCAGTTCGGCCACCAGGATGCAGGAATCAATGCAGGGGAATAGGCGGGGCCCGGCTCTGGTAGGAACGCAGGGCTACAGGCAATTCGATCGCGGCAGGCTCGGTAACAGCCGGCTCTCGGGGCGCCCTTGCGGCGACCAGCACCGGCGACAGGAGCGCCGGCGCGCCGCCAATCAGTGCGGCGGCGCTCAGGCACAGATCGCAATGCCCCTGATGGATCGCCTGCTGGCCGTCGATCTCGTCAACGCGGTCCGAATTGACATGCGAAAGCACATGCCAGGTGGCGGCGGTCTGCGCAATCGGCAACAGCAGCACCAGCCACAACAGCCACACGAGGTGGCGATGTGAAAACAGTCTGCGTTGCATCGGTTGCATAGGCGCGGATGGTAGTCGAATCTGTCAGGGTCCGCCGACAAGCCTGGCCCGGATCCGGTCAAGCAGGTCCGAAATGGCCTGATTTCGCAGCGCCGGCGCGGCCGGATCCTGGATCTGCGACCGGATCAGGCGTTCCAGCATTTGCGCCTGCGGCGTGACCGGGCCAAAGAAGCGTGCTTCATCGCCGACCGCCAGCAACAGCGTGGGAAAGTCCTCGACGTCCATAGGATGCAGCAAATCAGCTTCGTCCTCGACATCGATCCAGAGAAATTGCATCGGCGCAAATTTGGCTTGCAGCTGGGCAAATCGGCTGCGGTAATCGCGGCAGGTACCGCACCACTCGGCACACAGGCAGACAACAAGGGCAGCAGTCGTCGGCGCCTGGGGTTGGTCATTCATAGGGCAATGATCGCAAAAATCAATATGTTAATTCGACGATAAACAAATGCCAAATAAGTAGTTTGAGTTTTAAAGACCGGGATTCACAATCCGGCGGAAACGACTGCCATGCAGGACGGGCTGCCACAGTCTGCCTGCCGCGTCCGCGACTCAATCCATTTCGAAATCCCAACCGGAATCCGCATGAACCTGAAAACAAAAATGATGCTGGCGCTGGCCAGCCTGGCCCTGACCGCTGGCAATCTTGCAGTCGCCCAAACGGGCCTGTTGAACGCCTCCTACGACGTGGCGCGCGAGTTCTACAAGGACTACAACAGCGCCTTCGTCGCGCATTACAAGAAGACCACCGGCAAGGAGGTCAAGATCGACCAGGCCCATGGCGGCTCGAGCGCCCAGGCGCGCGCGGTCAACGACGGGCTGGACGCCGACGTGGTGAGCATGAACACCACCACCGACATCGAGTTCCTGGCCAGCACCGGCGTCGTCGCCAAGGACTGGGCGCGGCGCTTTCCCGGCAATGCCTCGCCGACCAGCTCGACCATGCTGTTTCTGACCCGCGAAGGCAATCCGAAGAACATCCGGGACTGGGACGATCTGGTCAAACCGGGCATCCAGGTGATCGTGGTCAACCCGAAAACCGGCGGCAACGGCCGCATGGCCTACCTCGCCGCCTGGGGCTATGTGCGCAAGAAGGGCGGCACAGACGCGCAGGCGGCCGAGTTTGTCGGCAAGCTGTTCAAAAACGTGCCGGTGCTGGCCAAGGGCGGGCGCGACGCGACCACGATCTTCCTGCAGCGCAACATCGGCGATGTGCTGGTGACCTTCGAATCCGAGGTGGTCTCGGTCGACCGCGAGTTCGGCGCCGGCAAGGTCGATGCGGTGCACCCCTCGGTCAGCATCGTCGCTGAAAACCCGGTGGCGGTGGTGGAGCGCACGGTCGCCAGGAAGGGCACAGCAGAACTGGCGAAAGCCTATCTGGATTATCTCTATTCGGAAGAAGCGCAGGAAATTGCGGCCAGGCATGCGCTGCGTCCCCGCTCTGGCACCATCCTGAAGAAGTATGCGGCCACCTTCAAGCCGATCCAGCTGTTCACGGTGGGCGAGTACTTCGGCTCCCTGTCCGAGGCGCAGAAGGTTCACTTCAACGATGGCGGCCAGTTCGACAAGCTCTACACCGTCAAGTAGATGAGCGCTGCCGTCCATTCTGCAGCGCTGCCGGCGCCGGGCCGGATCCTGCCCAGGCGGCGCGGGCGGCGCGTGCTGCCCGGCTTCAACCTGACGCTGGGCTACACCGTCCTGTACCTGAGCCTGATTGTGCTGATCCCGCTCTCGGCGCTGCTGTTCAAGACCTTCACGCTGAGCTGGGAGCAGTTCTGGACGGCGGTGACCAGTCCGCGCGTGCTGGCCTCCTACCAGCTGACGTTCGGCGCCTCCTTCATCGCGGCGCTCGCGAACGTCTTTTTTGGCCTGCTGGTGGCCTGGGTGCTGGTGCGCTACCCGTTTCCGGGCAGGAAGCTTGTTGACGCGCTGATCGACCTGCCTTTTGCGCTGCCCACCGCCGTGGCCGGCATCGCGCTGACAGCCTTGCTGGCGGGCAATGGCTGGGTTGGCCAGGTGCTGGAGCCGCTGGGCGTGAAGCTGGCCTTCAACCGCAACGGCATCGTGATTGCGCTGATCTTCATCAGCCTGCCATTCGTGGTGCGAACGGTGCAGCCGGTTCTCGAAGACGTCGAGAAGGAACTCGAGGAGGCAGCCACCTGCCTGGGCGCAACGCGCTGGCAGACTTTCAGATACGTCATCTTCCCGACCATCGCGCCCGCTTTGCTGACCGGTTTTGCAATGGCCTTCGCGCGCGCCATCGGCGAATACGGATCGGTCATCTTCATTGCCGGCAATATGCCGATGATCTCCGAGATCACGCCCTTGATCATCATCGGCAAGCTCGAGCAGTACGACTATGCCGGCGCGACTGCGGTGGCGCTGGTGATGCTGGTCATCTCCTTCCTGCTGCTGCTGCTGATCAACGCGCTGCAGGCATGGCAACGCCGAAAAACATGAGTACCCCCCTGAGCCAGGCGCACGCCGTGCGCCAGTCTTCCCCCCCGGGGGACAACGCCAGCGGCCCGGCAAAGCCGGTTCCACGGCGTTCCCGTATAGAAAACAGCACCACAGAGCCGGCTTGGGTGCGCTATGGCTTGATCACCCTGGCGCTGGGCTTTATCTTCCTGTTCCTGCTGCTGCCGCTGGCCGCCGTCTTCACCGAGGCGCTGCGCAAGGGGTTTGGCGCCTATCTGGAGGCGCTGAAGGAGCCCGACGCCTGGACCGCGATACGGCTGACGGTTCTGACGGCGGCGATTGCGGTGCCGCTGAACCTGGTGTTTGGGGTCGCAGCCGCCTGGGCGATCGCCAAGTTCGAATTTCGCGGCAAGGCCTTCCTGACGACGCTGGTGGACCTGCCTTTCTCTGTCTCGCCGGTGGTAGCGGGTCTGGTCTATGTACTTCTGTTCGGCGCGCACGGCTGGATCGGACCCTGGCTGCAGGCGCACGACATCAAGGTCGTGTTTGCGGTACCAGGCATTGTTCTGGCCACCGTCTTCGTGACCTTTCCGTTCATCGCCCGCGAGCTGATCCCGCTGATGCAGGCACAGGGCACCGAGGAAGAGCAGGCCGCGATGGTGCTGGGCGCCAGCGGTTGGCAGATCTTCTGGCACGTGACGCTACCCAACATCAAGTGGGGGCTGGTCTACGGCGTGATCCTCTGCAATGCGCGTGCGATGGGTGAATTTGGCGCGGTCTCGGTGGTGTCGGGTCACATCCGGGGCCAGACCAACACGATGCCGCTGCATGTGGAGATCCTGTACAACGAATACCAGTCGGTCGCGGCCTTTGCCGTGGCCTCGCTGCTGGCCTTGCTGGCGGTCCTCACGCTGGTGGTCAAGTCGGTCGTCGAGTGGCGGTTCGAGCGCGTCCAAAAGGCCGCAGCGCAGTTGCCGCCGGAGCGGCCGCTGCTGGTCTAGAAAAGCAAACCCTGGTCAGGAACATATGAGTATCGAAATCCGCAACGTCAGCAAAGACTTCGGCAGCTTCCATGCGCTGCGCGACGTCTCGCTGGACATCCACTCGGGCGAACTGGTCGCGCTGCTGGGGCCTTCGGGCTGCGGCAAGACCACGCTCCTGCGCATCATCGCCGGCCTGGAGACAGCCGATACCGGCAGCATTCTGTTCAGCGGCGAAGACACCACGGATGTGCACGTGCGCGAGCGCAATGTCGGTTTTGTGTTTCAGCATTACGCGCTGTTTCGCCACATGAGCGTGTTCGACAACGTCGCCTTCGGCCTGCGCATGAAACCGCGCGCCAGCCGCCCCGGCGAGGACCGGATCAGGCAGAAGGTCCACGAACTGCTGGATCTGGTGCAACTGGACTGGCTGGCGGACCGCTACCCGGCGCAGCTCTCGGGCGGGCAGCGCCAGCGCATCGCCTTGGCGCGCGCGCTGGCGGTAGAGCCCAAGGTGCTGCTGCTGGACGAGCCGTTTGGCGCGCTCGACGCCAAGGTGCGCAAGGAGCTCAGGCGCTGGCTGCGCCGGCTGCACGACGACCTGCATGTGACCAGCATCTTCGTCACGCACGATCAGGAGGAAGCGCTCGAAGTGGCGGACCGCGTGGTGCTGATGAACAGCGGCATCGTCGAGCAGATCGGCTCGCCGCAAGAAGTCTGGGATCACCCGGCGAGCCGCTTTGTCTACGGCTTCCTCGGCGACGTCAATCTCTTCCATGGCCGGGCGCACGAAGGCGAGATGCTGATCGGTGCCGATCATCATGGCGTCCGGCTGGCGTCGCCCGAGCACCAGGACGCCCAGGACGCGAAGGCCTTCGCCTATGTGCGCCCGCATGATCTGGAGGTGGAACGCCACCAGGCCGGCTCCAGCGAAGCGGGAAAGGCAAACGGCATCGTCGCACGGCTCACGCGCGCCATTGTGGTCGGACCGATTGCGCGGCTGGAGTTGCTGCCACTGGACGCTTCGGCCGGCAATGGCGAAATCATCGAGGCCCAGATTCCGGCGCAGCATTTTCATGCGCTCGCACTGCAAACGGATGAAATCCTGCTGCTGACACCGCGCAAGGCCCGCGTGTTTGTGGCTTGAGTCTGCCGTCAGTTGGAATCAACCTGCGCCATTCCCAATGTCCGGCACTTGTCGCGGGTCGTAAGGCGCGCCGACCATGTGATCCGCTTGTGACGGACCTCCGTGCATCCAAGGAAAAATTGGACGAGCCAAAGTTGGCTGCCGTGAAAGATACTTTGACGGGTTGAAGATTCAATTGGGGTGGCACAGCAATGCCACCCCCTATTTTCTCTATTGCGTGCTAATTTGAGTCTTGTTCAAATCGGCATCAAAGTAGAGCCTCTGTGGCCAGGCCGACCAGGTGACGCCGAGTGTGGCGTTGTTGGGATCGCCGTTCCTGGCAAAGGCCGCAATGCTGGCCATCATGGCTTTTGAAAGCGCCAAGCGGCCCGGCTTATTGACCGTGCTATTGATCGAACTCGAAAACAGGGAGGGACCGAAATTTCCGAATAGGAAAGGCAGATCAAATGCGTGTGCTGCGCCATAGACGTCGTTCCAAGGCGCCGGCTCCAAGTCCCAGTTGAACTGGTAGTACCAGACATTGGATTGCTGCGATTTCAATGCATTGAGAACGCTGTCACGGCTAGCGATGAAGAACATGCCGTTCAGCAAATCCGTTCTTACGTTGTAACCGGTTGAAGGTGTATCGACTGGAAGATAAATGGAATTGATCAGGTCAGCGGTCTTCAGCGTAGGGGCGGCGTCCCCATTGAAGTTGTACATCATGGAGAAGCGGGTCGCGTCATCGACGATAAAACCCGCCTTTCCACCCAGCGCGGGAAGAGCAAGATAGGCGGCAAAAAGTTTCGCTTCATTTAGCGTGGTGCTTGCCAATATTGGAACCTTGTTGTACTTGCCCGCGTTGATCGATGCGATGGGGTCCGGCGGGATCACTGTGCCTTCTGGAATAGGGCCGGATCCCGACAGACCTGCAGCGGCCAGTTTGGTCAGCATTACGGTGAAGATGTCGCTGGGAGTCTTTGACCTCATGTAGTCTGCGATTTGAGCGCTGGTTTGCGTTGCAATGTAAGCAGCAGCCGAGGCGGTGTCTTTTGCTTTGCCGTCTGTAATCAACAGGTTGCTAAGTAGTGCATTGCCTTGCGCAAGGTAGGTCGAGGCGGGAGAAAGTGTTGCAATGCTTCCGGGCGGCAATTGACTCGCCAGCGAGATGCCTCCGCTGACGGGTATCGCGCGGTGAAACAAGTTGGCCCCGAGTGTCTGGGGCGACACGAGCAAGCCGTAAACGTTGACTGCGCCAGCAGATTGACCCATCAGTGTCACGTTGCCTGGGTTGCCTCCGAAGCTAGTGATGTTCTTGTTAATGAACTGGAGCACCTTGACTTGGTCCAGTGTGGCAAAGTTCCCAGAGTCGTCAAGCGCATTTGTGCTTGTCTTTAGCTGAGGTAGATTAAGCCAACCGAATAGACCAAGGCGATAGTTTGCTGTCACAACCACGGCATTCGCTGCATTGGCGAGAGTGGCGCCATCATAGGTCGGGTCCGCTGAATAGCCGGAGATGTTGCTTCCGCCATAGATGAAGTAGATGACTGGCAGGTTGGTGTCGCCAGTTGCAGGGCGCCAGACGTTTAGCGTCAGACAATCCTCGCTGCCAACCGCCGTATTCAACGTGGTTGCAATGGTCATGTCGTAGGTGTTGTTGGCCCCCGGGCCATAAATGCGTCCGGCCTGAACGCAGGCGTTGCCGAACGTTTTCGCCGAGATCGGATTGGTCCATAGGTCTGGCTCCACCGGTGCCTTCCATCGCAGCGCACCGACAGGTGGCTTGGCGAATGGAATGCCTTTCCAAAAATAGGTTCCAGTGTTTGCGTAGTCGTTCACGCCGACAACTGTTCCGTAGGCGATCGTTCGAATTTCCGGCTTATCAGATCCTCCACCGCAGGCGGTCAGCAGAGGAAAAGTAAAGGCTGCTGCCGCTAGCCAATACAAGGACTTCTTCGCTAGTTTCATCGTCTTGCTCCTGTTCTTTATTACATTGTTGACAACACATTTTTCAGTTCGATACCAGCCAAAATCCTTGGCGACGCTTGGCATCCCTGTTGACCTCCACCCCATCCGCAAAGGACAAACCTAACCTGCGGCCTAGCAGCCGAAAGTGTCGAAACATGCCTTCTTGAATTTCGAGAGGTCTTCGCAGCACCACGTTCCGCCTCCAACTGGCAGTATCCCGAAGCAGTGTGGGGAAAGCGTCGTTTGATACTAGCCCTTCTTGACGCTACTGGTTTTCACTTCTTGCCAATAAAATTGCACTTCGCGCCAATTCAAACAGCCCGGGAGGCTTCTACGATCGGGCATAGGTAGTAACCCGTGCACACTTTGGAAATTCGGAAGAAACTTGTTTCACTGCACATGACTACTTACGCGACAACGATGCCGGTTACTTTTGTCAAGACATTTCTCGAAGGAGCGCGGGTTGATCAATTGGAGTTAGGCCGAATCCTGCAGCTAGCTGGGATCACAGAAAAGTTGCTATCTTTGCCAGACGCGCGGATCACCCAGGAGCAATTTTCCGCGTTGTTCCAATTGCTGGTTGCCCACTTGGACGATGAAATGCCTGGTTTGTATGGTCGACCGCTACGCCGCGGCACCCTCAAGGTACTGGCCATACTCTTGCTGGACGCACCTACTCTTCATGCGGCATTGCGTCGCTGGCAACAGTTCGATCACATTTTGAGTGATGATTTTTCGTTTTCAATCGATCGCGGCGAAGCTACTACGGGTATCACAATCAACCGCTATCCACGCGAGGCCGCCAGCGCACGACTAGTGCAAGAGTTCCACATGAAGTTGGTGCATGGTATCGCATCCTGGGTAATAGACAGGAAAATTGCACTGGAGAGAGTGGATTTTGCCTTCCCGCGCCCCGATGATGCGTCGGAATATGTGTTTATCTTTCCTGGACCAGTTTATTTCAATCAGCCAGTGACAGCGATGCATCTTGACTCTTCGTATCTTGATGAGCCCATTCGGTATCGTTCGCAACTTGACTTACGTAATTTTCTTTTTAGTGCTCCTCGAAATTGGTTTTTTGTTCCGTTAAATCAAACCATGCTGAGTCATCGGTTGCGTAAACATCTGGAGTCGCGACTCAGCCAGCCAACCAGCATTCAGACCACGGCGGAAGCGCTGAACTATTCAACGCGTACCCTGAGCAGGCGTCTCGCAGACGAAGGTACTTCGTTCCACCAGATCAAGGATGCGCTTCAACGGGACGCAGCAATACAAAGGCTTGTCAAGACCAAGGATCCTGTTGAAGATATAGCAGCAGGACTTGGTTTCGGGAGTACTTCAGCCTTTTATCGAGCGTTCCACGTTTGGACGGGGGGCACGCCACGTTCGTACAGGCGCCGGAAGACACATGTAAGGGGATGACAACGGGCCCCCTCGCGCCTGCAGCATCTGCTCTGACGAATCTGCAGCAGGGCCCGCTATCGGCTGATTCAAACCAAATGAGTCGACTTACAAAAGACCTCCCAGATTCTTGTCACTGATCGCCACATAGGATCCATTCCGTGATCGGCATATAGGATCCAGTTTGTGACCG
>JBMOJJ010000450.1:0-2548 GCA_049315845.1 Rhodoferax sp.
ACTCCCAGCAACCGCATCCCCTGCCGGATCTCCTGACTTCCTATTTCTGGAGTGGCGATGTGATCCGCAGTCGAAGCGTGAGCAAGGTCGTGCTGTCGGGAACGGTCGACGTGCCTGTGCCGCCTGCAAGGCTGATTGCAGATTGGGAAAGGGAGACATCGGTGCGCCTGGGTCTGGAACCCGGAGACGTCGAGGTGTTGTCTTTGGCGCGAGCGCGAGCGCGCTGGCCGGACTTCAGGCTCTGCGTGCAGGCGGTGTCTGACTGGACGTGCACGCTGGGTCTGAGTGATGCGCTTGCCTCCAGTGACGTCGCATTGATGGCCTGCCGCGGGGCGAAGTACCACCATGACGGCGCCGACTATGGCGGTGCGGCCTTTTGCAATCTCTTCCTGAGCCAGGACAGGGGTATGGATTTGCATTTCCCGACTACAGGTCATCGCATCCCCCTGACCATGGGAACAGTCGTGATATTCGATACCGGCCAGCCTCATGCAGTCATTGAGCGCCGCAGCGGGGGTTTCTATAGGGCCGACTTCCCCTCAAAGCAGGATTGCACCCAAATATTCCTGACCTGGGAACTTCCCATCGAGACTGCCAATGTCGCGCAGGCACTTCAGATCGACTTCGATGTCGATCCCTTGACTTCGTTGCAGCTGGATGAAGAGCAAGTGTGGCTGAATGGCGCACGCGCCAGTGTGTGCCCTGATTCTGGCCGCTGGTGCCCGGCTGTTCAAGCGTGATGTCACACGGCGGTGCGGCCCTGCGACGGTGGCTGTGGGTCACCAGGGGCAAGGGCTTGGGCTGTATCGCTGGATCGACTGGATTGCAGCCGTCTTCCAGCGGACCCTGCGTTTCAAGATTGAAGACGAAAGCCGCAACGGGGCGAGCTGCATTAGCGGCAATGAACAGATGCGACAAATGATGAAGTTCAGGTTCTTGCTGTTGCTGCTGTGTTTTGCAGGCAACGCCCACGCACGAGAAACATTCGCTGGACAGGTGACCTATGTCACCGATGGCGACACGCTCTGGGTGCAACCGGATGAAGGGGGGCCGGCACGCAAGCTTCGCATGCGGGGCTTGGACGCTCCCGAGATCTGCCAGCCGGGCGGCGAAGCGGCGCGCGACTCGCTGGCGCAACTGGCGCTGAATCAGCGTGTCAATGCGTACATCGTGACAGACGACCCGTGGGGCAGGGGATTGGCGACGATCAGCCTCGATGGCAAGGATCTGGGTGCCGAGATGGTGCGTGCCGGGCACGCCTGGTCCTATGGCTGGCGCGGCAGGCCGGCTGCGTATGCCGCCGAAGAGGCTCTTGCACGCCAGTCACGGCAAGGCGTGTTCGCCGCCGCCGATTCCGAGTCACCGCGCGCCTTTCGCAAACGGCACGGCTCGTGCCATCCCGACAGGAAGTAAGCCTCAGCGCGTCGCAGCGCAGACCGGGCAGTTGGCCTGGCGCGCGATGCGCACCTCGGTGAACTCCATCGCGCGGCCATCGAGCATCAGCAAGCGGCCGGTCAGTGGGCGACCCGCTCCGCTGAGCAACTTGAGCGCTTCAGCGGCCTGCAGCGAGCCGATGATGCCGACCAGCGGTGCAAAGACGCCCATGGTGGCGCAGCGGGTCTCCTCGAACACCGTGTCGGGCGAAAAAATACAGGCGTAGCAGGGCGAACTGTCATCGCGCAGGTCATAGACGCAGACCTGCCCATCAAAGCGGATCGCCGCTCCCGACACCAGCGGCCTGCGGTGCCTGACGCAGGCGGCGTTGACGGCGTGGCGGGTGGAAAAATTGTCGCAGCAGTCGAGCACGACATCGGCCTGCGCGACCAGCTGGTCCAGCAAAGCCGCTTCCGCGCGAGCCAGGATCGGCGTTACCCGCACATCCGGGTTGATCGCGGCTACGGCGGCTTGCACTGATGCCACTTTGGACTGGCCGACGCGGGCCATGGTGTGGGCAATCTGGCGCTGCAGATTGGTCATGTCGACCACATCGTGGTCCACCACCGTGATCTGCCCAACGCCGGCCGAACCGAGGTACAGCGCGACCGGTGAGCCCAGGCCGCCGGCTCCAATGATCAGCGCGTGACTTGCGAGAATCCGCTCCTGGCCTTCGATCCCGATTTCGTTCAGCAGGATGTGGCGCGAATAGCGCAGCAACTGGTCGTCGGTCATGCGCGCTCAGGGCCTGTGAACCCTATTCTTCCTTCTTTTCTTCCTTGCGCTCGACCAGGGTCTTGCTGACCAGGACGGGTTGACCCTTGAGCTGCCGGATCGCCTGGGCCAGCTGAAAATCCTTGTCGGTGCCGTACTCGGGCAGCTTGCGCTCGCTCAGCGGCTTCTTCAGTTCGGCCTCGAGCTTGATGCGTGCTTCTTCGCGCGCTTTGTCGCGGGCCTCGTCCTTCTTTTCCTCGCCCTGGCCGCTGTTGAGGTGCTTTTCCAGGTCGGCCTCGCGTGTTCGCAGCGCGGCAAACAGATTGCCTTCCTCGGTCTCGTCGACCATCACGTCGGGCACGATGCCCTTGGCCTGGATCGATTTGCCGCTCGGCGTGTA
>JBMOJJ010000451.1:0-2547 GCA_049315845.1 Rhodoferax sp.
CCCCCGTACTCGAGACAATAGGGCGGGTGTCCGTCCATCCGCCAGCGAGATCGAGCCGGACCGGGCTGCGTCCCCAAACGATTTGGTCTTCTTTCAGGTCTCGTCGCGGCAGCGCCGGAGTAAGTTCCACCTGACGCGCCATCATTTCGCGCAGGCGACCAAAAGCCCCCGCCTCATGCTCCCGCCAACCCGGTTCACCCCGATGCCGGAGCACGGCCGAGCGAAACATCTGGTCATGGACCACCTGCATCGGGCCGCTGTTCTCGCCGAACGCCAGCTCCGGCAAAGCCGTGTTGTTCGCGGAGAAAGCCCGGGCGGTCGATTCAAGGTCCAGCCGGAAGAAGACGCTCCGGCGGAAGTTCTTCAACATAGGCAAGAGACAAGCATTGCGCAGCCGCGACCGCTGCGCATAAAGCCGGCGCAGATTGGCTTGTTCTCCGATCTGTTGTGCGGAAAGCCGGGGCAATCGGCACCAGAGTTCCACGAACTTTGGCTGGGGCTCGGGCTGATCGGCCAGCAGCCATTGCATGAAGCCAGAGGCGAGCTCGTTCTCAGCGCTCAGGGGAAAAAGCGGACAGGACTGGATGTCGGATTGCGGGTCAATGCCGGCATCCTGCGGCTGAAAGCCGCGCGCAGCGAACCAATCGCGTGCGGGCCTGCCAAGCCAGTGCGTCAAAACGTCGGCCAGCTTGCCGCGAAACGTATCGTTGAAACCATAAGGCCGAATGCAGAGGTCGCTTTCTCCAATGGGCACACAGTCCAAGCATACCCCCGGATCCAGACGGAGATCCCAATCATTGTCCGGCACTCCGGTGAACACGTGCTCGGAAGCCAATTGCCAACCGCTTGGCACCACGCTGTTCTCGACCCACAGCCGGTGGTTTCCCTCGCGTCGCAACGCCACATCAAAGCGCGAATTCTGGGTAACCTGGTCGGTTTGTCCGCGGGCGCCGATCATGCCGACCTTAGTCTCGTCGAGCACAAGATTCTGCAGCGCGGCGATCGAATCGATCATCTGGGGGTTCGTGCCGAAGTGATAGAACTGCGCTTCCGGCAGCGGCACCACGGCGCTGGTCAGTTCGCTGACCGCAGCGTCCCGGGCCGTTGGCGATTTGCCCAGCGCCAGACCGAATTGGGCATAAAGTTCATAGGGGTGGACGGCGCCGCAGGCAAACTGATGCTCGTTCGCGTCCCAGCCACAACGCTCCAACAGCACCCCAACGGCCCGCTCGCTCAAGAGCCACATGCCCGTGTCCACCAGGGAGAGGAAATTCTCGGCCAGCGCCCGAATCTGCTCGGACGTGGGCTTTTGGAGGAAGAACTCGAGCTCCGTGGGGCGCTGGCGCGGTGAGAAGAACACGCCAAAGTCCTTAGCTGTTTCAGGCGCGACCCACATTCCCAGTCCGAGGACATCCACCTCGGGGAAGGGGGGCAACTCGTCAGGGAACCGCAGCAACACGTCGCCGCTTGTGATCATCACCGCCGTGCGGGAACCGGCGTGAGCCAGGACCCGCTCATAATCGGGCAACTGGAGGTCCAGCAGGCATTGGTCGAGGCGTTGGCCGCGTGCCCAACGAAACACGGGAATGGGCATGAGCAGTTTGCCCGTGGCGGCGTATGCGGGGAGACGGCGGCTCTGACCGCCGCCATGGAGGATCAGTTTGCGGCTCTGGTGCAGCCACTCGCTGAAAGTTTTGTCGGGAGCGGTGGCACGCCAAGCCTCGACCAGCAAGTTAGCCGTCCCGCCGCCGGAACCTAGCGGCCGGTTGATGGGATCGCTTGAGGCGAACCATTCGGGCTGCTGCCGCCCTTCCAGGAATTCAAACTCCTCGGCCATGCGCCGCGGGAGCGTCAGGAGATGTTGGATCGGTGGGAGCATTTCGTGTGGTTATATGTCAACGGACGTTACGTCCAGATTTGTCGGTCCAGCGAGCGATACTGGATGGCTTCGGAGATGTGTTCGCTGGCGATGTTCTCGGCGCCAGCCAAGTCGCCAATTGTCCGGGCAACTTTGAGGATACGGTCGTAAGCGCGGGCGCTCAGGTTCAGATCGTTCATGGCGAATTTAAGCAGTTCCAAGGTGGCTTCGTCCAGGGCGCAGGAGCTTTTCAGTTCGCGGCTGCCCATGCGGGCATTGCAGGTGATCTTCGGCTTGTCCCTGAAGCGCGCATGCTGGCGTTGGCGTGCCGCGATGACCCGCTCACGGATCTGGGCGGAGGTCTCGCCGCTCTGTTCGCTGCTGATCTCGCGGAACTTCACCGGCGGCACCTCGATGTGCAGGTCAATGCGGTCGAGCAGAGGGCCGGAGATGCGGCTCAGATAGTTCTGAATCTCGCGCGGTGAACTGCGCGACTCTCCAGGCATCTTGCCGTCAGGCGTTGGGTTCATCGCAGCCACGAGCATGAACTGAGACGGAAAAGTCATCGTGCCGGCGGCGCGCGAGATGGTGACATAGCCATCCTCGACCGGCTGGCGAAGGGTCTCCAGCACGCCGCGCTTGAATTCGGGCAATTCGTCGAGGAACAGCACGCCGTGGTGCGCCAAGGA
>JBMOJJ010000452.1:0-2544 GCA_049315845.1 Rhodoferax sp.
GTGGCCTCGGGCAGGTCGAGCACGATTTCCTCGCAGCTGCGGGCGCAGCGCGCGACCCAGCTTTCTGGATGATCAAGACGAAGCGAGTACAAGGGAATCGGCTCACCGTCTTCGACACCGAAGGCAACCGTCAGCGACTGCCCGTCGTCGGCGAGCCGGTAGACCAGAAAGGCAGTAACGTCGAGCAGGCCCTCGACGTGCCTCTGGAGGGCGGCAAAGACGCCAGACACTTCCAGGTTTTCGGTGATTTCACGGCCGATAGCGCCGACTTGTTCGAGCGTTGCATTGGCCCGCTGCAGGGTATCGGCCCGCTCGGCGTGGGCGAGCGCCAGTGAACGCTGATGCTCGGCCTCTTCCCGCATGCGCTCGGTTTCCATGCGCACCTGCATGGCGATGGCACGATTGCCGGCCACGAGCAAATGCAACCGTTCGCGCAATTTTCCGGCCTCCACGGACAGTGCATAGGCCCGGCCGGTATCACCCGCCGCAGCGTATTCGCGCGCCAGTGCCTCGGGCAGATCCGGTGGGACCAGGTAGCCGTCGATGGTCGCGGCGATTGCCAACGCCTGCTCAAGCAGCTCGCAGGCCACCAAGGGTGGTGCCTCCGCAGTAACCGGCTCCACCACCCGTGGTAGCGGCGGCGGTGCCTCCCGATATAGCTCTGCGAGCACCCGCAAGGCGTCAATCTGCCGTTCCCGACTTCCATGACGTTCTGCCAGGTTCCTCGCAGCGTGCGCCTTGGTCCGGGCAGCAGCCACTTCGCCCAGGCGTGCCAGCACGCTTGCCTGGCCCCGCCAGGCAGCGCCGAGGAGATCCGGCATGGACAAGGCCTCGGCACGCGCCTCACATTGGCGATACCAATCCAACGCAGCCGGGCAATCGCCCAGACCGAAGGACACTTCACCCAGGTACGACAGTGCTATGGCATAGCTCCGTGATTCGCTCGTGCCAGCCATCAGTTCTGCGGCCTCGGTGAGCAACGCCCTCGCATCAACCAGTCGGCCCAATTCCTGCAAGACATGGCCGGTCTGCATCAAGCAGGCGCCAATGGCCCAGAACCAGGCCTTGCTTCGCGCCAGCTCGAGCCCGCGCTCGTCCCATTCCAGGGCGCTGTCCAGATCATTCAGCGTAGCAAATCTGTCGCCCGCATTGGTCGCCATGGTGACGGCAATCCGACATTGGCCGCTATCGAGCATGGCGCCATAAGCCTGGCTGTAGTAACGCGCCGACTCGCCCGGCCGACCATTCGCCCCGGCCTCGCGTGCGCGCGCCACAGCCTGCCACGCAGTGACCAGTGGGTGTCCGGCCGCAGGGGCTTGCGGGCGTTCAAGCAAGCGCTCGCGCAATGTCGATGCCTTGATGCTGATACCGCGTGGAAATGCCGCGTACCATCGCAGTCGGGCCACTAGGGCATCCATGCGGACGGTATCTCCGGCCGCCAGATAGTCTTCGTACGCTGCCTCGAGCGCGGCATCGCGCTGCGCAAGTTCACCCCGGTCTTTCCAAACGAAGGCGGCGAGCCATTGCGCGTCGCCGCAGCCTACACGGTTGCCGATGGCAGCGAATTGCGCGAACGCCTGATCGAGCCAAGTTCCGGCTGCATCCAGGTCATCGTCCAACCAACTTGCCTCCGCCCGTATCAGCGCCCCGCGTGCCCGCAAATCGGCGCTGACGCAATCTGCCGCCTCGTCCACAGACAGCAGTTGCATCGCAGCATCGAGCCAGCGCAGAGCCTGCGGCGTATCGCGCTGACGCAGTTGCCAGCCAAGCTGGAACATCGCTTCGCGCTGCGCCGCACCCGTCAAGTCCGGTATTGCGGCCACCAGAGCAGCCACAGTCTCACTTCGGGCAAACAGTTCTACGTTTAGACATTTCGACGACATGGGGCCAAGTATCGCACCGCAAAACAGTCTCCAAAGCCCATGAAAATCGGCAATTCAAGGCCTTGCGTGCCATGTTGCCCAACAAAATTCAGGCTTGGGCAGTGAGCTCACCGGCAAAACCGATTCAGTTTGATTGCATCGAGGCGCACGACCGCGCTCGCCTGGAGCGGCTGGCGCGCTGGTGCCCCCACCGCGAACGCACAGGCATCGCAACATATCTATTGAAGTCGAATCCGGAAATCTATCCTGCGGAAAGGTTTCGCGGGTATTTTGGCAAGTTTGAGCGCGGCGAGAGCCTCAAGTGGAGGTTCGGTGGAGCGAAGAAGATGTTGTCTGGCGACTCGTTCTTCCTAAGCTCCATCGAGTCCAGATTCCTGGCGCGAGACGACCTAGCTGGCCGTGAATGGGCACTACAGCTTGATTTGGCAAGGTGGCGCGATCGGGCTGCCACACCACGGATGGCCAGGACAGCTGACAAGCCTCACGAGTGACAGGCACAATCGCGGTGCCAGTCAATCAACTCCAACGCAGTCCACTCCCATGTCCCACATTGAAACCACAAAAGACGGCCACATCCTGGAAATCAAGGTTAACCGCGCTGACAAACACAATGCACTTTCGCCCGAAATGTTTAGCGACATTGCGAGGGCTTATGGCGAAC
>JBMOJJ010000453.1:0-2543 GCA_049315845.1 Rhodoferax sp.
CTCCCGATTGTGGGGCGTGACGCGCAATCCCTGGAACCCGGCCATGACACCGGGCGGCAGCAGCGGCGGTTCGGCCGCAGCGGTGGCGGCCGGCATGGTGCCGCTGGCCACCGGCAGCGACGCGGGAGGATCCATCCGAGAACCAGCGGCCTTCACCGGTCTGGTGGGTCTGATGCCAAGTCACGGACGCATCCCGAAGCAGGACGGATTTTCCAACTTCACCGCGATGGGCGCTCTGACACGCACCGTGGCGGACTGCGCGCGCCACCTCGATGTGGCGGCCGGCCCGCACGACGGCGACCGTCAGTCGCTGCCCGCCTTTGGTCAGCGTTACGAGAGCCTGATGGAGACCCTTGACGTTGGCGGCTTGCGCGCACTCTGGTCAGGCGACCTGGGCTATGCGGTGGTCGATCCCGAAGTGGAGGCGATCGCCCGCAGAGCGGCTGAACGTTTGATGTCGGCGGCCGGACTGGTCCCAACCCGCCAGAGCTTCACACCGGTCAATCCGTACCGGCACTGGGCTGTTGTCATGCTCAGTAACCTGGAAGCAGACTGGACGAAACAGGGCATCCTGCCTCATGGTTTCGATCAGCTCTCGCGACCGGTGCAGCATCTGGTCGAACTGATGCGTGCCAATCGCAAGGACATCGATGTCGATGCCTCCTGGAAACAGCTGCATCGCCTGGAGCAGCAAATGGCAGAGCTCTTTGGTCAGGTGGACCTGCTCATGACACCGGCCACCGCCTGCCGGCCCTACACCGCCGATGCCCTGATTCCGACCTTGATTGATGGCCGCGATGCCAGCGAAAGCGGTGCCGAGCCTTTTGGTGCGCTCATCAATGTGTGCTGGAATCCTGCGATCTCGATCCCGGCCGGGATCACGGCCGACGGCTTGCCGGTCGGACTGCAGATTGTCGCGCGCAGGCACCGCGAAGACATCCTGCTGCGCCTGGCGCGCATCTTTGAGCAGACCGCGCCGTGGAGCTTTCCTGACATTGAGTTGGGTCAAGTGCCAGCGACTCAAGACTTGCCCTGACGCGCACCAATCAGTGCTCAGGCGACCGTGACTGGCGCCTTGATGGTGCACGAAAGTCGTGCATTCCGAATGTATACAAGCGAAATATCCGCACAAGACATGGCACGGGCTTTGCGTAAGGACAACGCCTTGTTGCAAACCCGCCCGGGCGCGGCAAAGTTGTTGAAATAACACCACACGCTAAGGGAAAGTACTTAGAAGTATTTATATGAACACTGTTGATATAAACCGGCGTCTCTCATATATTCGCTGTGTACATTGGCATTTCAAAAGCACCTCTCGATCAAATGGCCCTCAAACTGGAGATTTCATGAAAACTCGACTGCCTTTCAACCGGCTTTGCCTGACACCGATCGCTACCGCGGTATGCCTGCTGTGCCCGATGCAAAGCGTCTTTGCGCAGGCCACAACGGCCCCCTCCAGTGTGGCTTCGGCCAATGACGGATCAACGCTTGGCACGGTCCAGGTGACCGCACGCCGGCGTCTGGAGACCCAGTTCGATGTACCGGCCGCGATGACGGCGATCTCCGGAGCCGATCTTCAGGCCGCTGGCATCACCGACATTCAGGGGATTATTGGCATGGTGCCAAACGCCAACATGACGGAAAACCCCAAGGGCTTCGACACTTACATCAGCATTCGGGGCATGCGCCAGGCCGATGTCGGCGCCGAGGCCAATTTCGGCCTGTACCGCAACGGCATCTATGCCGGAGGCCACCGTGTCAATCTGGGCTCGCAGGTTGACGTCAGCCGCTTTGAAGTCGTACGCGGCCCGCAGGGCGGTCTTTACGGTCGCGATGCCGTTGGCGGTGCCGCCAACATCATTTACGCGATGCCGACACCGGGTGATGAGCGTCGCGGCTATGCCACGTTGAGTCTCGAAAACATGGGGCGCACGCGTTTTGAGGGCGCGATCACGACACCGGTCAATGACGCTGTAGCCACCCGTACAACGGTCTGGGCCATCAATCAGAACCGTGGCGAGTATTACAACACCACCCTGAGCGAGGAACTTGACCGCAGCAGCGACAAGGGTCTGCGCTTCAGCGCTGCGGCGAATGTGTCATCTGCCGTCAGCCTGCTTGGCACCTTTGAATACCAAAAGGCCAGCGGCCCCTCACTGCGCGCCTACGCACCGAACGGGGTAGGCAACGGTGGCATCGGACCTTTTCCGGCTGTCATGTCCCCCTCAGAGACGCCCGGAACCATCCAGCGCGACACGCCCAATCGCAATGACGTCGAGCAGGTCTATGCTGCTGGAAAGATGACCTATACCGTACCCTCGGGTACGCTGACGCTGCTGGCATCGGCACGCGACTACAAGCTCACCGGCATCCAGGACCAGGACATGACCGCGCTGGCCCTGAGCTCTGGCCCACTGGTCCTGAAACAGATCCTGAATCGCAAGGAAGCGATCAGGCAGTACTACGCCGAGGCGCTCTGGGAGTCACCACAGAACAGGCCACTGACCTGGCGCAGTGGTATTTCCTATTTCAAGGAAACCTTC
>JBMOJJ010000454.1:0-2541 GCA_049315845.1 Rhodoferax sp.
TGCTGCCACCAGTCCAGCTCGGTCACGTTGGGAATGGCGCGTGCGTCAAACCAGCGCTTGAGGCCCAGCGGCACCACGATCCGTGGCCGCTGGCCGGCAGCGAGCAGCGCCCCAATGGTGGCAGCGCACAGGTGGTCGTAATGGTTGTGCGAAATCAGCAGCACATCGATGGGCGGCAACTGCTCCGCGCGCAGCGGCGCCGGCACCATGCGCGGCGCGCCGAAGCGCCCGTAAGGTCCGGCAAAGTCAGCCAGGGTCGGATCGGTCAGCACATTGAGCCCGCCCACCTGCAGCAGCATCGACACATGGCCCAGCCAGGTCACCACGGGTTCCAGCTGGCGCTGCGCCAGGCGCTGGTGGTCCACCGGCACGCTCCACTCCTGCGCAAACGCGGCGTAGCCCTGCTGTGGCGCCGTCAGTGGCCTGAAGTCGCCCCGCAAGCCGCGCCAGACCATCTCGTACCAGGGGAAGTTGCCGATGACGACGGCGGGGTCCCTGTTGGCAACCCCGCTGCTGCGGTGGTGTGCGGGTTGTGCGGGTGCAGTGTGTGGGGGCATGGGGTGGAGGTCCGGGCGGGTGCAGGGAGTCTAGGCCGGCTGGAAGAACGGCGCTGGGCAAGGGGAGCTGGTGGCACGCGCGGGATGTGCCGGGTTCGGATAACCAGAAGCCACTTTGTGGGTGGTTTTGAAAGGGTGGAAGCGGTAGTTGCGCTTTGCCCGCGCTAGACCAGCCATTGGCTGCCTGGGTCCGACGGGCAGCTTCGTGGTGATCACTTATGCAAAGTGGGCACCCGCCATGGGCTGCTAGCGGGTCTTAACAACTGGCGGTTTTCTGGTGGCCAAGTTCAGTGTCGGTCAGATACCGCTGCGATGCTCCGTCATCTTGCGCATTTCGGTAACTCGAAGCAATATTTGCTCCGGTCTACCCAGCGATCTGCAGGGTCTCAGGGTTGCCTAGGAAGTCAGGGAAGGTTCATCACCATTCGCCTTATCAACACGCTGACAAGGCAAGATTACCTCGCAAGTCAATCCGCCTTCGGGGTTGTTGCGCAATGAAATAGTGCCGTGGTGGTGCGTGACAATCGCTCGGCTCAGCGAGAGTCCAAGGCCAGTGCCCCCAGCGCCACTTTCAGTACGGGTGCTTTCATAAAACGGCTCGAATACTGTGGACATTTCCTTTTCCGGAATGCCGCAGCCCTGATCAATCAACTGGAAGGAGATCGCCGGCAATGCCTCCGGCGAGTCTGCCCTGCCAAGCACCCCATCGGCGACTCGCAGAGTAGTCGATGCTCCTGCCGGCGAATAACGCACGGCATTTCCCATCAAATACTCAAACACTTGCCGCAAACGGCCTGGGTCGCCTCTGAAAGTGGTCCGCGTCGACTGCATGTCCACTAACAGTCGTTGATCCGCCTTCTTGGCCAGGAGATTAGTGACAGAGCCAATTGCTTCGACAAACGGCACTAATTCAATTTCCTGCATCTGCTCCGGTGGTCCGCTGACATGCTCGTTCCAAGCTTGGTCCGCGAGTTCCAGCATTGACTGGACTGTGCCAGTCAGCTTTAGGCCAGCGGTGTGGATGGTGTCGAAATAGCCCGACGTCACATCCAGCGAAGTCTCATCAATCGTCGATCTACCCACTTCTGCAAAGCCAACAATCAACTGCAGGGGCGTGCGCATTTCGTGACTGACATTGGCCATAAATCGGGTTTTTACGGCGTTGGCACGCTCGGCCTCGGCACGAGCCGTGGCAAGTTCCAGTGTGCGGGCGTTCACCTTGGACTCCAGTTGCTCGCGGTGCCTGGCTAATTTTCTGGCGTAGGTAGCGAGCAGACCCAGCAGGATCACGGTCACGATCGCCAACGCAACTGATAGCTGGTAGTAGCTGAAAATGCTCTTCGTGAGACGAACAACTTCTTTGTTACTCCAACGATTCTGAATCGCGGCTCTGGTTCCATCTGCATCAATCAAGCGCAACCCCAGATTGATCTTCTCCAGCAACAGGGGGTTGCCTTTGCGCACGGCAATAAATGATGCGCTGGATTCGACAGGAGGCTCGAGCGAAACAACGTTGGTTTTTCCAAGCCTTGCCAAGGCAAACTCACCTGCCCATCGCTCGGTGATAAAGGCATCGATCTGATCTCTTTCAAGCAGGTCCAGCGCATCGGAAATATCGGCAACGATCCGCCTCTGGACTTTGGGATGTTGCCGGAATAACGACTCCGTATAGCCGCCTTTTTCAAGCCCCACGAGCTTGTTGTCCAGCGCGTCCATATCACTGACATCACCTCTGACCGATTTTCTGAAAATGACGAACTCTGACTTCAGCAGCGGTTCGGAAAAATCGTAGATCGCTTCACGTTCCGGGTTTTTGTTGATGAGCACCAGCGCATCCCCATCGCCCGCTTTCACGCGCTCCTGCGCCGCCTTCCATTCAAGCGGCACAAATCGCGCCGGGATTTGGGCCTTCTCTATAACGGCCTTTGCCAGGTCAACCGCCATTCCGACCGTTTCACCGTTCTCTTGATAGATAAAAGGTGGG
>JBMOJJ010000455.1:0-2535 GCA_049315845.1 Rhodoferax sp.
CTTGACAGCGGTCGGAGCGCCGCCCGACGCGTAGACCCTATACCCGCATCAGGCACATTGCTGCCGGTGAACTTACCGATCTGCCTCCTCCAAACCGGCCAGTCAAACCAGCTTGTCTGGGTCAGCTTTCTGGCGTCCATGCCATTAAGGTGGGCGCCGCTACTGGCCCGAACCTGACGCCGCCCATCCGCCCCAAAGCGAGCATTCAGCCCAGAGAAATTAGATTCCAACAGCAGACACCGAATGGACTCCGAATGTCAATCGGCAATCCGCTAGACGGGTCTCGCGCAGCAACGTGAAGCAAGTGCGAGGCATATCGTTCCCTCATCAGACACAGTCAGACGGCTGCGAACGTCTTTCGCCATTGACTGGGCGACACACCAACTGATTGGCGGAACTGCAGGCGAAATGACTCAGCAGAGCCGAAGCCAGTCTGCTCAGCTACTCGCTCGATGCTTAGTGATCCACTCTCCAGCAGCCGCTGCGCATGCTGAATGCGCTCTGCCTGCAACCAGTCCTTTACCGATGTGCCAGTCAAGGCCTTGAATTGCCGGGTGAGGGTTCGGCGGCTGAGGCCGGCCTCCTGTGCCAACGAGTCGAGGCTATGCGGTTCATGAAGCCGCGCGCGCACCTCGTCCATCAGTCGGCCCAGCCGAGTGCCGGTGCGGGCCTTTGGCATTGGCTGCTGGATGAATTGCGCCTGACCTCCTTCTCGGTGCGGAGGGATCACGAGGCGCCGCGCCAACTGATTGGCGCGTTCGCCTCCCAACTGCTGCCGCACCAGATGAAGGCAGGCATCCAAGCCGGCGGCGGTGCCTGCCGAGGTGAGTATGCGCCCCTCCTGTACGTAGAGCACGTCTGGCTCCACCCTGATGTCCGCAAATCGTTGGGCAAACAGCGGGGCGTATTCCCAGTGCGTGGTGGCTCTTCCACCGGCCAACAGACCCGCCTCGGCCAGCACGTGACTGCCCAGGCAAAGCCCCACGATGATGGCACCACGCGCATGGGCAGCGCGCAAGGAGCGCAGCAGCGCTTCAGGGGGTCGCTCGTTGATGTCGCGCCAACTCGGCACGATCACCACATCGGCCTTTTGCAGGGCGCGCAGAGATGGCAGGGCAGTCAAGGCAAAGCCCGCGCTGGTTCGCACGGGAGCCGGGTCAACGCTGCACACCACGATTTCAAATGGGTTGTCTGGTTCCAAGCCCTCGCCAAACACCACGCAAGGCACCGACAGATGAAATGGGCTGACACCGTCAAACACCACCACCGCCACAAGGCGGCGCTGCGGTTGCACTACGGATGGTGTGGTCAAAGGCATCGGTTCAAAAGAAGCAAGAACAGGTTGGCCCGATCTTACCGATGTTTGACTTTCGGGCCTATGGTCGATCGTTCCCTTTTTCGGAAGAATCAAGGCCTCACTCATAACCCCGGGGAACTCCAATGTCCAAAACAGCCTTGTTACTGATCGATCTGCAGAATGACTACTTTCCAGGCGGCGCCTTCGCGCTTGCCAACACCGAGGCCGCCTTGGCCGCTGTGGAAAAGGCGATCCACCATGCCCAAGCAAGGGGCCTGCCGGTGGTTCATGTGCAACACGTGGCCGACGCTACGCAGGGCATCTCCCCTTTCTTCAACGCCGACACCGAAGGCGTGAAGATTCATCCACGCATCTTGGCAGCCGCACCGGATGCACCCGTGGTCGTCAAGCACTTCGCCGACAGCTTCGAGCGCACCACCCTGCACTCGACGCTGCAGGCACTGGGCGCTACAGAGCTGGTGCTGTGCGGCATGATGACGCAAAATTGTGTGACACACACCGCTCTGTCCCGCCAAGCCGATGCTTACGAACGAGTGACGGTGCTCACCGATGCCTGCACCACGGTCAGCGAGATGCTGCATGCCATTGCCCTTCATGCGTTATCGACCCGTGTTCAATTAGTTGATTCCGCGTCCAACTGGTGACAAGTTACGTTGGCCAGCCATTCATCGTTACGAAAGTTGACCCCATGACTCTTTTGACCAAAATGCGTTTCGTGTTGGTATTCCTAGTCGCTCTGGCTGCGATTGCGGCAACTGCCGGGCAAACGCCCAAGCAAATCGCGACGGCGTTCTTTGACCTCGCCTTTGTGCAGCGCAAGCCCGTCGAGGCCGCGCGGAAGTACATCTCAGCCGATCAATACATCCAGCACAACCCAGGTGGCGCGGACGGCCGCACCGCGTTCATCGCGGGGTTTGCTGCTTACGTCGAGAAGACCAATTTTCGTTGCGACATCAAGCGGGTGATCGCCGAAGGCAACCTGGTGGTTGTGCACAACCATTGCAAGGAAAATCCGGCCGACACCAATGATCGAGGGAGCGCCGTTGTGGACATCTTCCGGGTTGATAAGGGCCTGATCGTGGAACACTGGGACGTGGAACAGGCGGTACCGGCAGAGCCGAAGAATCGCAACACCATGTTCTGACGGCGGCTAAACTGAGTTTCAGATAGCAACTGAGGCAAGTAGCATGGACAAGGAATTCTCCGTCGACTCGGAC
>JBMOJJ010000102.1:0-11293 GCA_049315845.1 Rhodoferax sp.
ACCACCGGATGCTCGGGTCTGGCCTACAAACTCAAATACGTTGACGAGATCGCGCCCGAAGACATGGTTTTTGAAGGCCATGGCGTCAAGGTCCTGATCGAGCCCAAGAGTTTTGCCTATCTGGATGGAACCGAGCTTGATTTTGTCCGTGAAGGTCTGAACGAGGGTTTCAAGTTCAATAACCCGCGAGAGCGTGATCGCTGCGGTTGCGGCGAGTCGTTTCGGGTGTGAATCTCCAATCGAACGATTTTGAATTGTTTGGTCTTGCAACTCGATTTGGGCAGGACCGCGCTGCCATCGATGGGCGCTGGAAAGACCTGCAGCGACAAGCACATCCGGACAAATTCACGATGCAGGGAGCAACGGCGCAACGACTGGCGATGCAGTGGTCGGTGCGAATCAACGAGGCCTACCAGCGACTCAAGGACCCTTTGAAGCGTGCCGCCTACCTGTGCGAGCTGCATGGCGCGCCGGTGAATGCCGAGAACAACACGGCGATGGCGGCCGATTTTCTGCAGCAGCAGATGCAGTGGCGCGAGGAGCTTGAAGAGGCCGCCGGAGCGGCCGATCTCGATCGTTTGCTGGCCCTGGTTTCGTCCGCCCGGCGGGACTTGGTGCAACAATGCGAGCAGCTGCTCGATCAGCGCCAGGATTACCAGGAAGCGGTGCGGCAGGTGCGCGCGCTGATGTTCATCGAGCGCTTTGCCGGCGACCTCCAGAATCGTCTGGACCGGCTGGAAACACAATAATCAGTCATCATGGCCCTGCTACAGATCTCAGAACCCGGTCAGTCGACCAACCCGCACCAGCGGCGAATTGCGGTCGGCATCGATTTGGGCACCACCCACTCGCTGGTGGCCTCGGTGCGCCATGGCGTGTCCGAATGCCTGCCCGACAACCAGGGGCGGGTCATCCTGCCGTCGGTGGTGCGCTACCTCGAAGGCGGCGGCCGACAGATCGGTTTTGATGCGCTGCAGGCGATGGCGCAGGACCCGGAAAACACAATTGCTTCGGTCAAGCGCTTCATGGGCCGCAGCCTCTCCGACGTGGCCGGCAATGGCAAGCTGCCGTACCGGTTTGCGCAGCGCGGTGGCATGCTGGGTCTGCAGACGGTGCAGGGCGAAAAATCCCCGGTCGAGGTCAGCGCCGAAATTCTGGCCACCTTGCGTTATCGCGCCGAGGACACTTTTGGCGACGACCTGTACGGCGCGGTCATCACCGTGCCGGCCTACTTCGATGATGCCCAGCGCCAGGCGACCAAGGATGCGGCCAAACTGGCCGGCCTGAATGTGCTGCGCCTGATCAATGAGCCGACCGCGGCTGCGATCGCCTACGGGCTGGACAATGCGAGCGAGGGCGTCTACGCGATCTACGATCTGGGCGGCGGCACTTTCGACATTTCGATCTTGCGGCTGACCCAGGGTGTTTTCGAGGTTCTGGCCACCGGCGGTGACTCGGCGCTGGGCGGTGACGATTACGACCGCGCGCTGGCCGACTGGGTCATGGCGCAGGCTGGCGTGCAGGCCAGGACGCCGCAGGACAAGGCGATCGCGATCATTGCCGCGCGCGCCTGCAAGGAAGAGTTGTCGGCCACCCACTGCGCCGCCTGCCACGCCTGCATCGGTGGTGAGAACGTGAAGTTCGAGATCGTCAACGAGCAGTTTGAAAAACTCACTGCCGAACTGACGCAGCGCACCATTGCTGCGGTGCGCAAGGCATTGCGCGATGCCGGCCTGGACAAGGACGAGGTCAAGGGCGTGGTGATGGTCGGCGGCTCGACCCGGATGCCGCAGATCCAGCAGGCGGTCGGCAACTTCTTTGGCCGCGCTCCGCTCAACAATCTCAATCCGGACGAGGTTGTGGCCATCGGCGCAGCCATTCAGGCCAATCAGCTGGCCGGCAACAACGCCGGCGGTGAACTGTTGCTGCTCGATGTGATTCCGCTGTCGCTCGGTATCGAGACCATGGGCGGGCTGGTCGAGCGCATTGTGCCGCGCAATGAAACCATCCCGACCGCCAAGGCGCAGGATTTCACGACCTACAAGGACGGCCAGACCGCGCTTGCCTTGCATGTGCTGCAGGGAGAGCGCGATCTGGTGGCGGATTGCCGCAGCCTGGCGCGCTTCGAGCTGCGCGGCATTCCGCCAATGGCAGCGGGCGCGGCGCGCATCCGCGTCACGTTCACGGTCGATGCCGACGGCCTGTTGAGCGTCAGCGCCAGGGAGCAGATCAGCGGCGTCGAGGCGCACATCGAAGTCAAGCCCTCCTACGGGCTGGGCGACGATCTGATCGCGCGCATGCTGCAGGACAGTTTCGGCACGGCGGAGGCCGACATGAAGGCGCGTGCGCTGGTGGAAGCGCGTGTCGATGGCGACCGCATGCTGCTGGCGACCCTCAGCGCGCTGGCGGCCGATGCGGACTTGCTGTCCGAGGCGGAGCTGGCCGACATCGACGCCCTGATGGCCGCGCTCAGGAACGCGCAGACGCTGGACGACACGGTGCGGGTCGAAGCGGCCACGCAGGCGCTGGCCAAGGGCACCGAAGCGTTCGCCGCGCGGCGCATGAACCGCGGCATTCAGAAGGCCCTGGCGGGCAGGAACATTGAGACCGTTTGAACCGCGGAGATCGGAACACAGATGCCTACCATCAAGATAATGCCGCATCCGGAGTACTGCCCGCAGGGGGTCGAGATCTCGGCGCCCGCCGGCACCTCGATTTGCGAGGCGCTGCTGGACAACCAGATCCAGATCGAGCATGCGTGCGACATGAGTTGCGCCTGCACCACCTGCCACGTGATCGTCCGCGAAGGCTTTGCCTCGTTGAACGCGCTGGACGAGAACGAGGAAGACCTGCTGGACCGCGCCTGGGGCCTGGAGCCGCAGTCCCGGTTGAGCTGCCAGGCCTATCTGGCGCAACAGGATCTGGTGGTGGAGATACCGAGGTACTCGATCAACCACGCCAAGGAAAATCATTAATCCATGCGTCAGATCTTTCTGGATACCGAGACCACCGGCTTGTCCGCGGACGGCGGTGATCGTATTGTTGAAATCGGCTGCGTTGAGCTGCTGAACCGGAAGTTGACCGGAAACAACAAACATTTCTATCTGAACCCGGGGCGCGACAGTCACGAAGAGGCGCTGAAGGTTCACGGTCTCAGCAGCGAATTCCTGCGCGACAAGCCGGCCTTCGAGGCGGTGGCGGACGATCTGCTCGACTATCTGCGGGGCAGCGAGGTCATCATCCACAATGCCGCGTTCGACGTCGGCTTTCTGAACAAGGAACTGGCGCTGCTCGGACGTCCGCTTTTCAACGAATTTGTGCTCGGCATCACCGATACCCTGGCTTTGGCCAAGGAGATGTTTCCTGGCAAGCGCAACTCGCTGGATGCGCTGTGTTCTCGCCTGGGTGTCGACAATTCCGGCCGCACACTGCATGGCGCACTGCTCGATGCCGAACTGCTGGCGGACGTGTACATCAACATGACGCGCGGCCAGGAGACGCTGCAGATCGATGTCGGATCGGCGCAGAACTCGCACCATAGCGTGGCCCCGGTCGACCTGCGGGTCTTTCAGTTGCCGATATTGACGGCCAATGAGCAGGAGATCGCTGCCCATGAGGATGTGCTGGGGCAGCTCGACCAGGCCAGTGGCGGCAAGACCGTGTGGCGCTTGGGCACTTCAAATTAGGGCATAATCCAAGGCTTTCCTGAAGCGATTTCAGGGCCGGAAGGCTCGCAGGCAGGGCGTTGCATTCACGCTGCTGCCGGTCGTGCAGGCTGACAACAGATGGCGCAATTCTGTGCTGTTTGTTGGTGTAATTGGGGCGGTTAGCTCAGGGGTAGAGCACCACATTCACACTGTGGGGGTCGCAGGTTCGAAACCTGCACCGCCCACCAATCACACCACAAACATGCTGTCATGGCCGGCATCGGCAATTTCCGCATCAACCAACCGTCAGCCCGCCCATGATCGAACCCTCCGCCTTGCGCGCATTGCAGGGAGCATCCAATTTTCGCGACCTTGGCGGCTACCGAGGCGCCGGTGGCGGCCGTGTTCGACCGGGCCGCGTGTTTCGTTCCGACCATCTTGCGAGCCTGACGCCGAGCGACGTCGCCGCGTTGCAGGCGCTGGCGCTGACGCACAGCATCGATTTCAGGGGCGCGGCCGAATGCGCCGCGCAGCCGTACCGGATCCCCGGGGTCACGACGCTGGCTTTTTCCATCGAGCCGACCGTGGTCACGCGGATGCGCAAGCTGGTGGCATTGGGCATCATCCCCAGCGCGGCCGAAACGGTGGCGCTGATGTGTGAAACCTACCGGGACTTCGTGCATGACCACGGCCCGACCTTCGGACGCTTCCTGCGCCACCTGCTGTCACATCCGACGCCGGTGGTGTTCCATTGCACGGCCGGAAAGGATCGCACCGGCTTTGCCGCTGCGCTGCTGCTGTCGGTGCTTGGGGTGGACCGCGACAGCATCATGCAGGACTACCTGCTCACCAACAGCCTGTACCGCCGCAGCCCCTCATTGGAGGGGGTAGGACCTGCGCACGTGATGGAGGTGCTGTGGCAGGTGCAGCCGGCTTTCCTGCAAGCAGCCTTTGATGCGGTGGACCGCGATCACGGGGGACTGTCGAGCTATCTGCTCGGAACTGTGGGACTTCAGGCGGTGGAGCTTGAGCAACTGCGCGAAGCCCTGCTTGAGCATTGACCGCTGGGCCATTGTTTCGTTAGACCTGACGCGCCCAGGGGCCGAGGGTCAGTTTCTCCAGCGTACTCAGGGTTCGCTCGAATCGTGCGTTGCCCAGCATGGATTGCTCGATGAACCCGATCCGGACCGCCTCGGCGTACTGCTCGCGGGCCAGATCAAAGGGCAGGCCCAGTACGAGCTGACAGGTTCTGCCGGCGGCGTGCGCGACGGTAGGCAAGGCTTGCGCAGGCTGCGATGTCTGTTGCATTGCGGCTGGCTCGCTATCAGGACTGCGCACGAGACGCGCTGTGATGCCGGACTTCGATATCCCGCATCCGGACTTCAAGGTCGCGAATGTCGGATGCCTGCGCAAGGTACGCACCGTCAAGTTGCTCTTGGGACTTGATCGGGGCGACAAGAGCTTTGATGAGCTCGAAGAATCTGGACATGGTAAATCCTCTGAAGATGACACGTGGACAGTATACGGGTTTACCCTAGTCCTTGTTGGACAGAGCTCTCCATGACCCAAAGCCCGCTCTGCGATGCTGGGGCCGGTCACTGCCTTTCGTCGGCTTGCAGCGGCTCGAGTCTGAGCATCTGCTGTGCCAGCACTTCCAGCGTCGCCTCCGACGCGTCCTGCCCCAGCGCGTTGCGTGCCTGTATGCGCTCACGCAGCTGCTCCGGCGTCGCCTGCGGCGCCAGGATCTCGAACGCCACCCCGGCCTGCCTGGCGAGCGCCCGAAATGAGTCGCGGTCGGCGCGTCTCAGGAAGGTTGCGTCGACCACAACAGACCAGCCTGCGCCCAGCAAGATTGCGGCCAGCCGGTGCAGATGGGCGTAGATCTGTCGATGGGCATCGGCGGCGTAGATCCCCTGGTCCACAGCGGCGCCGCTGCGCTCGCTGCTTGCCAGTCCGAACAGACGCTTGCGCTCCACATCTGAGCGCAAGCGCAGGATCGACGCATCGGGGTCGTCTTGCAGCAGGCGATCGGTAAGAAAGGTTTTGCCACAACCGGACAGTCCATGCGTGATGAGCAGGCGCGCGGGGGTCGGCGTCACAAGCCTTTCAGAGAGTTCAACGTAGGCCAGAAGTTCGCTGGGGCCGCCGTCGGCCTGCCGCATCCGTATCGCCGCCACCTTGGCTCTCACCAGAGCCCGGTAGACGGCATAGAAAGGCAGCACCAGCGCCGCCTGGTAGTCGCCGCTGCGGCTCAGTACCTGGTCCAAAAACCAGTTGGCAAGCCCGGGTTGATCGTGCTCCAGCAGGTCGATATAGGTAAAGGAAATGTCGCTGGCCACGTCGATCCAGCGCAGGTCTTCGTTGAACTCGATGCAGTCGAACATGCGCACGCGCCCGTCAATCAGCACCAGATTGGCCAGGTGCAGGTCGCCGTGGCATTCGCGCACCCGAGCGGCCTGTTTGCGGGAATCCAGCAGCGGGGCCAGTCGTCCGTGCCGGTCCTCGGTCCAGACCCGCAGCGCTTCCAGCCGCTGCGAAACACCGCTTGCCTCGGGCAAGCGCAGCAGCTCGTCGAAATTCTCCAGCGCCGGCGCCAAGATCGCACTGGCGGTGCCGAAGCGCGAGGCCGGCGGCGCGATCGCCGCCGCCAGGTGAAAAGCGACCAGCGTGTCGGCCAGATCGGACAGGTGATGCGGCTGCAGTTCGCCGCGGCCACAGACGCGGTCGAGTCGACCGGCGTCGTCAAAGCGTCGCATCCGGACCGCATATTCGATCGCTGTGCCCTGAGCATCGAAGCGCGGGCCCTGCGGCGTATTGAAAATACCCACCACGTCCAGGTAGATGTCGGGTGCAAAGCGGCGGTTCAGGCGCAACTCGTCGATACAGCTTGTTCGGCGTTGCGCCAGCGTGCTGAAGTCCAGAAAGGGCAGCTTCACCGGCTTTTTGATCTTGTACACAAGATCACCCGCCAGCAGCACCCAGGAGATATGGGTCTCGACCAGGTCGATCCGCTGCACGGGAAACGGATAGCAGTGCGGCTCCAGCAGCGCGCGGACGAGAGGCGGCAAGTCGGTATCCATTGTTTGCATGATGCCAGATCTGGCGTTCCTCGTGATGACAACAGACAAGGTCAGCGCAGTCGGCGGCCCTAGAATCGTCCGCAGCTCGGCGGTGCCGGGGCAGGGTCTGCTGAACAGTCATTGAGCGAGGATGCGTGATGGATCAGGTCGAATGTGTGGTGATAGGCGCCGGTGTCGTCGGGCTGGCGGTGGCGCGAGCGCTGGCGCTTGCCGGACATGAGGTCATGGTGCTGGAGGCGGCGCCGGCCATCGGGACCGGCATCAGCTCGCGCAACAGCGAAGTTATTCATGCCGGCGTCTACTATGCCCCGGGCTCGCTCAAGGCGCGCCTGTGCGTGCAGGGCAAGCGCATGCTGTACGACTATTGCAGCGAGCGCGGTGTCAACCACCGGCGCTGCGGCAAACTGCTGGTGGCGACGGCCCCGGAGCAAGTGCCCGAACTGCACGCGATCATGAAGCGGGCGGCAATGAATGGTGTCGACGATCTGCGGCTGCTCAGCGCCGGGCAGGCCCGGGACATGGAGAGTGCGCTGCTCTGCGAAGCCGCGGTCTATTCGCCCGGCACCGGCATTGTGGACAGCCACGCGCTGATGCTGGCGTTGCAGGGCGATGTCGAGAACGCCGGCGGCATGGTGGTCCTCAATTCGACGCTGGAGCATGCCGAATGCGGGCCGGCCGCGATCTGCCTGACAACGTCCGACGGCACCAGCCTGCAGGCAAGCATCGTGGTCAATGCGGCGGGCTTGCAGGCGCCCGCGCTGGCCGGGCGCTTCAGCGGGCTGGACTCGCGTCACGTGCCGCGCGCCTGGTTCGCCAAGGGCAACTATTTCACGCTCAGCGGGCGTTCGCCGTTTTCTCACCTGGTCTATCCGGTGCCGCAGGCCGCAGGGCTGGGCGTTCACCTGACGCTGGATCTGGGCGGTCAGGCCAAGTTCGGGCCTGATGTGCAGTGGGTTGACTCGGCCGATGATCTGGTGGTCGATCCGTCGCGCGGCGATGCTTTCTATGCAGAAGTGCGAAAGTACTGGCCGGCGCTGGCAGACGGCGCGCTGGTTACCGGTTATGCCGGCATCCGACCCAAGATTCATGCGCCGGACCAGGCTGCCAGCGACTTCCTGATCCAGGGTTCGGCCGAGCACGGGGTCAGTGGTCTGGTCAACCTGTTCGGCATTGAGTCGCCGGGATTGACCAGCGCGCTGGCGATTGGAGACTACGTTCTCGATCAGTTGCGGCGGAACCGGCCCTCTGCCGCCCAGCCCTGAACGGCCGGCGACAGAACTGAAGACCCGGCCGGCAATGGCTCAGAAGGTCTTTTTGATCAGCGCGGCTGACTCCTTGATCAGCGTTGGACCCTGGTAAATCAGTCCGGTATAGATCTGCACCAGGTCGGCGCCGGCCCTGATCTTGCTCACCGCATCGGCCGCGCTCATGATGCCTCCGACACCGATGATAGGAAAGTCCGGGCCCAGCGCCGCGCGCAACTGCGTGACGATCCGGTTGCTGGGCAGCAGCAGTGGCGCGCCCGACAGGCCGCCGGTTTCGTCGCCGTGCGCAAGGCCCTTGACCGCGTCCCGGGCGAGCGTGGTATTGGTCGCGATCACACCGTCCATGCCGTGTCGCTTGAGCGTGGCGGCGATCACCGCGACCTGGTCCGGTTCCAGGTCCGGAGCGATCTTGACGAACAGCGGAACCTGCTTGCCGTGCTTTCTGGCCAGCTTCTTGCGGCGCCGCTCCAGGCTCGCCAGCAATTGGTCCAGCGCCTCGTCGCTTTGCAGTGAGCGCAGATTCTGGGTGTTGGGGCTCGATATGTTGACCGCCACGTAGTCGGCGTACGGATAGACGCCGTCCAGCGCAAGCAGGTAATCGTCGGTCGCGCGGGCTATCGGCGTGGCCGCGTTCTTTCCGATGTTGAGTCCCAGCAGCATCGGCGCTGTGGCGTTCTGGCGCTGCCGGTACAGGGCTGAATTTTGCACGTTGGCAACAAAGGAGGTCAGGCCCTCGTTGTTGAAGCCCAGGCGATTGATCAGCGCGCGCGCCTGCGGCAGCCGAAACAGGCGCGGCTTCGGGTTGCCGCCCTGCGCCAGCGGCGTGACGGTGCCGACCTCGATGAAGCCGAAGCCGATCGCGCCCAAGCCATCGATGCAGCGCGCATTCTTGTCCAGACCGGCGGCCAGGCCGACCCGGTTCGGAAAAGTCAGGCCCGCCAGCTTCACCGGATCATCAACCCGGCTGTTGCAGTAGGCCATTCGCAGCGGAGTGCGCTGCGTGCCCGACAGCGCCCGCAGAGTCAATTCGTGCGCCGCCTCCGGGTCCAGCGCAAATAAAAAGCGCCGCGCCAGCGCATAGGGGACAAGAGACATTGGATAATTCCGGTCAGGTGAATTTCATGAACTTGACCCATTTTCCCAGATGACCAACCCAACGCCCGCGGCGAACGCCACCAAGTCGCAAGACGAACTGAAAGCCCTGGTCGGCCAGGCGGCACTGCAATACGTCGTGCCGGGCCAGATTGTCGGCGTGGGGTCAGGCTCCACGGTCAACAGGTTCATCGATGCGCTGGCTTCGATCAAGAGCCAGATCCGGGGTGCGGTGTCCAGTTCAGTGGCCAGCACCGAGCGCATGAAGGCGCTCGGGATTAAAGTCTTTGACTCGAATGCGGTTGATCATTTGCCGGTCTACATTGACGGCGCCGACGAGATCGACCATCAGGGCAACATGATCAAGGGAGGCGGTGCGGCGCTCACGCGCGAGAAGATCGTGGCGGCCCAGTCAGCCCGGTTCATCTGCATCGTGGATGAATCGAAGCTGGTGCAGACCCTAGGCAGGTTTCCGGTGCCGGTGGAAGTGATTCCGATGGCGGTGCAGCGGCTGACACGCCAGTTTGCTGCCATCGGCGGGCGGGCGCGGGTGCGCTTGAAGGACGAGCGGGCGCTGGTCACCGACAACGGCCAGATCATCCTGGATGTATCGGGCCTGCAGATCACAGATCCAAGGGCCTTCGAGTCGGAGGTCAGCCAGTGGCCAGGGGTTGTGACGGTCGGCGTGTTCGCCTTCCAGAAGGCGCAGGTCTGCCTTCTGGCCACGCCCGACGGCGTCAAAACAATGATTTTCTGAGACTTTGCGGGACAGATCTTCAGCTCTGTCCCCAACTCGAAACGGGATGTCGGCTGTCCACTTTGCGGGACAGATCTTCCGCTTTTTGACCAGTGGTTCAGAACCGGATGCCGGCGGGATTGTTCGGTACCTGACCCGGCTCAGCCGGCGTGCGCGCCGGTTGTGCCTCTTCCGGCTTGACCGCTGGCGCTGCGGTTTGCAGCACCACCAGCGGCGTTGCAGGCGGCGCACGGTAGCCGGTTGGAAGGACCGAGGTCTTCGGGTAGCCCGCAGCATCCAGAAACTGGGTCCACTCCGATTCGGAATAGCCTTTGATCTGCTGGCTGCCGATGGTCAGGAACGGCAGCGAGATGCCGCCGCTGATGCGCTGCAGCGCCTCGCTGTCGTCGGCCGTGTTGATGGTCTTTTCCGAAAATGGAATGCCGCGGCCGGAAAGCAGTTCACGGCCCGAATTGCAGGGCGCGCAATTGCCCGCCGTGTACAGCGTCACCGGGTATTTGCCGGCCGCCTGGCGCAGTTCCGGTGGCAGCAGCGCGGCGCCGACGGGCACGCTCTTGCCACCGGGAACCAGAACGGTGGCGCTCTCTGCGGAGCTTGGCGGCTTGTCGGAGAAGGTAATGCGTCCGTCGCTGCCGACGATGCGGTAGATCGTCTGGGCCTGCGCCGCCGCCGCACCCAACAACACCGCGGCGCTGATCACGGCGCGACAGATCAGATGGGCGACCCGGCCTCGGGGAGTTGGGGTTTTCAAGATCCAGCTTTTCACTTTTCTCCAGTCATTCCCTGATGCCTGAGCAAGGCATCTAGCTTTGGTTCGCGCCCGCGAAAGGCCTTGAACGACTCCATCGCCGGCCGACTGCCGCCGGCCTCCAGAATCGCCTGCCGGTATTTTCTACCTGTTTCGACATTTGGCAAGCCTTGCGGGTCCATTGTCTCCTCGAAAGCGGAATAGGCATCGGCGCTCAGCACCTCGGCCCATTTGTAGCTGTAGTATCCCGCGGCGTAGCCACCGGCGAATATGTGGCTGAACGTGTGCGCCGTGCGGCTCCACGGCGGCGCCTTGAGCACCGCGACTTCGGCGCGTACCTGTGTCAGCAGCGCCATGATGTCGGGCGCCGGTTCGGCACTTGTGTGAAGCAGCATGTCAAACAGTGCCAACTCGATCTGACGAACGGTCTGCAGGCCGCTCTGGAAATTCTTGGCAGCCAGCATCTTGTCGAACAATTGGCGCGGCAGCGCCTCGCCGCTGTCGACATGGGCGGTCATGTGGCGCAAGACGTTCCACTCCCAGCAAAAGTTTTCCATGAACTGGCTGGGTAATTCCACCGCGTCCCATTCGACGCCGCCAATGCCGGACACGTCGAGTTCATTAACCTGTGTCAGCAGGTGATGCAGTCCGTGCCCGAATTCATGAAAGAGCGTGATCACATCATCATGCGTCAACAGCGCCGG
>JBMOJJ010000456.1:0-2522 GCA_049315845.1 Rhodoferax sp.
AAATTTCCTGGGTGACTGCCCTGCTGCTGGCGACTTGCTCGAGCGCCTGGGCCTATCAGCCCTTGATCACCGATGACACCGGCACCCAGGGCAGCGGGGGAAACCAGCTTGAGTTTGCCTTCAGCGACGACCGGGTCGAACTGGGCAGCGTGGTCTACAGCGTGCGCGTGCTGCCCTTGACCTATACCCGTGGCTTGAGCGAAACGCTGGACATTTCGATCGGTGTCAACCATACCCATCTCAATTCCAGTGCGCCCGGTGTTGACCTCGTCAGCGGCAATGGCAATCCGTCGCTGGGATTGAAGTGGCGCTTTTTTGAAAATGAAGCCAGCAAGACCAGCCTGGCGCTGAAGGCGGAAGTGGGACTGCCGATCAACCGCGAACAGGAGGGCCTGGGACTTGGCAGCGGCAGGGGCTATTACGTCGCGACAGCCGTCCTGATGCAGGAAACCGGCTTTGGCGCGATTCTCTTCAACCTTGCTGCCGCCCAGCTGCGTTACAGCGACACGCTGGCGAATCCGGATATCAGCCTGGTTCGCGCGTCGCTGGCGCCGGTCTGGCAGCTCAATGATCAATGGAAGCTGGCGCTGGACATGGGCGGCACACGCGAATCGACGGTGGAGAAGCAGATCAACATAAAGTTTATGGAAATCGGCGCCGTCTACTCACCCAGCAAGGATTTGGACATTGCCTTCGGATTCATCGGCCGCAGCGGCGGCGAGAGTGCCGCCAGCAGGGGCGTGACGGGCGGCATCAGTTGGCGCTTTCGGTGAATGAAGACGGGTGAAAGGAATTCAATGTGAACATTTTCAGGTCTGTGATCGGCAAGCTGCTTCTGCTGGTGACCGTGCCTCTGGTCGCATTGACTATTTTTTCCGCGATCGGCGCACGGACCGAATGGGTTCGCTACGAGGGGGCCCATGAGACCGAGAAAATGATCCATCTGGCCGCCGCGCTGGGAGAGGTGATTCACAACCTGCAGGTCGAGCGCGGAAACAGCTCCGGATTCAGTCAATCGCTGGGAAAGAAGTTCGCCGACGACATGGCCAGGCGCCGCATTGCGACGGACGAGAGCCTTGGCAAGCTCAAGACGCTGGCCGGACAGGCATCAAGCGGATCGGCGCAGCAGGCGCTGGCGAAGCTGGACAGCCTGTCTGCGGCGCGCCAGGATATTTCGGCCTTGAAGAAGTCCGGCGTGCAGACCGCAGCCTACTACACCGAGACGATCGAGGTTTTGATGAATTCGCTGGCGAACATCGCCGTGCTCGAGGTCGATCAATCGATTGCGCGGCGCATGAGCTCTTACCTTGCGCTGGTCAGGGGCAAGGAGTGGGCCGGGCAGGAGCGCGCCTTTCTGACCCGGATGTTCGTTTCGGACGCGATGAGCATCCGCGAGTACCAGGCTTTCCTTGAGCGCCTGTACAAGCAGGACACCAATTTCGAGGCCTTCCTGACCTACGCGCGGGAGGCCGACGTCAAGGCCTTTCAAGGTATTTTGTCGCAAGACTTCGCCAGGGAGGTCGCCAGAATGAGAGCGGTGGTCTTCGACAAGAACACGGCGGGAAAATTCGCGGTCTCGGACGAAGCCTGGTTCAGTCTGTCCACCTCCCGGATCGATGCGCTGCATCAGATCGAGCAGGCACTGTCCGGCGACATTTTGACCAGCGCAGACAATATGGCGGCGGCGGCTTTCAGCAAGTCGTGGCTCTACGTCGGAATGTCGGTGCTGTGCGTGGTGCTCACGCTGCTGCTCGGCTTCTGGATCATCCGCCATCTTCTGCGCGAACTCGGAGGCGAGCCCTCCTATGCGACGGCGATCGCCACCGAGGTCGCGGCCGGCAATCTGACGCTGGAGATAGCGATCAAACCGGGTGATGAATCAAGCCTGCTGTATGCGATGAAATCGATGGTGGGTCAACTCGCGAAGGTCGTCACCGAAGTCAATACCTGTGCGCTAGCGCTGGCCAGCGAAGCGCAGGAAGTCAGTGTGACATCGCAGTCGCTGTCGCAGGCCTCCAGCGAGCAGGCTGCGGGCGTTGAAGAAACCAGCGCCTCGATCGAGCAGATGACCTCCAGCATTGCGCAGAACACCGAGAACGCCAAGATCACCGACGGCATGGCCAGCAAGGCCGCCAAGGAAGCGGCAGAAGGCGGCGAATCGGTCAACGCCACGGTGGCGGCGATGAAGCAGATCGCCAAGAAGATCGGCATCATCGACGACATCGCCTACCAGACCAACCTGCTGGCGCTCAATGCCGCCATCGAAGCAGCCAGAGCCGGCGAGCACGGCAAGGGCTTTGCGGTGGTGGCGGCCGAAGTGAGAAAACTCGCCGAGCGCAGCCAGGTGGCGGCGCAGGAGATCGGCGAAGTCGCCAGTTCCAGCGTCGAACTGGCCGAGAAAGCCGGCAAGCTGCTGGACTCCATCGTGCCGAGCATACGCAAGACCTCGGACCTGGTGCAGGAGATCTCGGCCGCCTCGAGCGAGCAGTCGAGCGGTGTCGGCCAGATCAACTCGGCGGTCA
>JBMOJJ010000103.1:0-11245 GCA_049315845.1 Rhodoferax sp.
GTGGACACTCCAGAGAAAAATTAACAGCTTTCGCCGCACCTCGCCACACTGCTGTGTGGCGGTAAAGAGATCTTCCGACAACCCAAGAGCCTGCGGGCAGGCCATTGCGGGAAGCCGGAAAAGCCTTGGATTATAGCGGTTTCAACCCTGCTCCAGGAATCGCTGGGCGTCCAGCGCCGCCATGCAACCGGTGCCGGCGCTGGTAATCGCCTGGCGATAGACGTGGTCCTGCACATCGCCCGCGGCGAATATGCCGGGCACACTGGTCATGGTCGCGAATCCCTTGAGCCCGCCCTGGGTCACGATGTAGCCGCCAGCCATCTCCAGCTGACCCTGGAAGATCCCGGTGTTGGGCGCATGGCCGATGGCAATAAAGCAGCCTTGAAGCGTCAGTTCTTCAGTGGCGCCGGTGTTGACGTTTTTCAGGCGCACGCCGGTGACACCGGTCTTGTCGCCCAACACCTCGTCGAGCGTGCAAAAGGTTTTCAACTCGATCTTGCCGGTCGCCACTTTTTCCATCAGCTTGTCGATCATGATCGGCTCGGCCCTGAATTTGTCGCGCCGGTGAACCAGGACCACCTTGCTGGCAATATTGGACAGGTAGAGGGCTTCCTCGACCGCCGTGTTGCCGCCGCCGACCACGCAGCAGATCTGGTTGCGATAGAAAAAACCGTCGCAGGTGGCGCAGCCCGAGACGCCGCGGCCCATGAAAGCGGCTTCGGAGGGCAGCCCCAGGTACATGGCCGATGCGCCGGTGGCAATGATCAGCGCGTCACAGCTGTAGCTGCCGCTGTCGCCCTGCAGGGTGAAGGGCCGCTTCTGGAAGTCAACCGCGTTGATATGATCGAACACGATCTCGGTCTTGAAACGTTCGGCGTGCGCCAGAAAGCGCTGCATCAGGTCGGGTCCCTGCACGCCCTGGACGTCGGCCGGCCAGTTGTCGACCTCGGTGGTGGTCATCAACTGTCCGCCTTGCGCAATGCCAGTGATCAGCAGCGGGTTCAAATTGGCCCGAGCGGCATAGATGGCGGCGGTATAGCCGGCCGGGCCGGAACCAAGGATCAGGACCCGGGCATGTTTGGTGTTTGACATCGTGAACGCTTTCCTGGAAAAAAGTTGCCTGTGCCGTGTACAGTAACGCGTAGTATGACTTATTCGCTCAATACATTGAACTCTTCCCGCTCCGCGGACACCCCCGCGCGCACCGGCTGGCGGCGCTTTGCCGACGAACTTGGTTTGATGGCGAGTCTGGTGCTGCTGATCTTCTGGTTGCTTGCACTTGTCAGTTATTCGCCCCGGGACGCCGCATGGTCAACCTCAGGCGCTGGCGCCGCAATGCTCAACTGGGGCGGCCAACTGGGCGCGCTGCTGGCCGATGGCAGCTATTTCATGTTGGGTTTTTCGGTCTGGTGGTGTGTCGCGGTCGCGCTGCATGCCTGGCTTTCCAGCCTGGCGCACTGGCTGCGCGGTCGCGATCTGCTGGCGCCGCAACTCGGCCCGGCCGCATTGCCGGGTTCCAGGCTGGCATCCAGCCATGTCGCGTTCTGGTGCGGTCTCGCCTTGCTGCTGTGCGCCAGCGCAGCCCTGGAGTGGTCGCGCCTGTACAGCCTGGAAGCCCGCTTGCCGGGGCATGGCGGTGGAGTGCTGGGCTTTTTGGTCGGGCCGCTGTGCATCAAGTGGTTCGGCTTCGTCGGGTCCGGGCTGGTGACGATCAGCCTGGGACTTTTCGGCGCGGCGCTGGTGTTTCGTTTTTCCTGGGGGCAGGTTGCCGAGCGTGTCGGGTCCTGGCTGTATCTTCTGCTGGATTCGCGGCGCGAGAAGCTTGAACTGGAACAGGATATCGCGTTGGGACAGCTGGCCATGCGGGAGCGCGAAGAGGAGGTGATCGAGGAACACGAAGACCATGCGACGGCGTCGGCGCTTGCGGTCAAGATTGAACCGGTACTGACCGATGTTCCGAAGAGCGTGCGCGTCGCCAGGGAGCGGCAAAAGCCCCTGTTCACCGAACTGCCTGACAGCCGCTTGCCGCAGGTCGATCTGCTCGATGGCGCGCTGCTGCGCCAGGAGACCGTGGCACCGGAGACGCTGGAGATGACCAGCCGCATGATCGAAAAGAGGCTGAAGGATTTCGGTGTCGAGGTGCGTGTTGTTCTGGCGCAGCCGGGTCCTGTCATCACCCGCTATGAAATCGAGCCTGCCGTTGGCGTCAAGGGCGCTCAGATCGTGGGGCTGGCCAAGGATCTGGCGCGCTCGCTGAGCCTTGTGTCGATCCGCGTGGTGGAGACCATTCCGGGCAAGAATCACATGGCGCTTGAACTGCCCAATGCCAAGCGGCAATCGATCAGGCTGTCGGAGATCCTGGGCTCGCAGATCTACAACGAGGCCAAGTCGATGCTGACGATCGGCTTGGGCAAGGACATTGTCGGCAACCCGGTGGTCGCCGATCTGGCCAAGATGCCCCATGTGCTGGTGGCCGGCACCACCGGTTCCGGCAAGTCGGTCGGTATCAACGCGATGATCCTGAGCCTTCTGTACAAGGCCGAGGCCAGCGATGTGCGCTTTCTGATGATAGACCCCAAGATGCTTGAAATGTCGTTCTACGAAGGCATTCCGCACCTGCTGGCGCCGGTCGTGACCGACATGAAGAAGGCTGCCTATGGTCTCTCCTGGTGCGTCGCCGAGATGGAGCGGCGCTACAAGCTGCTGAGCAAGCTTGGGGTGCGCAACTTGGCCGGCTACAACGCCAAGATCGACGATGCCAAAGCCCAGGGCGAGTTCATCTACAACCCGTTCAGCCTGACACCCGAGTCGCCCGAGCCGCTGGGTCGCTTGCCGCACATTGTGGTGGTGATCGACGAACTGGCCGATCTGATGATGGTGATCGGCAAGAAGATCGAAGAGCTGATCGCGCGACTGGCGCAAAAGGCGCGCGCCGCCGGCATTCACCTGATTCTGGCGACGCAGCGCCCGAGCGTGGATGTGATCACCGGTCTGATCAAGGCCAATATTCCGACCCGCATCGCCTTTCAGGTCAGCAGCAAGATCGACAGCCGCACGATCCTCGATCAGATGGGTGCCGAGGCGCTGCTGGGCATGGGCGACATGCTCTACATGCCCAGCGGTACCGGGCTGCCGATTCGGGTCCACGGCGCCTTTGTCAGCGACGACGAGGTGCACCGGGTCGTGAACTACCTCAAATCGCAGGGTGAGCCGAACTACATCGAAGGTGTGCTGGAGGGCGGGACGGCCGATGGCGAGGGCGATTTGGCAGGCGAGGGCGGCAGCGGCGCCGGCGAAAAGGACCCGATGTACGACCAGGCGGTCGAGGTTGTGCTGAAGAACCGCAAGGCCAGCATTTCGCTGGTGCAGCGCCACCTGAAGATCGGCTACAACCGTGCCGCGCGCCTGGTGGAAGACATGGAAAAGGCCGGCCTGGTGAGCGCGATGAGCAACTCCGGTCAGCGCGACATCCTGGTGCCGGCGCGGGCCGAATGATGAATCCGATGAAACTGCTTGCGGCACTGTGGATGGCTGCCTGCGCCGCTTCGGCAATGGCGTCAGGCCTGCATAGTCTTGAGTCTTTCGTGAAGACCGCAAAAACCGGTCGGGCTGAGTTCACCCAGGTGGTGACATCGCCGGCCAAAGAAGGGCAGGCGCCGCGCAGCAGGACATCGAGTGGAACTTTCGAATTTTCCCGACCCGACCGTTTCAAGTTCGTCTACAGGAAACCGTTCGAACAAAGCATCGTCGCCGACGGCCAGACGCTGTGGCTATACGACGCCGACCTGAATCAGGTGACGGCGCGCAAGCAGTCGCAGGTGTTGGGATCGACGCCGGCTGCGCTGATTGCGGCGGCGCCCGATCTGCGCGCGCTGCAAAGCGATTTCACCTTGGCCGACGGGCCGGACCGCGACGGGCTGCAATGGGTGGTGGCGACGCCGAAATCCAGGGACGGCCAGTTGCAGGCGGTGCGGGTGGGCTTCAAAGGCCCGACCGGCGCAGCGCCGGCAGACGCGGCAAGCTTGCAGGTGCTCGAGATTCTGGACAGCTTTGGCCAGCGTTCGGTGTTGACGTTCAGCAACTTCGAGGTCAACCCCATGCTGGCGGCGAAAACTTTCGACTTCAAGGCTCCGGCGGGCGCGGATATCATCAAACAGTAAGCGCTGGGGCTTCAAGGTTTCCTGCGCCATTGCTCTGATGCTTTGACACACCGAAGGGGTTTTATGAATCGATTGCCAAGAATGTTCGCTTTACTGATCGCAACGATGGTTGCAGGGCAAGCGCTGGCACAGGATCGTCAGGAGGGTCCTTGCGTGACCGATGTGTTCGGAAAAACGGTTTGCGCGCCTCCGAATGGGGAACTCTACCGCGACGCCTTCGGCCAGTTCTTTTGCGGCCGCGGACAGTGCATCAAGGATATCAAGGGGCAGATCCTCTGCTCCGCGCAACCCGGTGGTCACAGCACCACAGAGGCTTTTTCGGGGCGAGTGCTGTGCACCGGTGGATGTGAACTTGCATCCGCGTCCAATTGCCAGCGTCCGCAATAGATTGCGATGCAGGGCTTCACAAAACCTGTTCCAGTCAACGATTCAGTTCATGCTGCGCGCTGCGCGTAGCGAAGGCCGGCGCTGAACGCTTGACGGCAGCCTTCCATCCGTTGGTTGGTCCAAGGTCTTGCTGACCGCCGTGATGGATGGAGCTTGACCTGGCGCAACAGAGGGTCATTTGATGCTGAGATGCGGGCCTGGCGCGCCTGGCGCTGCGCCGAGGGCCGCGCAATCGGCGTATAAGCGGATCAGGACAGCTATGCCATCTTCAACCCCAATCTCTCTCAGGCCCGGCCAGACGCCGGCCACTTGGGCAGGTTGGCCCGGTGACCGCCAGCCTCGCAAAACAATGACGCACCTTGCTTGTTGGACAAACGCCAGCAGCCGGTCTGTTGCCATGAATGCAGAAAGATCTGCTGGCCCTGCGCCGATTGACCGATTCATTTAGCAAGGTAGAACACGATGAAGACGACCCACTTCCACCCGCTTGATGCGCTTGTGTTCGCCCTGACTTTGTCCGGCTGCGGCGGTGGCAGCGACACCATGTCGCCGCTCAGGCACGACGGCATGCCAGCCATCGCCTTTGGCGCCTTGTCCAGCAACACCATCATGCTGTCAGATACACCGGGTCAGGCGGCGCTGCAGAATTCACCCTTGGTGCTGGCGCTGGGCTTGACGGCTGCCGACAAGGATGTGCAAAACCTCGAACTGACGGCGGATTTGTTCATCGGCAACGAGCCCGTGAGCTACCGGCTAGAGACATCCGAAAAGTCGGGCTCGCCTACGCTGACGGTCGATGAGATCAAGGCCGGCAGCGACCTCAACCTGACGATTCCGCTCTATCTCACCGCGCCTATCATCGACCGGCTTCGCATCCTCGACGCCGCCACCGATTGCGTCGTCAGAATCAATCTCGACCCGGCCAACAAACAGTCCAAAGCCGCTGAGGGCGACAAGCAACGCAGCCTGACGCTGGTGTATTTGCCAAAGAATATTTTCGAGGTGGTCGCACCAAGCGACACGCGGCGTCTGCCGCCGTATTCAAAAACGTGGTTCAAGGCCGAATTTGACAAGAACTGGGGCGTAGAAGACATTGCCCTGCTGCATGTGGATTACTCGGCTGCTGCCACCTGGGAACCGATCGCGATCAGCAATACGATACCTTATGCGGCGGCGCTCGAAGGCAAATCGGACGTCCATGCAACGGTCTTGTGGAACAATCTCTCGATCATGAAAGGCGGGTTTTATGCCAATGGCAACCTCAACAGCCTGAGCGACTCGGGCTACAAGGTCTATTACGAATTGCTCGGCAAAACCCTGATCAACAAAGAGGAATATTACAAAGCCGCAGACATGCTGTGGTCACCCCAGATCGTCGGCAATATCCCTTCGGGTGTCTTGCCGATCAGCCACAATTTTGACATTGGAGGGGGAGTTGTGGTCACGGTGAAAGCCGCCGTTGAAGGCACCTACGATATCGGCATGCCGGGCAACCTGTCGCTGCGCAGCGCCCCGTGGATATTGAATCAGGCCTTTTCGCCCGATGTGCGGGCCGTGATGGTGTCCTCCGTCGCGATGTCCAATACCCGATACGGCATTACCGCGCCGGTGAAACTCGCCGACGTGCGACTGCGCGCCAAACTCGATACCTTGAAGGTCAACCCGGGCAAAGTCACGGTCGATGCGAATATCGAGTGGCCGGGCGACTACACCATGCTCAAGGGCACGGTCTATATCACTTACGACAAGAAGCCCAAATACAAGATCTACGACTGGAGCATTCTGGACCAAAGTACGGTCATGGATCAGCGCGGTTTTCTGCATGGAAATTCGGTCGGACTTCAGGTTGATCCAGGTGAATACCATGACGAAGCCAGAAAATGGTAGCTTGTCATTTCCCGGGCGCTCGCCGACCAGGTTTTCACGTTTACCCAGGAGTTCGGACATGATGTGCTCAAGCCAAAGAAATTTCAAACGTGTCGTGCTGCTTTGTCTGCTGCTGCCAGTGTTGAGCGCTTGTGGTCCTTTTTCCAGTGATTCGTCCAGTCAGCGCGCCACCGTCAAGATCACCGACTACCAGCTCGGGAACTACTCTTTCGAATTGCCGGACGGACGCTGGCCGCAACAAGGCAAGCCGCTGGCGGTGCTGAGTCTGCAACTCGCAGCGCAGCAAAGCGGCGTTGACAGCCTGGAACTGGCCTTCAAGCTGGTCGTGCCCGGCGTTGTGGAGCCCTTCCTGCTCAAGGCCTATTCGTCGCAGGACGCAGCCTTGACGGGCTTGTCGACCGTGAGCAACCTCAACCAGGACGAGCCGCAGGCCATCACCTACTACCTGTACATGGATGACTATGCCTACAGCGCTCTGGCCGCTATTGACCAGGCGCGCACCTGTCAGTTGCGGATTGTGCTGGACCCGCAGCAAAAAGCCGGTTTGACGGCGCAATCTGATGGCAGCACCCAGATCGCGCTCGAATACCTGCCAAGAAGCCTGTTTGTCTGGACCGCTGCCGATCCGCATTTTGAAAAGTATTTTGGTCACGACGAACATCTGTTCAAGACCCGATGGAGCTACAACAGTGCCATCAAGCCGGCCGGACCCTGGCTGCAGGCTGATGCCAAATTCCTGTCGCAAGACAGCGCCAGGCCGTATGTCAGCGAGTCCACCGGCTCCGTGCCCTGGACAGCGGGCGCCAATATGCACCAGTTCCGCCTTGAGAGCCGGGTTTCGATGGAGGGCTGGGAGTATCAGCCGCTGGTCTTGGATGGAATGTTTGACTTCGATGTGGTTCGAGATCGTGGCAACTTGTCCATGATCAAGCTGGATGCGGCAGGCATCACCCAGTACCAATTGTTCAGCACCTTGCGCTCAATTGCACCAAGCACCGATTTTGATATGCCAATCAAGGCCGGCAATATCGCGCCGCAAACCGTTTCAAAGTCCATCTATTGGGGGGTCAATCTGACTTTCAACCTGACTTTCAGCGGCACTTATGCGGTGACACTCGCTGGTGCAAGTGGACTCGATCCGAATGACAGCAAGCTGGCCAAGTTTTCCATCGACCGGCAGTCGGCAGCGCTGTCGGTCGATGTCAAGGCCTCGGTCAATCAAAGTGGCTACCAGATATTGGATCAAACCTCGACCATCCGCCTGATGGACTGGAAGCAGCAAAGCCACTATGCGCTGGTCAATCGTTTCCCGTCGCCGGCAACGTCCATAGAGCAGGCGTCGATCGAAATCTATTTTGACAACCCGTACAGCTACAAGGCTGGTGACGGGAAAATGGAGATGATCTGGACCAATCATGGCCAGCAGGACATGTATCCGCACAGCCCCATGCAGCAGATTGGCAGTACGCGCGAACCGGCCCACTCGTGGGCCAGCAAAGTGCCGGCAGAGCAGACCGATTATTGGCGGCGCATCACCAACCCGGTCTATCAAGTGCGATGACGCGGGCGCAGCAGACAGCGCTGACTTTGCGGCTGCGCGAGCGTTGCAAGCGCTACCGGCTGCTTGTCGGGCTGCTTGCTTTTGCTCTTTTTTTGCTGCTGGCGTGGGCTGTCCGTTGGATAGGCGATGTCGGGCCGGTGCAACTGCTCAGGTTCAAACCCGCCGTGCTGACGCCAACCTCATTTGCCTTCGAACGCAGCAGTTCGGTCCAGCTGAACATGATGGCGCTGCTGCCGAGCCAGATCGGCGCCGGAAAGCAGCCAAAGGATGACGGCAGGATGACCGTGATCGAGGTCGAAGAGCAGGGTCGGCTCGGGATCAGGGCGTACGCTTCAGAGGCCGGCGACTGGACTATCGGCGCCATCATCACGGACCATCGTCAGGCGCAAGGGCGAAACAAGCAGGACAGCCTGAGCGCTGACAGCAATACCATGAGCGCATGCCCTTTCACGTTCAAGATGAATCCGCAAGGCGTCATGGGCGATATGCAGTTTGGCCCGGCGGTTACGACGGTTGAAAAGCTGCAGATTCAAAGCATACTTTTTGAATTGCAGATGGTCTTTGCCGAGCAGGCCACTCATCAGTGGCAAGGCGCGCAACGCGACACCCTGGGTGACTATGAGGCCCACTACAGCGTGAGCGGGCAATGGCCTGACAAAGGGCTAATCCAGATCCGCAAGAACATACTCGACTACAAAACCAATGCGCTTGCCAAGACCCATTTCAGTCCGGTGGCCATGGCAGCGCGAATCAAAATCGTCAAAGACCAGAGCGATGCCGAAATTGACCTGGCAAGCGGCCTCGTCAACACCGTCAGCCACGCCCAGACGACCCAGATGCTGTCGTCGAACAAGCTGATCGGCGAATCAAGCAGCAGTTTTTCGGCGCACACGATCAGCAGGGTCGACGCGCCAGAGCTGCCGGCAGTCTGGTCCGGGTTGCAGCGAGAAATAGCCGCCTGTTCGCAGCGGCAGATCGTCGCGCGCATGAACGCGATCGATCCGACGCTGAGCGCACAGTCTGCCGAACTCGACTTCTGGCGTGCGGTCGATCTGCTGACCAAGCAGGCCGGTAAATCTGATTACGCCGAGAAGAAACGGGTCGATACGCTCTTGGTCAACTACTTTCGCCTGCATCCGGGCGAAATTGCCGCCCTGATCGACTTGCTCGACAAGCGCGGCAGCAACGCGCTGGACTTGCAGCAGGAACTGGCCATCTGGAACGTCATCGCCCTGACCGGCAATCATGCGGCACAGCAGGCGCTGGTCGGCGCCATCAGCAACGCGGGCTTGTCGCCGCAGACGCGCAGCACGGCGGCCAACCACTTGTTCAACCTTGAATACCCAGAAGCATCTGTGTTCGACGAATTGTGGAAGCTGCAGCAGGGCAAGGCAGCCGATGCCTTTGAGGCCGGCCTGGCCAAGACCGCCTTGTTTGCCATCGGCGCCCTGGCGGGCAACGAATTCATCAGCGCCAGCTTGCGCGCTTCCGTGTTGCAACAGCTGTCGGGTCAATTGAGCCAGGCGGAAAGCCCGAGCGACAAAATGGCCGTCCTGATGGCGATCGGAAACTCAAGACGGCAAGAGCTGACTGGCGATGTTCAAAACTTTCTGGCCGATGCCGACGGCGCGGTGCGTACCGAGGCGTACCGGGCCTTGTCCAAGATCGGATCGGATGGCAGTCTGGAATTGATAAAAAACGCCTTTTTGGCCGAGACCGATGCGAAGGTCAAGAGCGGCATCCTTGCAGCCGTCAGCGACATGCCCGCCTCGGACAATGTCAGCGCGTTCTTTCGCTCTCAGGCACAGGCGCAGAGCAGTACCGGCCTGCTGGTTCCGGTGGCCGGCTATCTGGCGCGCAATGCGGCAAACTCGGATAAGAACATTCAGGCATTGAACGCGCTGATTGAAAGGAAACCCTCGGGACAGGTGTTGCAGGAAATTTACCGCCATGTTTCACCTGACACCCTCAAAGGCCGGAAATAGATTTCCGTCACCCTTCGTGTCCATGCCGACCCTCCCATGGAGACCTCTGACATGCCCACGATGACGTTCACCAATGGCCGCCTCAAGAAGGCAGACTACGACCCCGAATCGCGACAGTTGGACCTGCACTGGGGCAACCAGACCGTCCTGGCCTACAAGCATGTTCCGCAAGAGGTCTATCGGCGGCTTTGCAGCGCACCCAACCCGACCACCTACTGGGAAGACCGGATCGCAGAGGAATATCCGAAGGGCGTGCCGATGAAGGCCGGTGCCGGTCCGGATGGCGCAAAGAAGCCGGGGGACCTGTTTGGTGAGCCGAATTTGCGGGAGTGACGGGTGTTTGCGGCTGTTCAAGCACTTGTATTAGCCGGTGGCTTGATGCAGATCATGGGGTCATGAGGAGGCGCTCAATTGACCCGGCAATGAGCCTATATTGAGCCGGTGCAATCGTCGCATTTCCATGCAAGCCGCGTCGGCATCCTGTGCTGAAGCTTGCCGACCTCTGCAAACCTCCCGAAAGTCTGTGACCATGCAACGCACTCTGATCTGGGATCTGCCAACCCGACTCTTTCATTGGACTCTGGCATCAAGCTTCGCTTTGGCGTGGCTCACCAGCGAAGGCGACCGATGGCGCTCGATCCATGTTTTCCTTGGATACTTGATACTGGGTCTGGCGGGTTTTCGGCTGGTCTGGGGATTTGCAGGCTCGCACTTCTCGCGCTTTGACAGCTTCTGGTTTGGCCCCAGGGAGGCCCTCGGCTACCTGAAGCAGGTGGCAACGGGTCATGCACCACGCCACGTCGGACACAACCCGACCGGCAGTCTCGCCATCTACATCCTGCTGGCGCTGGCCGTGGGGGTTGGCATCACGGGCATCATTACCCTGGGCGGAGATGAGCGCCAGGGCATTGCCGCTGGTTGGCTGACCTTTGCGCAAAGCCAGATAGTCAAGAAACTGCATGAACTCGCTGCCACCGCCATGTTGCTGGTGGTTTGCGGCCACATCACCGGGGTCATTGTGGAAAGCGTTCTGCACAAGGAGAACCTGGCACGATCCATGATCACCGGCTTCAAAATGGCAGAGTCTGGCACGCCCCCTGCCTCTTTGCACCGGGGCGTCGCTGGCGGCATGCTGCTGGCCATGATGGTGTCTGGGGGATGGTGGTTCTTCTATGCCATCGACCGGCACATTGACGCCAGCACTGGCCAGCTTGAGAAGGAAATGGACAAGGGTGAGGAGAAGCATGTGAAATTCGTTGGCGGGC
>JBMOJJ010000457.1:0-2516 GCA_049315845.1 Rhodoferax sp.
CAGCATGAAGGCGCGCCCGGGCAACCGCTTTGAGATCTGGCGCTACTCGGTGCCCTCGCGCGTGACCCAGATCCTGGGCCAGATGACCGCGGCCGAGACCAAGCGCCAGTCCAGCGTACTCAAGCTGACCTATGAAGACACCAATCCGGCCAACGCCGCGCGCATGCTCAACGCCATTGCAGACGCCTACCTCAAGCAAAACCTCGAGCGCCGCTCCGAGGAGGCCGACAAGAGCCTGAAGTTCTTGCAAGAACAACTGCCCGAGCTGCGCAAGCAGCTCGAGGTGGCAGAGAAAGCCTTCAACGACTTTCGTAACCGCGGCAAGACGATCGACATCTCGGGCGAGATCAAGGTGCTGCTCGACAAGACCACCACGCTTGAGAAGCAGCGCATGGAGTTCGAGTTCAAGCGCAAGGAGATGCTGCAGCGCTACGAGCCTATCCACCCGGTAATACGCGCGCTCGACGGGCAGATTGCCAGCCTCAAGGACGAATCCCAAGGCCTCGGGCGCGACATCTCGGTGCTGCCCACCACGCAGCAAGACTACATCCGCTACGCGCGTGATGTCGAGGTCAACAACCAGCTCTACGTGGGCCTGCTGAACAATGCGCAGCAACTGCAGGTGGCGCGCGCCGGCACCACCGGCAACGTTGCCATCATCGACCGCGCGGTCACGCCCGAGCGTCCGTCGCGCCCGAACAAGCCGCTGACCGTGGCCATTGGCGGCCTGTTGGGCCTGCTGCTGGGCTTTTTGGCCAGCCAGTTGATGGCCATGATCTCAGGCATTGTGCGCGACCCCAAGAAGCTGGAGCTCAAGACCGGCATCCAGACCTATGCCATATTGCCCATGGCCACCGAGCAGACCGAGTTTGAAGAAGAAGACGTGCAGCGCCCGTTCCTGCTGGCGCACGAGAAACCCACCGCCGGCGTGGTAGAGGCCATGCGCAACCTGCGCAACGCGCTGCTGTTTGCCTTGTCAGACACCGCCCGCGCCAAGGTCATCCTGATCACCTCGGCGGCTCCCGGACAGGGCAAGAGCTTCATCTCGGTCAACCTGGCCTACCTGATGGCCGCCGCCGGCAAGCGCGTGCTGCTGATAGACGCCGACGTGCGCCGCTCCTCGCTCAAGCGCTACATCCCTATGCCAGAGCAGCTGCGCGGCCTGTCAGACGTGCTGAAAGAGAACACCCCCTACACCGAGCTGATCCGCCCCGAGGTCTTTGCCCACCTAGACCTGCTGCCCGCCGGCAGCCGCGTCAAGAACCCGGGCGACCTGTTCTCGCGCCAGGCGCTGGGCGACACCATCACCAGCGCGGCCGCGCAGTACGATTTTGTGGTGATCGACTCGCCCCCGGTGCTGCCGGTGAACGACGCCGCAGCGCTGTCCAAATGGGCCGACGTCACGGTCTTTGTCGCCAGGCAAGATGCGGTCAGCCAGACCGAGGTGGAGCAAGCGCTTAGCATGCTGGCCAAGGCCGGCAATTCGGTCAGCGGCCTGGTCTTTAACGGCTACGTGGCCTCCAGCCTGCGCTACGGCTATGGTTATGGCTACGGTTATGGCTACCGCAAATACGGCGGCCGCTATGGCAAGGGCTACGGCAAGGGTTATGGCTATGGCGGCTACGGCAGCCATGAAGACAGCGAAGGCAGTTCCAAGAAGTCAAGGTGATCAGCGACAAAATAACAAGAAGACAGCAAAGCAAGAAGAAAGCGCAGCAACAAAAGGGGACGAGCGATGGAGATATCTCAGTACATCTGGCCCGTGGCCGCCTTTGCCGCCGGCGTGGCGGCCTGGTTTTGCGCGGTGCTGCTGGTGCTGACGCAGGCGCTGCACGGCCACTTCTCGGTCGGCCCCGCGGCCAATTTGCAAAACGCCCACAAGGAGCCGACGCCGCGCATCGGTGGCGTGGCGATCTTCTTTAGCGTGGTGCTGGGCGTGCTCTTGTCCGGGGGCGAGTCGCGCCGGCTGCTGCTGGGCATTGTGCTGGCCGGCACGCCTGCGTTTGCCTTTGGCCTGCTGGAGGACTGCACGCACCGCGTCAGCGCCAGCGCACGCCTGTTTGCCACGCTGGGCAGCGGCGTGCTGGGCTGGTTTGTGACCGGCCTTGCCATCTCCGACATCAACCTGCCCGGCATTGACGCGTTGCTGGCGTGGACGCCGCTTGCCGTGCTGTTTACCGCGTTTTGCGTCGGTGGCGTGGCCAACGCGTTCAACATCATCGACGGCCTGAACGGCCTTGCAGGCGGCACCGCGCTGATTTTGCTCAGCGCCATGGGGCTCCTGAGCCTGCACCTGGGCGACGCGCAGCTGGCGCATGTCTGCCTTATCCTGGCCGGCGCCACGCTCGGCTTCTTGCTGGTCAACTGGCCCTTTGGCAAGCTTTTTCTGGGCGACGGCGGCGCCTACTTTGTCGGCTTTGCGGTGGCATGGGTGGCGGTGATGCTGCTCTATCGCCACCCCGAGGTCTCGGCCTGGTGCTCGCTGAGGCCGTATTCCCGGGTAATATCCGCGACCA
>JBMOJJ010000104.1:0-11229 GCA_049315845.1 Rhodoferax sp.
TGCCCGACTACCGCTGGGGCATCTTCCTGAACCCGGCCGAGGCCGGGCGCAAGATCCACTTTGGCGATCACAAGGGCGAGGACGCGTGGCAGGACGTTCCCGGCGAATACCGCGCCAATCTGCGCCGCATCATCGTCACGCAGGGCGATACCGAGCCGGCATCGGTCGAGCAGCAGCGTCATCTGGGGCTGACCGCGCCGAGCCAGTATGACCTGCGCAACCTGTTCCAGGTCAACGTCGAGGAAGGCCGGCATCTGTGGGCCATGGTTTACCTGCTGCACAAGTTTTTCGGCCGCGACGGGCGCGAGGAGGGCGAGGCGCTGCTGCAACGCCGCAGCGGCCAGCAGGACAACCCGCGCATCCTGCAGGCCTTCAACGAGGAAACGCCCGACTGGTTGAGCTTCTTCATGTTCACCTACTTCACCGACCGCGACGGCAAGTTCCAGCTCTGCGCGCTGGCCGAGAGCAGCTTCGACCCGCTGGCGCGGACCACCAAGTTCATGCTGACCGAGGAGGCGCATCACATGTTCGTCGGCGAGAGCGGCGTCTCGCGCGTGATCCAGCGCACCTGCCAGGCGATGAACGAGCTCAAGACCGACGACGTGGGCAAGCTGCGCGCGGCCGGCGTGATCGACCTGCCGACGTTGCAGCGCTACCTGAATTTTCATTTCAGCGTCACGATCGACCTGTTCGGCTCCGACGAGTCGAGCAACGCCGCCACCTTCTACAGCACCGGCCTGAAGGGCCGTTTCGAGGAGGGCAAGCGCATGGACGACCACATCCTCAAGGGCAGTACCTACAAGGTTCTGGCCGTGCAGGGCGGTCAGCTGGTCGAGCGCGAAGTGCCGATGCTCAACGCGCTCAATGAAGTGCTGCGCGACGACTACATCAAGGATTCGATCGGCGGCGTCGAGCGCTGGAACAAGGTGATCGAGAAGGCCGGCATCCCGGTCCGGCTCAAGGTGCCGCACAAGGCCTTTCACCGCAACATCGGCGCGCTGGCCAACGTCAAGGTATCGCCCGACGGTCGCGTGCTGTCGGAGCAGGAATGGAACAGCCAGGTCGACAACTGGCTGCCCAGCGTCGCCGACCGCGCCTTTGTCGCCAGCCTGATGGGGCGTGTCGTCGAGACCGGCAAGTTTGCCAACTGGATCGCGCCGCCGATGATAGGCATCAACCGCCAGCCGGCAGACTTCGAATACGTGCGTTTCAATTGACTGCGATGCAGACCACAGAAAGCCTTGCGATCCGCCAGCATCTGATCGATCCGGAGGTTTGCATTCGCTGCAACACCTGCGAGGCGAGCTGCCCGGTCGGCGCGATCACGCACGATTCCCGCAACTATGTGGTGGATGTGGCCAAGTGCAATCTGTGCATGGCCTGCATCCCGCCCTGTCCGACCGGCTCGATCGACAACTGGCGCAGCGTGCCGCGCGCGCTGGCCTACAGCGTCGAGGCGCAACTCGGCTGGGATGCGCTGCCGGCCGAGCTGAGCGCGCAGCAGTTGGCTGAGCTCGGCGTCGCCGCCAGCGACGCTCCAGCAGTCGATCCGGCGCCGTCGCCGGTGGCGTTCGCCGAGTCCCCGGGGGCCAGCCCCGAGTTCAGCGCGACCCAGTATGGTTCAAGCTTGCCGCCCTGGTCGGCGGCCCATCCCTACACCAATCTCTACGGGCCGAAGGCGGCTGAAAAATCGATCACCGCCACCGTCGCCGGCAACGTGCGTGTCACCAAGGTGGGCCATGACTACGACACGCACCATATCGTGCTCGATTTCGGCGCCATGCCGTTCCCGGTGCTGGAGGGTCAATCGATCGGCATTATTGCGCCCGGCACCGATGCCGACGGACGCCCGCATCACGCACGGCAGTACTCGATCGCCAGTCCGCGCAATGGCGAGCGTCCCGGTTACAACAACCTGGCGCTGACAGTCAAGCGCGTGCTGGAGGATCATCAGGGCAATCCGGTCCGCGGTGTCTGTTCCAACCATGTGTGCGACCTGAAACGCGGCGACCCGGTGCAGGTGGTCGGACCGTTTGGCAGCAGTTTCCTGATCCCGAACCACCCGCGCTCGCATATCGTGATGATCTGCACCGGCACCGGCAGCGCCCCGATGCGCGCCATGACCGAATGGCGGCGGCGCTTGCGGCGTGGTGGCGCCGGGCCGTCCCAAGCCGACACAGCCCCCTTGGGGGGCAGCGACCCGCGTAGCGGTGGAGCGTGGGGGCCTGGTTCAGGCAATTTCGAGGGTGGCAAACTGATGCTCTTCTTTGGCGCCCGGAGCAAGGAGGAACTGCCGTACTTCGGACCCCTGCAATCCCTGCCGAAGGATTTCATCGATATCAACTTTGCCTTTTCGCGCACGCCGGGCCAGCCCAAGCGCTATGTGCAGGACCTGATGCGCAGCAGAGCGGCCGACCTGGCGCCCTTGCTGACCGACCCGAACGCCTATTTCTACGTCTGCGGACTCAAAAGCATGGAAGAGGGCGTTCTGCTGGCGCTGCGCGACGTGGCCCAGCAGGCAGGATTGTCATGGGACGGCGTGGCGGCGGCGCTGAAAAAGCAGGCCAGGCTGCATCTTGAGACCTACTGATGGGCGCGTTTGAAACCTTGACGCTGGTGCGCCGCGCAGACGGTGTAGCGCAGGTCACGATGTCGCGCCCGGCGCTGTTCAACGCGTTTGACGAACTGATGATCGCCGAGCTCGACAGCGTTTTTGCCAGTCTGGGAGAAGACGGCGGCGTGCGCGTGGTCGTGCTGGCCGGGCTCGGAAAAAACTTCAGCGCCGGTGCCGATCTGCAGTGGATGCAACGCGCCAGCGCAGCGCCGCAGCAATGGAATCTGGAAGATGCCCGACGCTTTGCGGCGATGCTGGCGCGCATTGACCGTTGTGCCAAGCCGACGGTGGCGCGGGTGCAGGGCGCGGCGCTCGGCGGCGGTGTCGGACTGGCCTGTGCCTGCGACATCGCGATTGCCAGCGACAGCGCCTTCTTTTCGGTCAGCGAGGCCAGGTTCGGCATCTTGCCGGCCGTCATCGCGCCCTACCTGGTGAACGCGGTTGGCAAGCGCCAGGCCAGGCGTCTGGCGCTGAGCGCGACCCGCATCAGCGCAGCAGAGGCGCTGGGGCTCGGTCTGGTCCATCAGGTGGTGGCAGCGGACGAACTCGACGCGGCCGTCGACGCCAGCGCTGCCGAACTGCTGGCTGCCGGACCGCTGGCGCAGGCCGAGATCAAGCAGCTGTTCGCGCAGCTGGCAGTGGGTCCTGTCGGTGACGAGGTGATCGAGTTGACGGCGCAGACCATCAGCCGCGTGCGCGGCAGTGCAGAAGCGCGCGAGGGCTTTGCCGCTTTCCTCGGCAAGCGGCCGCCGCACTGGAAGCAGCGATGAGGGCGAGCGCCGGCTGCTGAAGTTCAGGCGTGCAGGTCTTCGTACTTCTTCATCAGCTGTTCCGGCGACTCCACGAAATCCGGATTGACCGAAATGCAGTCAGCCGGGCAGACCAGCTTGCACTGGGGTTCGTCCTCGGCGCCGACGCATTCGGTGCAGCGTGCAGGATCAATGACGTAGAGGATGTCGCCGGCGGTGATGGCGTCGTTTGGGCAGGCCGGCAGGCAGGCGTCGCAGGCGGTGCAGTCTTCGGTAATGATCAGGGCCATGTTGGTTTCCTTTGGGTTCTGAATTGTGCGGGTGAAGATCAGGCCGCAACCTGGGCTTCGAGCTCAGCGAGTTTATTGTGCCTGAATGCGCCCCACAACGCCGCGCCAATGGCGCCGGCGTAGATGGAATCGGTGTGGGCGCGGGCTGTGACCGTCACCTTCTCGGCGACCATCTCTTCCTGGATCGCCGCCAGCAGGCCGCTGTCGAGCGCCAGACCACCGGTGATCAGCGCGGTGCCGGTCTTGATGCCGGTGATCTTGAGCAGCTTGACGATGCGCGAGGCCATCGACATGTGAATGCCCTTCAGGATGTCGGCCGTGGCGATGCCGCGCGACACCATGTTGATCACATCGGTTTCGGCCAGCACGGCGCAGATCGAGCTCACCTTCTCCGGATCTTTCGAGCTCTGCGAGAGCGAGCCGATCTCTTCCACCGCCACGCCCAGATAGCGCGCGATATTCTCCAGAAACTGCCCGGAGCCCGACGCGCACTGGCTGGTCATCTTGTAGGACAGCACCTTGCCGCGTTCGTCGATGTAGATCGCGCGGCCGTTGAGCGCGCCGATGTCAACCACCGCGCGCGCCGTCGGATCCAGAAAAATGCCGCCGCGCGCATGGGTCGTCATCGAGTAGAAGTGGCCGGTGGCGAACTTGACGTTCTCGCCCTCGCCCGTGGTCGCGATGTAGTCGATCTGGTCGCCTGTGAGACCGGCGTCGCTCAGCACGCCGTCCAAGCCCTGCTGCGCCAGCGCCATCGGATCGCGGCTGCGAATGCGCTCGCAGCGCTTGGACAGCCAGTGCTGGCTGCCGTCCTCGTTAGAGCGAAACAGCACGGACTTGACCGCGCCGGAGCCGATGTCGATACCGATGGTGGTGGTGCTCATAGGGTTTCCTTTAGTCAGTTGGGGACCGCGCCGGGTTCTTATCTGGGGCGGTTTTCCGCGATCTTGCCGTCGTCCACGACCGCGCGCCACGCAAAAGTGGCGCCGCCCAGCGCGCCGGTGTAGATCGAATCGGGGTCGATGTTGATGGTCAGGTCGCCATAGTTCTCATGGATCAGGTCGCGCAGCGACTTGACCGCCGCCTCGTTCTTGGCGACGCCGCCGGTAAATGTGAACTGGTCGCGGATGCCGCCGGAGCGCGCCAGGATCGACATCGCGCGCAGGATGATCGCGCGGTGCAGCCCGGCCATGATGTCCTCGCGCTTGTCGCCCAAGGAGAGGCGGTCGCGCAGCTCGGCGCCGGCAAACACGGTGCAGGTCGAGTTGATGCGGATGGTCTTGGTCGACTTCATCGCCAGCGGGCCGAGCTCGTGCAGACCCATGTTCATCTCGTCGGCGATATAGCCCAGGTAGCGCCCGCAGCCGGCGGCGCAGCGGTCGTTCATCTGGAAGCTCTCGACGATCCCGTTCGGGTCGACCTGGATCGCCTTGGTGTCCTGGCCGCCGATGTCGAGCACGGTCGCGGTCTTCGGGTACATCACGTGGGCGCCCAGACCATGGCAAAGGATCTCGGAGCGGATGTGCTCCTTGGAAAACGGCAGCCGGGCGCGGCCATAGCCGGTGCCGACGATATAGGTCTCCTCCATTTCGGTGTCCAGAATGCCCTTGATCGGCGCTTCCACCTGGGTCCGGCGAGCGGCCGTCTCCGGCATCGCGATGAAGGCGCGCTCCAGCGCGGCCAGCAGATGGCGGCGGATCGAATCGGCATAGACCCGGTTCTCGACTTCGATGATCGAGCGGTCGAACACATTGAGCAGATAGTCGTAGCGTGTGCCAGCCTCCTTGGCGACCGCTTCGCCGATCGCCAGGTACTGGCTGCCGGCGATGTCGCGGAAGAAATCGGACTTGCGCTTGGCGCCGGGCCTGAAGAGTTCGGGCGCTTGCGCCTGCAGGCGGCGAAAGACCTCGGTCAGCGCCTCGCCGACCGCGCCGGAGCCGTCCCCAAAGCGGGCACTGGCCAGGCTGCGCTGGCAGGTTGCTTGCAGATCGGCCAGTTGTTCCAGGTATTGTTCCAGGCGGAAATCGCGTATCAGTTGGTCCAGAAAACCGTCCAGCGAGCCATTCAGCGCGTTGGTGGTGCCCAAGGCCTGGCGAAACAGGAAAAAACGGGCGTTGACCATCGCCTCCAGTTTGGCAATCGTGGCGGCGGTGTCGTAGTTGGAGCGCGAGTTGGTGATGCCGCGCCCGAGGATGTTCTGGTTCTCGTCGATGACAACCGCCTTGGTGGTGGTGGAGCCGAGGTCAATGCCGATAAAACAACGCATGATGAAGATCCTTTAATCAGTTGGGGACAGAGCTAAAGGTCTGTCCCGCAAGGTAATTGGCTCAGTGCGCGCCGACCAGCGCATCGCGTTTGGCCTTGACCATCTGGAAATAGCTCTCGAGCCGGTTCTTCACGTTGGCAGCCGAAAAATAGCGCGGGTCGACCAGGTCGGTCTCGATGAAGGCGGCCGGCTTGCCGGTGCGCTTCTCGACCTCGCGCAGGATCAGCAGCTGACCGGCGGAGAAGCTGTTGCAGCTCTTGATCGAGTTGATCAAGAGGCCATCGGCCTGGTACTCGTCGATGTACTTGCAGATCATGTCGATGCGCGAGGGCAGGTTCAGGTTGGTGTAGCAGCCCAGGCAATATTCGGCCAGTGATTCGAGCGGGTGGTCGGGGTCGTGGCGGAAGCCGAAGTCGTACAGCCCGCCGACCTTGGCGTAGGTGCTGGAGACCACCACCGCGCCCTCGTCGTAGAACATCTTCCAGAAGTCGCGAAAACTGGTCCAGTTTGGCGGCCCCTCGACGACCAGGCGGTATTTCTCCTCGCCCATTTCGCCCTCTGGCGTGATCGGCCCAAGACCCAGGCGCACCCGCTCATCGATTTCGGCGCGCAGGGTGCGGTAATACTGGGTCGCTTCCGGCGTGCCGCGAAAGGCAGTGAAGATCGGCCCGATGTAATAGACCGCGCCAAAGTAGCCATCGATCGGCGACGGGCGGTTCTTCGCCGACTGCAGCACGGCCACCAGGTCCTCCTCGGCTTTGGCCGACTCGCGCATGTACTGGCGCAGCCGGTCGATGTCGAACTTGACGCCGGAGATGCGCTCCAGCGTCGGGATCACGGTTTCCTTGAGCTGCTTGACCACGTAGTCGCGCATGTTCGGCGCGATCTTGCCCTCGCCCTGATACGGCACATGCAGCATCACGGTTTCGCAGCCGTACTTGTGGCGGATCAGCTCGAACCACTTCATGAAGGTGAAGCAGCCGGTGTAGGACAGCAGCAGCAGGTCGGGCCGTGGCAACGGCTCGCCGGTTGGGCCGATCTCGCCGCCCATCATCGATCCCAGGTCGGCCTTGACATAGGTGCAGACGTCTTCTGACTGGCCGTCGCGCTCGGCGTCCATGATCATCTTGCCGGACTTCTTGCGCATGCCGTTCTGCAGCGCGTTGGTCTCGGGCAGGCTGCGGGCAAAGTCAAAGCACATCAGCAGTTCGTTGAGGTTGCCGGGCACAAAGGTGGCAGAGACCTTTCGGTTGTTGGCGCGCGCGGTGGCGAGCTCCATGTAGTTCTTGTTGATCAGCTCCTTTTGCAGCCACATCGCGTCCTCTTTCTGGACGTTCTGCGGCTTCTTGACGGAGGTGGGCATGGCGACGGTTGTGTTCATGATGCGTTCCACAATTTGATTGAATCGGCAAAGGTTCCGGCCTGTTCGCGGATCGGCGCCATCTGGCCGGTGTTCTCGGCGTACTTGAAGGCGGTGTGCGGTATCTTGTGCTGTGTCAGCACGTCCTGCAGCATCGGGCGCTCCAGCAGCGCAGGGTCGCAGAACGAGGGCGCGGCGAAGATCACGCCCTCGGCGCCCATGGTCTTGACCTGCTTCATCAGGAAAACGCCTTTTTGTTCGCGCGTCGCGTCGTACTTGGCCGCGGTCGTGGCCGAGCGGTGCAGGAAGGCCTTCGAGAGTTCCTCCAGCGGCTTTCCGTTCGAGGGCACATGGTCAAGCAGCCAGCGACCGACCAGCATGAAATCGTCGTCGACCACATAGCAGCCGGCCATTTCGATCGACTTGATCAGCGCCAGTGGCGGCTGCTCGCAGAAGGTGCCATTGATGACAACGCGGGCGTTATCGCGTTTCGGCCGGGCCAGCGCATCGGTGGCAGCGAGGTAGTCGCGCACCAGTTGCGTGTGCTCTTCGGGTGGCAGGATCATGCCGGCGCGCTGCACCAGGTAGACCTCGGAGGTCGGCGCCTGCCAGGGCTTGGCGGCGCGGTAGGCGTAGAGCTCGCGCAGCGCCGCGCGGTTCTCGTTGTAGACGGCGATCGACGCGTTGAGCGCCTCGTCGGTGATCGGCCTTCCCGCGAGCCTGGCCAGGTCTTCGCGCAGCACCTGCATTTCCTCGATGTAGAACTTGCCGCCGATCTCGTCTTCGAAGTTTTGCGGCACGTCGATGTAGCGCACATACTTGTCCTTGAACAGGATCTGCCACATGCCGGAGAGGTTGCGGATCACGTCGCAGATCGACGGGAACAGCATGCCGTCCAGGCAGTCGAGCCGGCCCGTCAGTCCCATCTCGATCGTCGAGCGCGGGATACGGCAGATATAGCTCTGGTAGTAGGCGTCGCCCTGAATCACCTCCAACTGGTCGCCGCCGCCGAGGATGCCCACCGGCAGCATGCCCGCCGCGTGGATCAGTTCGCGCGGCACATAGACCGGCATGTAGCCGATCGCCTTGCGCCCGGGGACGGCGGCCTTCCATTCCTTGACCGCGTTGAAATGCAGGTCTTCGAACAGTGCCTGGCAACGCTCGACGATTTGCTGGACAGGTGAAGTGACTGACATCATGCGTCTCCTATGCTGGTACTCTAATTGGTTCGCTGGATTTGCGCTTGCAGGCTATTATTGCATAATGGTACTTCAATACCATTATTGATTGATAACTTTTTTCCGGCAAGGTCAAAGACGGGTGAGATTGGAGTAAAACTCACAGTTCAATCGAGGAGGACAATTTGCAAACACCAACAGGCGCGCCAGTGAGCGTATCGGTCGACCCTTTCAAGCTGGCCGTTTCCGACCAGACGCTGGCCGACCTTCGGTCACGACTGGCCAACACACGCTGGCCGGAGCGTGAAACCGTAGCCGACTGGAGCCAGGGCGTGCCGCTGGACCGGATCAAGGCGCTTTGCGAGTACTGGGCGCGCGACTACGACTGGCGACGCTGCGAGGCGCGACTCAATGGGCTGGGCCAGTACCACACCCGCATCGACGGTTTGCGCATCCATTTTCTCCACATCCGCTCACCGAACCCCGATGCCACGCCGCTTCTGCTGACGCATGGCTGGCCCGGCTCGGTGGTCGAGTTCCTTGACGTGATCGGCCCGCTGACCGACCCTGCCGCCCACGGTGGCGACGCCACCGATGCGTTCCACCTCGTGATTCCGTCGCTGCCCGGTTTCGGTTTTTCGGACAAACCCAGCTGCACCGGCTGGGGTGTCGAAAGAATCGCTGCGGCCTGGATCATCTTGATGAAGCGCCTGGGCTACACACGCTACGTCGCCCAGGGCGGCGATTGGGGCGCTGCCGTGACCACCGCCATCGGCATGATCGCCCCGCCTGAGTGCGCCGGAGTCCATCTCAACATGCCACTGGTCTATCCGGGCCGGGATGATTTCTCGCAACTCACCGAGGCTGAGCAGGCGTCTGTGGCTTCGATGAAGTTCTATCGGGACAGCGATTCAGGCTACGCCAAGCAGCAGCGCACCCGGCCGCAGACCCTCAGCTATGGCTTGACCGACTCACCCGCCGGCCAGGCGGCCTGGATCTACGAGAAGTTCCATGCCTGGACCGACAACCGCGGTGAGCCCGAGAGCGCACTGAGCCTGGATGCCATGCTCGACAACATCATGCTCTATTGGCTTCCCGGCACCGCCGCGTCATCGGCCAGGCTGTATTGGGAGAGCCTGGCCTTCTTCAAGACCCAGCGGCTCGCACTTCCGGTCGGCGTGACCATTTATCCGAAGGAATTTTCCCGTCCATCGCGGCGTTGGGCGCAGCGTCACTTCACCCATATCGTGCACTGGAACGAGACCGGCAAGGGCGGGCATTTTGCGGCATTCGAGCAGCCCGAACTGTTCGTGACCGAGCTGCGAGACTGCTTTCGAAAGATCCGGCCCGGGAAACAAGCATGAACAAGGTGCGAAATGCGCTGGAGGCCCGCCATCCCGGGCTTTACGCCAGCATCGAAAAGGCGCTGGTCGAGGCGGAAGCACGCTTCAACCATCAGAGCGGCCAGGCTCCGTCGGAATTCCTGCTGGAGCACACCAGGCGCACTGCCGCCATTGCCCACAAGATAGCCGCCATGGAAGGGGTCGATTCATTCCTTCCAACGCTGGTGGCGCTCTACCATGACGCGGGCAAGTTTCATGAGGGCGCCTACCATCAGGACCGCCTGCCGGAAGAAGAGCATGCGGCGTTGCTGGCCGAAAAAATGCTCGGCGAGTTCGGCCTGGAACGCCGAGATATCGAGTCGGTGCTGCAAGCGCTGCGCGCCCTTTATGACGAGCGCCTGCCGTGTATCGGTCCGGCCCGCATTGTGCAGGACGCGGACCGGCTCGAAAAGCTAGGCGCGCTGGGCGTTGGCGCCTTCTTTACCAAGGCCACTCTGCGCGGGCGCGGCCTGGTCGACGCGCTGGTCCAGACGCTGAGCCGCGAACTCACCTACGCCCGGGCGGCGCCGCGGTCGATGTTTACCGCATCCGGAAAGAAACTCGCACTGGAGCAGGCGCCCCGGACGATTGCGTTTTTTGACAATCTTCTGGAACAACTCGAAAGCTGGGGCATCGCTTCGTTTGAATGCCACAGCATCGTCCTTGACGAGGACTTCCGCACCCGTGACGGCGCGATCGTGCGGGGCATGGAAGTGAGCATCGCGATGCTTCGCGCCTGCCCGGATTGCGAGGGTCCGCTCACGCTGACGCACAGGCGCGAGAAGGGCATCAAGTGTGAACGGTTCACAGCCCGCTTCCAATGCGGGCATTGCAGCTACGCCAGCGAGACCTCGCTCTGCCTGCCGCTGCTCGCCTGATCCGGCAGTCGACGCTCAGGAACCGAACTTGGCGTAGTACTGCGCCACCGCCGGGGTCTGGGCAATGCGCTGCATATGGGCGTTGAGGGCTGGCGCAACCTTCTCCACCAGATCGGCGGGAACATGATCGAGCCGGCCGGAGTTCAGACCGCGCACATCGACAAACACCTTCAGGTCCGCAACAGTGAGACGATTGTCGGCAAAGTAATTGCCTCCATGCGCCTGCAACTGGCTTTGCAGCCAGCGAAGGTACACCGGCATCGAGCCGTTGACGAGGGCCGTGCGGGCTTCCTTCTGGGCGTCGCCCGTCATGCGAAAGCTCGGCCCCATCCTGACGCCGGCCTCTTCCACCACATACGCCACCTCGTCGCACAGCAAGGCCTGAAAGGCATCGGCAGGGTACAGGCCTGCCAGCTTCCCCGCGTACCGAAGAATCGAATCGCACTGCGTCACCTGCACGCCATCGACCTCCAGCGTGGGCACTTGACCAAAGGGCGTTGCCTTGCGCACCT
>JBMOJJ010000458.1:0-2512 GCA_049315845.1 Rhodoferax sp.
ACACCACCCGAGACTTTTTCCGGCAAGTGCCCAATGCGCTGCTCAACCGCTATTTTGATGCGCAGGGCGTATTTGCAGACTTTGACTTTGCCACGCTGTCAGAAACCAAAGTTGATACGCTGTTCACCGCGTGGCTGGCTTTGTCAGACAACCAGCGCAACGCGATGGACGCTGAGTTTCGGGACATTTTCGAGCTGGGTTGCGAGAAAGGATTTCGCGCCATCTTGGACGAAGCGCAGTGGCATCTGACGCAAGATGCAGACCCCAGCGTCGCGCCCGACCCCTACACCGTTTTTGTTGACCACCTGTCTGCACTGACCAATCACTTTGAGCGGGCGATGGTCACCTTGCTTGATCACCCAACATTCTGGAAAGGCGCAACCCGTTTCTACCATGCTGACACTTTGCCCCACTGGCGTAAACGCAAGCACTTGGGCAACCCGGTTGCGGCGGTTGATGCAGCCAGCCTGACGCAGTTGGCGCAACTCATCAGTGGTTACTTTCACCATACCGAGGGACGTGGCAAAAACTGTGTGGTCGAGCCATTGCGGCGCGGTGAGCTGGACTACTTTTTTGCTTACCCTGAAGACTATTCGCAGCAAAGCCCCGAGTGGGTGCGAGGAGAATTTGGTATCCGTCCACACAACCCGGCGTTTGAGGTGATCTTTGTATATTCGCAGGCAGAAGGCTCGCTTGACCTGAATTACCGTGGTTCATACAAGGCGATTATTCCCCTATGGGCCATGTTCACCAGCGCCATTTTGAAACTGCCCGAGCTACCGCCAGACCCCAAAGACCAGCGCATTTACGACCTGGCACCCCTGATGCAGAAGACCTTTGAATTCACTCATGACGTGGGTAGTGGAATCGACATGGTGGTGGTCAAAAAACTACGACTGTCAGCACGCTCCAAAAAGGGCGAGCGCATCGCGCTGGAAGCCGACACTGAAAAAAACCCAAAGGCTGTTTATGACCTGCTTGCCAAAATCAGTGCCTCATTGCCCTTGAATGACTACAGCGTGACCCAGGTTGATCTGGCCGTCACCATGGCACCCGAAGGTGACAAGCTCGGCAAGGTGGCCAACGTGCGAATCACCTACCCCAACTCATGCTCGCTGAAATACGATGCGCTGGATTTGAAGCTGCGCGACATGCTAAGCGCTTCCGGCATCGAACCGAAAGAGCCCATCGCCACGGCTGGTGACCCGGTAGCAGCATCCACCGCATAAGGCATGACACCCCAGTCCGCGCTGATTGAGTTGCTGGCTCGTTTGGGCGTGCAGGGCCATGCCATGCTGGTAACTGCGGCTGAACTGGCTCAGTGGCCAGCACTGGCGGTGACCGCCCTGAAAAAGCAGAAGCTGCTGACGCGAGCCAGCCCGGCCGCAAGCGCCGTGTGCCCCGGCTGCGAAGACGAATGCGTCATGCCTGTGCGCACCTTGGTGCGTGCCAACGGCGTGGCGGCCAGCTTCATCGTCTGTGACAAGCGCAGTGATACCAACCGGGTCGCGGTAGCGGCGGATCAATTGGTGCAATGGCGCTGCGATGTGGCTGCGGTATGTCAGTTTGTTGCCACCTGCCTGGGCCTGCGTCAAAGTGAGCAACAGCCCAATGACAGCAAGCTGCTGAACATCGGCATGGTGCGCGGTGACAAGCGTAGCCAGATGCTGGCGCTGCGTCTGCAAGGCGGTTTGGCATTGGTCGTGGGCAACACCGCCATACCGCTGGTTGATCTGGTAGATTTTGGAGACGGCCACTATGCGGTCAATGCCGCCATGGTGGGCCAAATGGTGGATGCTGCACCCCCGTCCGATCCACGCCACACGCCCAGCGTGGTCAAGCGAGAGGCACGCAAACTCGATACGCAAGCCAAGCACGAGGGATTGCAAAAAGCATACCGCGCTTTGCTCAAAAAAAACCCCGGCAAAACCGACGTTTGGTACTCGCTACAGCTTGCCAAAACTGACGTTGGCAAAGGCTACGAAGCCGAAACCATCAGAAAAAACATGAAATTCTGAAAATAGTTGGGCGGAAAAATTTCGCCCAACTATTCGGCCATTGGTCAGTGCTGCTTCTGCACTGCATTCCCCAATGAAAACAGCGGGTTACCAGCGCCAACCCGACTGCTGGCACAGCCTCCAAATATTTTGAAATTTCGGCCCGTCTCCCTCTGAGACCGGGCATTTTTGCGCGCTTGTATCGCCCAAATCGCACAAATAACCTCACGGCTGAAATCGTTCTTTAACCGTCAAAGAGGCACAAAAATGACGCATACCATCCTACGCCTGCCCGCCACCAAGTCGCAATCGGGTTACTCCCGCTCCACGATTTACCTTCGTATCACACAGGGCTTGTGGACCAAGCAAATCAGCCTCGGGCCGCGCGCCATTGGCTGGCCAGCCGACGAGGTGGCTGCGCTAAACGTGGCGCGCATCTCGGGCAAGACGGATGACGAAATCCGTGAACTGGTCAAGTCGCTGCACACCAAGCGCAAAGAGCTGATCGCAGCTTT
>JBMOJJ010000105.1:0-11227 GCA_049315845.1 Rhodoferax sp.
CATGCTGGTCCCGGTTGAAAAGCAGGGCATCATCGAGCGCGCTGAAAAAGAGGTGAAGGAAATTGCCCAGCAATACACCTCGGGCCTGGTCACGTCGGGCGAGCGCTACAACAAGGTGGTCGATATCTGGGGCAAGGCCGGCGATGAGGTTTCCAAGGTGATGATGGCCCAGTTGTCCAAGGAAATGGTCACGGACCGCCATGGCAAGCAGGTGCAGCAGGAATCCTTCAACTCCATCTACATGATGGCCGACTCCGGCGCCCGCGGCTCGGCCGCCCAGATTCGCCAGGTGGCGGGTATGCGCGGCCTGATGGCCAAGCCCGATGGCTCGATCATCGAGACGCCGATCACCGCCAATTTCCGCGAAGGCCTGAATGTGCTGGAGTACTTCATCTCCACGCACGGGGCCCGCAAAGGCCTTGCTGACACGGCATTGAAGACGGCCAACTCGGGCTACCTGACACGCCGTCTGGTGGACGTGACGCAGGATCTGGTGGTGACCGAGCACGATTGCGGCACGCACGGTGGTTACCTGATGCGCGCGATCGTCGAAGGCGGTGAAGTCATCGAGTCGCTGCGCGATCGCATCCTGGGCCGCACGGCGGCGGATGATGTGATCCACCCGGAGAACCGCTCGGTGTTGGCCAACGCCGGTGATCTGCTCGACGAGGACCTGATCGAGGAACTGGAAAGCGCCGGCGTGGACGAAGTCAAGGTGCGCACCGCTTTGACCTGCGAGACCCGGTTTGGCATTTGCGCAAAATGCTACGGCCGCGATCTTGGACGCGGTGGCCTGGTCAACGGCGGCGAGGCGGTCGGCGTGATTGCCGCGCAGTCGATCGGCGAACCCGGCACGCAGCTGACCATGCGGACCTTCCACATCGGTGGTGCGGCCTCGCGAGCGGCGATCGCCTCCAGCGTGGAAGCCAAGTCCAACGGCAACATCGGCTTCAACGCCACCATGCGCTATGTGACGAACGGCAAGAAGGAACTGGTGGTGATTTCGCGCTCCGGCGAGATCGTCATTCACGACGAGCATGGCCGCGAGCGTGAACGCCACAAGGTGCCGTACGGCGCCGTGCTGGCGGTCAAGGCTGACCAGGGCATCAAAGCCGGCGCCATCCTGGCCAACTGGGATCCGCTGACCCGACCCATCATCACCGAGTTCGCCGGCAAGGCCCATTTTGAAAATGTGGAAGAAGGCCTGACGGTGGCCAGGCAGGTCGATGAGGTGACCGGTCTTTCGACCATGGTCGTGATCGATCCGAAGCGCCGTGGCGCCGCCAAGGTGGTGCGCCCGCAAGTCAAGCTGATCGACGCCGCCGGCAACGAAGTCAAGATTCCGGGGACCGATCACTCGGTGACCATCGGTTTCCCGGTCGGCGCGCTGGTGCAGGTGCGCGACGGTCAGGATGTCGGTCCCGGCGAGGTGCTGGCCCGCATCCCGATCGAAGGCCAGAAGACGCGCGATATTACCGGCGGTCTGCCGCGTGTGGCTGAGCTGTTCGAGGCGCGTTCTCCGAAGGACAAGGGAGTGCTGGCCGAAATGACCGGTACCGTGTCGTTCGGAAAGGAAACCAAGGGCAAGATTCGCCTGCAGATCACCGATCCTGATGGCCTGGTCTGGGAAGAGCTTGTGCCGAAGGAAAAGAGCATCATCGTGCATGAAGGCCAAGTGGTGAACAAGGGCGAAAGCGTGGTCGACGGACCGGCCGATCCGCAGGACATCCTGCGTCTGCTCGGTTCCGAGGAGCTTGCGCGCTACATTGTTGACGAGGTGCAGGACGTGTACCGCCTTCAGGGCGTGAAGATCAACGACAAGCACATCGAAGTGATTGTTCGCCAGATGCTGCGCCGCGTGGTGGTGGAGAATGCGGGCGATTCCAGCTACATCAACGGCGAGCAGGTTGAACGTTCTGAAATGCTCAACACCAACGATGCCTTGCGCGCCGAAGGCAAGGTTCCGGCAACGTTTACCAATCTGCTGCTGGGCATCACCAAGGCATCGCTGTCCACCGACAGTTTCATCAGCGCCGCTTCGTTCCAGGAAACCACACGTGTCCTGACCGAGGCTGCGATCATGGGCAAGCGCGACGAACTGCGGGGCCTGAAGGAAAACGTCATCGTCGGGCGGTTGATTCCGGCCGGCACCGGCATGGCCTATCACGAAGCGCGCAAGGTTCGCGAAAACATGGACGATGTCGAGCGCCGCGCGATCGCCGAAGCTGAAGCCGCCGAATTGGCGGGGGTGGCCGACGTGGCGCAGGCCGACGAAGGAGCAGTGTCCGAGTAGGGTGCTGACGACCCGCAAGCGTGCGCCTCAAGCCGTTCTGAAAATGGCTTGGGGCGTTCTTTATTCCAGCGTTGCGCCGCACTCGATCCGGTCTGAAAGCTCAAGAAAATGAGTTCTTCCGTCATGTTCTGGGTTGGCCTGGCCGTGCTGCTGTTCTGGGCCGTGGGCGCCTACAACCGACTGGTTCGCCAGCGTTCGCAGGGCCTCCTGGCGTTCGCGGTTCTGGACCATCTGTTCATTCGCTTCATCACCATGGCAAAAGAGAAGGGCTCGGATTCGGGTGCGCTTGCCGCCGCTGCCGACCAATTCCTGGCATCGTTGAAAGTCGCGCGCATACAGCCCCTCAACGGGCCGACGACGAACGCCCTCAAGACTGCCTATGAGACGCTGTGCTTGTGCTGGCAGCAGGTGCCCGATACCCTGCCGTCGCAGTGGGATCAGCTTGCCGTCCAGCTTGATATGGCGCGCTCCGATTTCAACCAGTCGGTGCTCACGTACAACCAGGCGATCGGGCAGTTTCCCGCCGTTGTGCTGGCCAGGGTCTTTGGCTTCAGGCCCGCCCAACTGTTGTAGCTTTGATGATGAACACGAAAGATCAACAGACTCCGCTGTGGCGGCAATTGCAGGCTGTGGCGACAGCTCTGCAGGCGATCCGATCCGGCGTTTCCGGAACTGCGGCGCTGGCCAATGTCAGCGCCGACTTGAGGCCCGGCGTGCAGGCCCTGACATTTCACGTGCTGCGCTCGCTCGGGCGCGCCGGGGCCTTGCGGGATTTGCTGGTAAAGCGTGCGCCCCCGCCCTGGGTGGACGCGATGCTGTGCGCGGCGCTGGCGCTGATATGGCGTGAGGAGGATTCGCCTTACGAGGTGTTTACCCTTGTCAATCAGGCGGTCGAAGCCACCAAGAGAAGCCCCCAGAACAGCGCCCAGGCCAGTTTTGTCAACGGCTGCCTGCGCCGCTTCCTGCGCGAGCGTGCAAGCCTGGTCGCCAGCACCGACAAGAACCCTGTTGCGCTCTGGAACCATCCCAGGTGGTGGATCGACCGGCTGCAAAAGGACTGGCCAGCGCATTGGCAGCAGATTCTGGGCGTCAACAACCGGCACGCGCCGATGAGCTTGCGCGTCAATCTCAGGCGGACCACTCTTTCTGGCTATCTGGAGACACTGCGGGCGGCTGGCCTGAACGCTGCCATTGCGGGCAGTTGCGGCCTGACGCTGGAGCGTGGCGTTCCGGTGCAGCAACTGCCTGGCTTTGCCGAGGGTCTGGTATCGGTGCAGGATGGGGCGGCGCAGCTTGCTGCCCCGCTGCTCCTGTCTGGCATGGCAGCGGCGGGTCCGATGCGTGTTCTGGACGCCTGCGCGGCACCCGGAGGAAAGACGGCACACCTGCTGGAGATCGCGGATTGCCAGGTGACAGCGCTCGATATCGACCCGGCACGCTGCCAGCGAATCCAGGACACGCTGCAGCGACTTGGATTGCAGGCAAGCATCCTGACAGCCGACGCGGCCGACCCGCCGGCCTGGTGGGACGGCCAGTTGTTTGACGCAATTTTGCTGGATGCGCCGTGTTCCGCTTCAGGCATCGTGCGGCGTCATCCCGATGTTCGCTGGCTGCGCAGGGATTCTGACATTGCACAGCTGGCCCTGATTCAGGCCGCTCTCCTGAACACCCTGTGGCCGCTGCTGAAGCCGCTCGGGCGGCTGCTGTATTGCACTTGCTCGGTTTTCCGGGCTGAGGGCGAGGATCAGATACAAACGTTTCTTGCGCACAACACCCGGGCGACGCTGCTGCCGTCGTCCGGGCATTTAATGCCTCAGGATGGGGCAAATAGCCGATCCGTCCCGGACAATCCTGCTTGTGACCATGACGGCTTTTATTACGCACTGCTTGAAAAACGCGCGGCTTGATCTGATCGGGCTGCTCGTTGGCGCCTGCCTGTTCTGGGGCCACAGCGGTTCGGTGCAGGCGGATGCACCGCTTACCGAGATATCGGTTCTGCGGCTTGAGCGCGACGGCGAGTCCGTCGTGTTGACGGCCAATGTCAAATTCGAGTTGTCGACCGCCGTCCAGGAGGCACTGTACAAGGGTGTGCCGATGGTCTTTGTCGCTGAAATCGATATTTTTCGGGAACGATGGTACTGGACGAACAAGAAGGTGGTCAACGCCGAGCGCCATATGCGGCTGGCCTATCAGCCGTTGACGCGGCGCTGGCGCTTGAACGTTGCCTCGGGCGTGATCACGCAAGCCGGGCTGGCGGTGGCGCTTAATCAGAACTTTGACACGCTGACCGACGCGCTGGCGGCTGTGCAAAGACTGTCGCGCTGGAAGATCGCCGATGTCGCGGATCTCGACCTGGAGCAGAAGCACCAGGTCGAATTTCGTTTCCGCCTGGATGTGTCGCAGCTGCCGCGTCCGTTTCAGATCGGCACCCTGGGCCAGACAGACTGGAGCATCTCGGTGTCCTCCAACCAGCCCTTGCTGCTGGACAACGTCAAATGAGCGGTGCCATCAAGGGAGCACAGGCGCCAGCACGCTTTTCCCTGAACAGTTCCAGGGCCTTGCGCTGGACTGTCGGACTCGCTCTGGCGGTTATGGTGGCGGTCGGTCTGGTGCTGTTGTTCCTCCTGACCCAGGCGACCACCAACCGCGCGATGTATGAACGCAATTACGCACGGCTTTTCGCGCTCAATGTCGTTGTGGCCGGCCTGTTGCTGGCGGTCATTGTCTGGATTGCCTATCGGCTGCTGACGCGGCTTCGGCAGGGAAAATTTGGAAGTCGGCTGCTGGTCAAACTCGCCGCCATCTTTGCGCTGGCCGGATTCGCGCCTGGCGTGCTGATCTACGTCGTCTCTTACCAGTTCGTCTCTCGTTCCATTGAGAGCTGGTTCGACGTGAAAGTCGAGGGTGCGCTGGATGCGGGCCTCAACCTTGGACGCGTCACGCTCGAAACCCTGTCAAGCGAACTGGCTGGCAAGGGCCGTGCTTCTGCGATGCAGATGGCGGATCTGCCCGATGCCAGCACGGTGCTGGCGCTGGAGCGGGCGCGCGAACAGCTTGGCGCAACCGACCTGACACTGTGGAGCGCTTCAGGCCGATTGATTGCGGCGTCTGGCAACGTCCGCTACGAACTCAATCCCGAACGCCCCAGTCAGCAGCAATTTCGCAACGCCCGGGCGCAACGCTCGGTGACCTGGATCGAAGGTCTGGACGATGCGCTGCCGGGCGCTGCCGGCAACGCGCGCATCAAGGCCCTGGTTCTGGTGTCCAGCAACAATCTAGGACTGTTGGGTGAGTCGCGGTTTCTGATGGTGACGCAGACGTTGCCGACGACTCTGGTTGCCAACGCCCTGGCGGTGACCGAAGCAAATCGTGAATATCAGGAGCGGGCGCTGGCACGCGAAGGGCTGCGCCGGATGTACATTGGAACCTTGACGCTCAGCCTGTTCCTGGCGGTGTTTGGCGCGGTGCTGCTGGCGGTGTTGCTTGGCAACCAGATCGCCCGCCCGCTGCTGCTGCTGGCCGATGGTGTCAGGCAGGTGGCTGCCGGTGACTTGACGCCCAAGGCTTCGCTGCAGGGGCGCGACGAGCTCGATGGCTTGACGCGTTCATTTGCCGAAATGACACAGCAGCTGGCTGATGCCAGGCAGGCCGTCCAGTTCAGCATGCAGGATGTCAACGCCGCGCGTGAGAACCTGCAGACGATTCTGGACAACCTGACAGCCGGCGTCATGGTGCTCGATGCGCAGGGCGTGATCCGATCGTCCAACCCCGGTGCGCAGCGTATTCTTCGCGTGCCGCTGGCCGCGTTCGAGGGGCGTCGCCTGGCCGACATCGAGGGGATGCAGAAGTTTGGAGACGAGGTGCAGCGTCAGTTCGATTCATTTCTGGGCGAGCGCACCGAGCATGGGCTGGATCATTGGCAGCAATCGTTCGAGCTTGGAAATGCCAGCGGCAGACTGGTTGGCCGCCAGGCCGAGGATGCACTGATTCTGGTGGCGCGTGGCGCGCAACTGCCCGGCGCCACCAGGCTCCTGGTGTTTGATGACATCTCCGAAATCGTGTCGGCGCAGCGCGCGCAGGCCTGGGGCGAAGTGGCGCGACGTCTGGCGCACGAAATCAAGAATCCGCTGACGCCGATCCAGTTGTCCGCCGAACGCCTGCTAATGAAGCTGTCGGGCAAGGTTGCAGCGCCGGAACAGGCCCTTCTTGCCAGATCGGTAAAGACCATCGTGGACCAGGTCGATGCGATGAAGCGTCTGGTGAACGAGTTTCGGGACTATGCGCGTCTGCCGGCCGCGGAACTCAAGCCGGTCGATTTGAACCTGCTGGTGACGGAAGTGCTGCAGTTGTACGCGAGCGAGACATCGCAGGTGCCAGTGCAAATGGACCTTGATGCGCGCTGCCCGAGGGTGTTCGGCGATGCCCAGCAACTGCGCCAGATCCTGCACAATCTGCTGCAGAATGCGCAGGATGCAACAGAAACCGTCGGCGATGCTTGCCCGTCACCCTGGGTGACCGTGAAAACCCAGTGGCTCGAGAGCGGAAGGGTCCGCCTGAGCGTGCTTGACAGCGGCACCGGCTTTCCAGAACGCATCCTCAAGCGCGCGTTCGAGCCCTATGTGACGACCAAGGCCAAAGGGACCGGTCTGGGACTGGCGGTGGTCAAGAAAATCGCTGACGAGCATGGGGTCCGTGTTGATATTGCCAATCGCATCGTTGACGGCAAGGTGGTTGGTGCCCAAGTATCGTTATCATTCAGCCCTGAAGGCATCGCGCCCGGCTAGTTCTGCGACGAAGGTATATGCAAGGAATGCGCTAAATCATGGCAAACATACTGGTGGTTGACGATGAACTCGGCATCCGCGACCTGTTGTGGGAAATACTGAACGACGAGGGGCATAACGTCGAAGTGGCCGAGAACGCCGCTCAAGCCCGCGCGGCCCGGTTGCGAGATCGGCCTGATCTGGTGCTGCTCGATATCTGGATGCCTGACACGGACGGCGTGACGCTTCTGAAGGAATGGTCCGCGACAGGTGCGCTGACCATGCCGGTGATCATGATGAGCGGGCATGCGACCATCGACACGGCGGTGGAGGCCACCCGAATCGGAGCGCTGGCCTTTCTGGAAAAACCCATTACGCTGCAAAAGCTGCTCAAGGCAGTCGAGCAGGGGCTGGCGCGAGGCACCGTTAGAACCCCTGCCGTGACGCTGGTTGCGCAGCCGGTCTTGCAGGCGCTTGATATTGCTGTTGCCGGACCGGCGTCTGTGTTGGTCGCGCTAGAGGTCGGGCCCTTGTCGCAGCAGAGCTTCATGCTCGACAAGCCGCTGCGCGAAACGCGCGACGAGTTTGAGAAGGCCTACTTCGAATACCACCTGGCGAAGGAAAATGGCTCGATGACGCGGGTCGCGGAAAAGACCGGACTCGAGAGAACTCACCTCTATCGCAAGCTCAAGCAATTGGGCGTCGATTTGACCCGCGGCAAGCGTAACGGCGTGTGATTTTCAGGCTTCGTTGGAAGCATGGATGCTGCTATACTCTGCCGCTCTGGCCCGGTAGCTCAGTCGGTAGAGCAGAGGATTGAAAATCCTTGTGTCGGTGGTTCGATTCCGCCCCAGGCCACCAGTTCAAAAAGCCAACTGTTCTCAGTTGGCTTTTTCATGTCTGGCTGATCCCCAAGCCACGCGGGCTTCCGGCCAATTCTGCGTGTGCCACGGGACCCCTGGCCAAATGAATAAACTGCGATTTTTGCGACGGTTCGATTCTTTTCTGCTCTCTGTTCTCAAAAAATATTGAAGAACCGTGTCGATTTGGCACAGGCAGAATGCGTTTGAATTCAACCGCTTGTGCGTGTGTCGGTGAGGGAAGTTCTACGAGTAAAGTGGTGCAGCAGTTTGGGTCGTGAACCATTTCAAAGCCAATCCAATTACCACTGACACGGCCAGAACCGGGTATTGTTGACTGTTGATTCGGGTGACTGCAATCAAATTGGAACCGGCCATTCGCCGGACCGACAGGTGGCATCTGCATTTGGCCCGATGACATTCTTGAAGTGAGCTGAAGACTGACGCCAACACTGCACTCGATGTTTCCGCAGGTCTGATTTTCAGATCTCAAACCAAACGACGTTCGACAGTTTGCCGAGTGAAATTTTCAAGGAAGTCGATTAATTCATCGGAGGCTCGAATAGCGCCATCCTGATCGGACACCGCAATGCTCCGCAAGATTCTCCCATGCAGCTCACCTGCTTCTTCCATGCTTCGGGGAAAACTCAGGTGGTGGGCGACCCAGAAGCGGCGTGACAAGCCAAAAAAGAGATCCATGGTTCCGCGCAAAGTGTCGTTGTGTGCCGCTCTGGCTTTGAGGTCCTGGATGTCACGATTGACGTTCAGGAACAAGCGCACGTCATGGGCGGCGGCTGCCTCCTCAATGCGGCTGGCATACGCCAACATTTTGTTGCGCTCGTCGGTGGTGGCCTGTTCACATGCGCGCTTGGCCAGCAGTCGTTCAAGGGCGCGACGAACATCGAGCAATTGAAGCTGACCAATCACGTCAATGGCAGTGATCAGGATGCCACGATTCTTCTTTGGTTCGATTAGTTCTTCTCGTGCCAGCCGTTGAATAGCTTCACGCACGGGGGTGCGGCCCAGGTCCACAAAACTGGCTAGGTCCACCTCCGAATACATCGTGCCAGGCTTGAGTTCCAGATTGATGATGGCCTCTCGAAGGCGCTCATAGGCTTGATCTGTTTGTGTCATATGACCATCCGTCTCATTGTGAAATAGGGATCTTCATCGGTAATAGGTCAATCAAATATTCGCCACTGGTATGTTACTCATGTTGCGTTTAGGATTCATGATCCATTTACAACAATGCATCTTTAAGGGTAAACACTTAGATAAAATCTATCAGTAATATATTACAGTCCTAGCATGGCAAGTAATATATTACTCTACGAGGACTCCGTGACCACCGACCTTCGCCCGCAGATCAATGAGGTTTGCGATGTTCTGGTGGTCGGTGGTGGCGCGGCCGGGGTTGCGGCGGCACATACAGCGGCCAGACAGGGTCTGGATGTCCTGCTCTTGGAGAAATACGGCTTTTGTGGCGGCGGCGCTGTTGCCGGTCTGTCTGGAACAGTATGTGGCATGTATCACGCAACTGACCGGCGTGAGGTGGCTCCCAGCCAAGTTGTCTTTGGTTTCTTGGACACGTTCATGAGCGCAATGCGATTGCGGGGCGGAATTGGGGATGCCATCAAGTATGGGAAGACTTTTACCCATGTCCATGACCCGCTGATTTGGCGAGAGACGGCCGATGCGCTCCTGCAAGAAGTTGGTGTCAGGGTCATGCTGCACACAACGGTGACGCAAGTCATCTTGGATGGCGGAGAGCGTCTGGGTGGAGTGATGGCCTATACCAAGGAGGGGGCTCTCAAGGTTCGCGCTAAGGTCACTATCGACGCAAGTGGGGATGCCGATCTCATGGCCATGGCAGGCTTCGGCGTAACCATCGGCGACCACGGCAAAGTACAGAACCCAACCATGATCTTTCGCCTGCAAGGGGTCGACGTTGATCGGTTCCTCTCAGCGTATGGCTCCGACACAATCATGCCAGTTGCTGTCACCGAGATGATTCGCTCGGCCAATGCTGGCGGCAAATACCAACTGCCACGCCAAAAAATATGGATGTTCCCGACAACTCGACCTGGCGAGTTGCTCTGCAATTGCACGCGAATCGTTGGGCCAGACGGTCGTGAACTTAACGCGGTGATCGCGCAAGACTTCACGGTGGCCGAAGTTGAGGGCAGAAAACAGGTCCGGGAATACGCCAGATTCTTTCGGGAGCATTTAGCGGGATGTGAGAACAGCTTCGTAAACGATACTGGTGTGCAAGTCGGTGTTCGTCAAACGCGTCAAGGCGTCGGCCAAACTACTTTGCGAAACTCCGACGTCACCAAGGGCGTCAAAAATCAGGACGGGATTGCGCTCTCCCCTTGGCCGATAGAACTGCACACCGGAGAGAAGCCCGTCGTTAACTGGTTGCTCGATGATCACTATGAAGTTCCATTCGGCTGCTTTGTGCCAGCACGAGGCGTGGACTTGCTTTTTGCCGGCAGGTGCTTGTCGGCCGAGCATGAGGCGGTAGCATCTGCCCGCGTAACTGCTCAATGTTTTGCTTACGGCCACGCGATCGGCCACGCCGCTGCGCTCGCCGTTCAGGAGGGCATGCATCCTCACCAATTTCTAGGAAGAGACCTTCGGGCGATTCTCAATCGTGACGGGGCGAGATTGGATTCTTGACATGGGAATCACCGTGAACACACTCAACCCGGTATGGGTACTTGAAATCAACCGCCCCTCGTGCCGAAATGCCATCGATTCAGAGACAGCGAAGAACCTCACGTTCATGTTGCAAGAAGCCAATGTCAACCCGGCATGTCACGCGGCGATCCTTACTGGAGTGGGGGGGTGGTTCTGTGCTGGAAGTGATTTGAAGGAATTGGCAGGACTTTCGCCGCACGACATGTCATTGGTCGAAGCTTCAAAGGCTGAACTCGCGCGAACAATTGGGGAGGTTGACATACCGGTAATCGCCGTCGTTTCGGGTTTCGCACTTGGGGGTGGACTATCGATTGCGGCGGCGTGTGACTACGTGGTCGCCGATCCAGCCAGCAAATGGCAAATGCCTGAAGTTGCCAACGGATGGCTGCCTCCTTGGGGAATCGAACCTGTGATCCGACGTTGTGGGGAATTTGCAGCAAGGCGAATTCTGTGGGGCGCTGAATCCATCGACACCCAAATGGCGCTCGCGTTGGGCCTGGTTGACATGATCAGTCCAGCTGGTGAAGCACGCGCCCACGCCGATAGCCTAGCTCTAAGACTCGCATCGCTTCCCCCCATCGCGGTCAGGTCGGTCAAAAGATATCAGCGCG
>JBMOJJ010000106.1:0-11189 GCA_049315845.1 Rhodoferax sp.
TCAGCCGGGCCGCTTCGAGCGCCGCTTCGACGGCCTTGCGCGCGCTGATGTCGCGTATCGATGCATGCAGCGCCGGCGCGCCATCGTACTCAATGACCGTGCCCTGAACTTCGGCAACAAAGACTGTGCGATCGAGCCTGATCAGTTTTTCCTCGATCATCGGTGAGTCGCCGCCGTGCTCGGCAAAGGTGCTGAAGCGGGCCAATACGATTTCACGACTGTCGGGGTGGACCCGGTCGAGCACCGCCTTGCCCACCAGTTCAGAAGCAGAACCCGCGCCAAAAACCCTGACGGCAGATGGATTGGCATAGAGTATGCTGCCGGTGCGGTGAATCAGGATCGCCTCCGGTGTCCAATCGGCCAGCGTGCGATAACGGTGCTCGCTGTCCCGCAGCGCCGTCTCGGTCTTCTTGAGTTCCGTGACGTCACGCATCGAAGACTGCCGGGCCGGTTCGCCATCGTAGGAAATCGACGTACCCTGGACCGCAACCTGGATTGTCGTTCCATCCCGCCGGGTCATCTTCTGCACCCTCATCGGTGAGTCCGCGCCGTCATCGCCGTAGGCCTGCTGGCGCTGTAAAACGAACTGGCGATCGTCCGGGTGGACCCAATCGTGAACTGACGTGCCAATCAGGTCGTCTGCCGAATTCACTCCAAAAAGTCTTGTGGCAGCGGGATTGGCGTAAATTATTCTCGCCGCGCGATGAACCAGAAAGGCCTCGGGCGTCCACTCCACCAGCGTGCGGTAACGCTGCTCGCTGTCCAACAGCTCGGCTTCCGCCTTCTTGCGTTCGCTGATGTCACTCAACACGACACGCGATTGCCGCAGACCGGCTTCGTTGGTGACGGCGATGCCTTGCAGATGGACCCAGAACCGCTCCCCGTCGGGCTTGACCATCCGCAGCTCGCAGGTTTGCGGCTCACCGATCTGCAGCATCCTCTTGCGCAGCAGGCGGTACGCGTCCTGATCGGCCGGCAGGATGAACCGCGCCAGCGCTTGTCCCGGCAAGCGATTGCGCTCGACACTCAGCAGCGCGCCGGTGCCGAGATTGGACTGCAGAATCAACCCGGACTCGTCGAGCGTGCAATAGCTCACCGGCGCGAAGTCATAGAAGTCGAAGTAGCGCGCTTGCGAGCTGTCGAGTTCCGCCTGGGTCCGGCGCAACTCCTCGTTCTGCATCTCCAGTTCGATCTGATGGACCTGCAACTCATGCAGCAGGTGTTGCGCTGCCTCGCCAGAGAGTGCGTCGAGCTGTCCGCCGGACCGTGCGGCTCGCTGGTGCAGCGCGGCTTCGGCGCGCCGGTGCAGACCCGGCCTTGGATCCGTCATCGCGTGGCTCCCCTTGCGGCTTGATTGTCCTCAGCCTTCAACGTGAACTTTCCGGTTTGCTCCATATCGGGAATTATGACCTTTGCCCGTTTCCCGGCTGGTCATGACGCCTACCAGTCTTCCTTCACCGCCAGCACCGCATCGCGGCCCGCGGCCGCCCGACCCGCCAGCCAGGCGGTGACGGTGCCGGCGGCAATGACCGCCAGGCACAGGGTCAGCAGCCGGGTCCATGGCAGCAACAGGTCCATGGTCCAGTGAAAGCTCTGCGGGTTGACCACGTGCACCAGCACCAGCGCCACCGCCAGGCCCAGGCCCAGGCCGGCGATCGCGCCCAGCGTGGTCCAGGCGGCGCCTTCCAGCGCTACCACCGCCAGAATCTGACGGCGTGTCAGGCCCAGATGGGCCAGCAGGCCGAACTCCTTGCGCCGCGCCAGCACTTGCGCGCTGAAGCTCGCCGCGATGCCGAACAGGCCGATGCCGATGGCGACCGCCTGAAGCCAGTAGGTGACGGCAAAGCTGCGGTCGAAGATCTTCAGCGAGGTGGCCCGGATCTGGCTGGCGGTGCCAAATTCGAGCAACTGCCCCGAGCCCTTTTCAGTGCCATCGGCGAGCGCTCGCAGCGCCTGCTCGACGCGCTGTGGCTCCACCTTGTCGCCGAGCCAGAGAGCCAGGTCGTTGGCGCGCCGGTCGCCGCTGAGTTGCTCGAACACCTGCCGGTCGATCGCAATCGCGCCGGCCTGGTGCGCATAGTCCCGCCAGACACCGGCAATGAAGAAGTTTGGCGCCGGCCCCTGCCGCAACGGGTCCAGCGTCCTGAAAGCGCCAGACAGCAGGGTGAACGGATGGCCGGGCCGCGCGCCGTAGAGGTCGACCATTGCCTCGCTCACATAGATGCCGATCTGTCCTGGCGGCACCGGCAGCGCTTGCCCGGTCAGTGGCAGGCCGCGCGTGGGATCGCCGATGTCGCGCGCGATCAGCGCCACCGGGGGGCGCTGCGGGTCCAGCAGCACCGGCATCAGGCGCTGCGCCTGCACCCTTTGCACGCCGGCGATCTGCGCCGCTGCCTGCACAAATTCAGGGTTGAAGTAGACCGTGTCGCCGGCGCCCGGGTTGCGGGCGCTGCGCAGATAGAGGTCTGCCGGCAGCACCTGATCCAGCCACTGCATCATCGAGCCGCGAAAGCTGGCCACCATCACGGTCAGCGCTACCGCCAGCGCCAGCGAAGCCACCACGCCGCTGACCGCCACCGCGGCGCTGCCGCGTCCGCGTCGCGCCCGCTCGAGCGCAAGCAGGGGCAGCGCGCGCCGCGCCGCCGCCGGTGCCAGTCTGTCAAGCAAGAGCCCGATCGACCATGGCAGCGCGGTGATGCCGCCCAGCAGCAGCAGGCCGATCGCCAGATAGGCCGCCAGCGGCATGTCGAAGACCGCCGGCGCCCAGGCCAGCAGCACGCTGCTGGCCAGCAGCATGAGGCTGATCCAGTGCTGGTGCTGCGTCACCAGCGCCGCATCCAGGCCCTTGAGCGCGAGCGCCGGCGCCATGCGCTGCGCCTGGCGCGCCGGCCACCAGCCGCCCGCCAGCGCGGCGCCCACGCCCAGCAGCCCGTACACCAGCGCGGCAAGCCCGTCCCATTGCAGGCTTGGCGCCGCGCCGGTGAAGTAGCCGCCGCCAAGGTCGCCGCCAAGCAGCCGCAGCGCCAGTGCCGCCAGTGCCGTTCCAAGCGCCAGGCCGGCGCCGCTGCCGACCAGACCCAGCGCCAGCGATTCCCACAACACCAGCGCCAGCCGGTCGCGCGCGCCAAGACCCAGCACACCCAGCAGGGCAAACTGCTGCGTGCGCTTGGCAACGCTCAGCGACAGCACCGAGAACACCAGAAACGCGCCGGTGAAAAGCGCCACCAGCGCCAGCACGCTGAGGTTGACGCGGTAGGCGCGCGACATGTTGCTGACCTGCGCCAGCGCGTCCGCCGGTTCGGTCAGCGTGACGTTGGCGGGCCAGTCGGGCTCGCGTTGCAGCGCGAGCGCAAAGGCGCCGCGGTCGACGCCGCCGCGCAGGCGCAGGTCGATGCGCGAGAGCTGCCCCTGCTTGCCAAACAAGTCCTGCGCGGCGCCGATGTCCATCACCGCCAGCGCCACACCGGCCGCGCTGACGCTGCCCGCCACCGTGACCGCCTTGAGCTGAAGCGCGCTTTGCAGTCGCAGCCGCTCGCCGTCCAGGCGCTTGCGCGCGGAGGCATTCAGAAATACCGTGTCGGGCGAGAACAGCGCAAGCCGGTCAGCGCCGGCCGCGGGCCGGGGCATCAGTGCCGGCGCCACGCCGGCCACCCGCAGCGGGTCGATGCCGACCACGCGCAGCGTCACCCGTTCGGCCTGGGCTGACAGCGCATAGGTGCTGAGTTCCAGCACCGGAGAGGCCAGCGCGACCTGCGGCCGGTTCGCGATACGGGCATACAGTGCCTCGTCGAAAGTGCCCTGCACCGCGCGCAGTTCCAGATCCGGCTGGCCGCCGATGGAGCGCACCGCAGTCGAGAACTCATTGAGCGCCGAGGCATTGATCAGGTGCACCGAAAACGCCAGCGCCACCCCCAGCATCACCGCCAGCACGGCGGCGGCGTTGCGCCAGGGATGATGGCGCAGTTCTTGCCAGGAGAAGGTTTTCAGCAGATCGAGCATGGGGCGTGATCTTGCCACGCCCGGGCGCTGCCCGACAAAGGACCTCAGTTGATCGGAATGCTGATCACCGTTTCAATCTTCCTTGGCGTGGTGACCGTGGCGAAGAATTTTCCGCTGGCTTCGAAACAGGCGACCGACACCAAGTAGGCCGGTATCACCAGCGGCTGGCCGACATCCAGAGGGATGTGGGGAACCGTGACGCTGCTCGGGAAGACGCCCAGCGGGGGAGTGCCGAATCCAAAGAAGCTGCCAAATTTGACGGTTGTTCCCGCTGGCATGATGTTGCCAATTTCGTCGGTGATCGTGACCAGGACATTTGCCGCACCTCCGAGCGCACAGCTCAGCCTCGGTGGATTGAAGGTCACGGTGGCGAAGCTGCCGGAGAAGATCATCGCGTCCTCCTGCAATCCCCCGCTGACGCCGCAGGCCAGGCGCAACGGCACGGCGCTGTTCGATGGCGGTCTGGTGAGCAAGGTGCCAACCGACGGCGTGCCGGCGGCCGCAAGCGGGACGCCGGTGCTTCTGGCCCGTCATTTTTCAAGCCTGCCGTCGATCGCGGGGCGCACCTGTGTCCAGCCCTGGCAGCCGATCCCGGTCGGCGCATGGGACTACACGAACAAGGAGGCCCTGCGGGCAACCTTCGATCTTGGACGCCGCCCATGCCCTGCTTGCCCGCGAAGTTGCGGAACAGGAAGTACCACAGGCCGAAGAAGACCAGTGTCGGCACGATCCACCAGAGCAGGTCGCGCAGCAGCGTATTGCCGACGACGCGGGTGTAGGGCACCTGGTATTTCTCCAGCCGCGCGGCCCGCTCGGTATCGACGCGCGCCGATGGAGAAGAAGCCGGCCAGGCTGGCGCTGCTGATCCTGCGCGATGGCGAGAGGATCTTTGTGTCTTTGGACCTGCGCTGAATGTTCGGTCAAATTGACAATTCGCAAAATCCGGGCCTTGGCGCGAACTAAAGTGAAGCTGCGCTTTGTTAGGGGTTCCGCAAGGTCTTCCAACGAGGCGCGATGCTGGGGGGTTCAAGCAATTGAGCCGAGTCTTGATGCTCGACATCAAGACGGATGAGGACGTCCCCAGACGCGCCAGCCCGACGAACTGGCTTGGGTTCCTCGCCACCACCGCCAGCCCCTGAAAAGGCTGGCGGGTCTGTTTTAGCCGGCTGTCAAGCCGACCCGGCGCGGTCCGCTTTGAGCAGGCGAAGCTTCTCGAACACGCTGTAGTCGAGTTGCCCGGACTCAGGCAGTTCCTAGGTCATCGGGTCGGGCGCGCCCGCCTTTTCGGCAGGCCCGCGACCGAATGCCTTGCGCAGGCGGTTGCCTGCCTGGCGCTGCGCGAGGCCTTCGACAGCATGAAACGTCAGATCGAGGATGTGGTGCGCAAGCGTCGCCGCCAGGTGAAGAGGCACGAGCCGGGGCAGGCGGGGCACTCAGCTCCGCGGCTGTCCCCCGGCCTTCGGCCTCCTCCTTGATGCCGCTGCGCTGAGTGCCCCGCCCGCCCGCCCCGGCGGGGCTCAGCTGATGGTCAGTTTCTTCGCCGCCGAACTGGCCTTCTTGGGCAGGTCGAGCGTGAGCACGCCGTCCTCGTACTTGGCAACCGCCTTGCTGTCGTCCACATCCTGCGTCAGCGTGAAGGCGCGCGAAACGGAGCCGTAGTAGCGCTCGCTGCGCAGCACCTTGTCGCCGTTGCTCTTGAACTCCTTCTCGCCTTTGGACTCTGCGTCGATCTGCACCAGGTTGCCGTCGATGCGGACATTGATGTCTTCCTTCTTGACGCCGGGCAGGTCGGCGCGAACCTTGAACGATCCGTTGTTCTCGACCACGTCGACTCGGACGTCGAGCTCGTCGAGCGTCCGGTCCATGCGCGTGGGTGCGAGGAAGCGCCTGAACATCGACTCGAACGGGTCATTGAGGACGGGTTCAAACAGACGTAAGCTGGCCATGATATTTCCTTTCGATTTGAAGTTGCATCCAACTTGTGCTGCGCAAATCCGCTGCCAACAGCAGGGATTGTTCAACGCCACAAGGATAGGCAGCCCAATGCCCCGGGAATTGACAACTCGCAAATGTCCGGCAACAAAAATCCGCCGCCTCACGTTGACGCGGGCCCGATCTCCTGTAGGATTGATAGCCATAACAGAAAGCTTTTCCGGGAGTCCGTCATGATCATCTGCGATAGCGTCCGTGCTGACTGAAACTGCCTGCATGGATGCGCTCACGCTGGACCTGTTTTCCGGTATCGATGCCGGCTACCGGCAGGTTTTCGAGCGAAGTCCGTTACCGATGTGGATCTATGACATCCGGACGCTGCGCATGATCGCGGTCAATCAGGCTGCGCTGGAGTGCTACGGCTACAGCCGCCAGGCGTTTTTGAACCTGAGCCTGGATGACCTGCACCCCCAGGAGGATCATGACCGGTTGCACCGGCACCTCGAGCTGCCACTGATCGAGAGGGTCGCGCAGCGGGCTTGGCGACACCGGCCGCGCGAGGGCAATCTGATCGACCTCGAAGTCGTGACCCAGGATCTGACGGGGGGCGATGTGCAGGCGCGCCTGGTGATGGTGACGGACCTGTCCGAGCGGCGTCGTTCACAACAGATCCAGCGCAGGCTGGCGCGGCGCGTGACGAAAGTTCTGGAGAGCATGGACGACGCCTTCTTCATGCTCGACCGCGACTGGTGCTTCAGCTATCTGAACGCGCACGCCGAGAAACTGCTGCGGCGCCCGCGCGGCGAACTGCTGGGCCACAACGTCTGGGAAAAATACCCCGGCGCGGTCGGCAGCGTCTACCAGATCGAGTACGAACGCGCGATGGCCAGTTTTCGCGTGGCCCGCTTCGAGGCCGCGGACCCGGAGGGCCACAACAGCTGGGTGTCGGTGGGCGCCTACCCGACCGCAGAAGGATTGGCGGTGTATTTCCGCGACATCACCGAGCGGCGCCAGGTCGAGCAGGCGCTGCAGGAAGAGCGCGAGACGCTCAGGGCGGTGGTCAATTCGACCGCCGACGCGATTGTCAGCGTGGACGTCAAGGGGCGGATCAGGCTGTTCAACCCCGGTGCCGAGCGCATCTTTGGCCGCTCCCGCCAGAGCATGGAGGGCCAGTCGCTCGACCTCTTGCTGCCCGGGGAATTTCGGGCCACGCACGCGCAGCATCTGCTCAGGTTCGCCGCATCGGCCACCACCAGTCGCACGCTCGAATGGGGCCGTCGCGTGAAGGGGCTTCGCGCCGACGGGCGGGAACTGGAGCTCGAGGTCACAGTCTCCAAGGTCGGTCTTGGCGGCGAGCCGCTGTTGATCGCCTGCCTGCGCGACGTCACCGAGCGCGTGCGCCAGGACGCCGAGTTTGAGGAGTCTCGCGCCCAGCTTTCAGAACTGACCAAGCGGCTGATGACGCAGGAGCGGACGCTTGTCAAGGGCCTGGCGCAGACGCTGCACGACCACCTTGGCCAGACCATGGCGGCGATTCGCATGGCGCACGAAACGGTGCTGACCTTTCAGGACAGCCAGGGCCTTGTGGTGCCGGCGGAGGTCGCCCGGCTGCAGGGCCAGATGGGCCTGCTGATCAGCCACGCGGTCAATCAGATCCGCCAGGTGCTGATGGACCTGCGCCCGCCGCTGCTGGAGGAACGGGGCTTCGCCGCGGCGCTCGACAATGAGCTTCGCAACCGATCGCTGACGCAGCCGCAGATCGACATCGCCTTTCACGTTGAGCCGGCAACGAGCCAGCTGCGCTGGCCCGCCGAGGTTGAATACGCGGCCTTCATGGTGGCGCGGGAGGCGGTTGAAAATGCGCTGCGCCACTCGGGTTCGCCGTCGGTGTCGGTGCGGCTGACCGGCAGCGCCACTTCGCTGCAGCTCGAGGTGGCCGACAACGGCAGGGGAATCGTGCAGGCCACCGACAAGCACAGCCGTCATCTGGGCATCCTCGGCATGCAGGAGCGGGCCCAGATGACCGGCGCCAAGGTCACGCTGGAGTCGAGTCCGGACGCCGGAACACGCGTCAGTTTCAGCTGGGCACCCGCGCCATGACGCGGATCTACCTGGTCGACGACCACAAGATCATGCGCGAGGGTCTGCGCGCGATGTTGGAGGCCAAGGGTCATCAGGTGGTCGGCGATTCATCCGATCTGGTCGAAGCGCTGTCCGACCTGTTGCGCCTGCGGCCGGAGGTGCTGCTGCTGGACCTGAACCTGGACGGGCGTTCCGGTTTTGAATTGCTGGCCGAGATGAAGCGCCGCCATCTGCCGACCCGTTGCGTTGTGCTGAGCATGTCGGCGCAACCGCGGGACGTGGCCGAGGCCTTGCGCATGGGCGCGTGCTCCTATGTGCTCAAGGGCTCTTCCGGCGTCGAACTGATGAGCGCGATCGACGCCGCGGCGCAGGGCAGGCGACATCTGGGTCCGGATGTGAGCAACCTGGCGCTCGAGGTCTTCGTGCATGAGGACCGGGCAGACCCGCTGAGCAAGCTGTCGCCGCGCGAGCGCCAGATCGTCAGCATGGTGGTCAACGGCCAGTCGAGTTCGCGCATCGGCCAGGAACTTCATCTCTCGCCCAAGACCGTTGCCACCTACCGCAGCCGGCTGATGGCCAAACTTGGCGTGGCCGACGTGACCGCGCTGGTGCGGCTGGCGGTCCAGTACCGGCTGGTCGATGCCGATCTGTCGCGCAGCGATTCTGCTGATCCAAATCAAATGCGGCCTCAACTGGGGCTCTTTTCTGACACCGGCCATCAAGAACTCCCTACAGACGCGGATTAGTTGCAAATCTACGCTGGAGTCTGTTGATCGCTAGGGCGCCCGGTGGCGTCCGGCAAACAGAAAGGGAACCCTGCCATGTACAACCTGCAAACCGAGTCGAGTTCGAACGCTGCCTGGCGGCATGCCGCGTTCAATATGCCCGCGCTGAAACTGGAGAAGGACGAGCGCTGGTCCGACTTTGCGGAAGTCCTGAATCTGCTGCGCTTCGATGGCCAGGTGCGGCACCTGAATGACGCCAGCCTGTTCAGGCGCCGGCGCTTCAAGGCCGGCCAGTGCGTGCTGGGCATGGGGCGGCCGTTCGACGGGCTCTATGTGGTCAGGCTCGGCGCGATGAAGACATCGATGACCGATGTCGATGGCAGCGAGCACGTGATCGCCTTTCCGATGAAGGGCGACCTGCTCGGTTCGGATGGAATTTGCCAGGGCAAGTACATGAGCGAAGTGGTGGCGCTGACCGACTGCGACCTGATCCGGATTCCGGTCGAGGAGCTGTTTGCCCAGGAGCGGGTCTGCAATGATCTCGAGCGGGTCGCCTACTGGGCCATCAGCCGCGAGATGGTTCAGGAGCAGAGCGCCTATGCGATGACCAATCTGCCCAAGACCGAGGCGCGGGTGGCACATTTCCTGGGCATCCAGTCGCAACGTTTTGCCGCCATGGGCTACTCGCCCAACCAGTTCATCCTGCCGATGACGCGGCGCGATATCGGCAACTACCTCAACGTCACGCTCGAATCGGTCAGCCGCGCTTTTTCGTCGCTGCGACGCGAAGGCGTGATCGACGTCGAACGACGCGAAATCCGGATCCTGTCACCCGAGGCACTGCTGAGTTTTGGCACCTGAAAACCATGAGTGATGGCATTGTGGTGCCACTGCAGCGCAGCGGCACCCATTTTGAAAGTCTTCTGGTTCCCACCGATGGCTCGGCGCTGTCGATCGCGGCGGCGCTGAAGGCGGTGGAATTTGCCAGGCGCCTGCAGGCACGGCTGATCGCCTTTCATTCGATCCCGCTCTACCGCTACCCGGTCTATCTCGGCGGCATTCCATTCGAGTACCCGTCGGAGGCCGATTACCAGACCCAGTGCCGCGCCATCGCGCAGCGCTATCTCGATCTTGTGGTGGACGCGGCGACCGCACTGGGGGTGCCGGCCGGCAAGCGGATCGAGTTCAACTCGACGCCCGCGCAAGCCATCGTGGAGGCGGCCAGGAGCGAGAACTGCAGCATGATCTTCATGGGCTCGCACGGACGCGGCGGCCTGTCCAAGGTGTTTCTTGGCAGCGTCGCGCTCAAGACCCTGACACTGGCGCAGATACCGGTGATGGTGGATCGGCCGACGCCGAAGGAAATTGCCGAGGCGGAGGAATTGATGAGCCAGAACGCGATAGAACCCTAGAAGGCTGCCCAAGGGGACGGGAAACGGGTATAGTTTTGCCATCGACTGCGACGAAAAAAACAAAGAACGGAGGTTGATTGGAGAACAGTACGGTGCAGCCCGCGCGCGCACCTTTTCCAATTGTAGGTATTGGCGCTTCGGCCGGTGGGCTGGTGGCATTGGAGGAGTTTTTGTCACACGTGCCGCCCAATGCGGGCATGGCTTACGTGGTCGTTCAGCACCTTGATCCGAACCGAGCCGGCATGCTGGTCGAGCTGCTGCAACACCATACGCCCTTGCCGGTGATCGAGGCGCGCGATCAGATGCAGGTCGAGCCGGACCACGTGTATGTGATTCCTCCCGGGCACGACCTGTCCTTGCTGAACGGCGTGCTGCATCTGCTCGAGCCGCCGGTGCCGCGTGGTCTGCGCCTGCCGATCGACTTTTTTTTCAGATCGTTGGCGCAGGAGCGCCAGCAGAACAGCATCGGGGTCATCCTGTCGGGCATGGGTTCGGACGGCACGCTCGGCCTGACTGCGATCCGGCAGGCCGCGGGAGCCTGTTTCGTGCAGAGCCCGGCGCAGGCCGAGTTCGACAGCATGCCGCGCAGCGCGATCGACGCCGGTGTCGCCGATGTGGTGGCACCGACCGATGAACTGCCCGGCCGGATACTGGCTTTTGTCCATCGGGTCCGGTTCGACAGTCCGGCCGAGCCTGTCAGCCCGGTGAGCCAGCAGGGCGCCGACTTTCTTGACAAGGCGGTGCTTCTGCTGCACGCGCAGACCGGCCATGATTTCTCGCAGTACAAGAAGAACACGCTGCTGCGACGGATCGAGCGGCGCATGGCGCTGCATCAGCTGGTTCGCAGCGCAGACTACCTGCGCTACCTGCGCGAGAGCCCGCAGGAGGCGCAACTGCTGTTCAACGAGTTGCTGATCGGGGTCACCGGTTTCTTCCGCGATGCCCCGGTGTGGGAACAGCTGCGCGCCCGGGTGATTCCCACGCTGCTGGACAGCCACCCCGACGGGGCGCTGCTGCGCGCCTGGATTCCGGGCTGTTC
>JBMOJJ010000459.1:0-2501 GCA_049315845.1 Rhodoferax sp.
AGCTCCGTTCCTTTGTCGTGCCGCACATTCCGCATGACGACGTGGTGCTTCCCGAAGAAGTGCAGGGCATCCGGGCCTTTGGTTCCGAGACCGAGATGGAAACCGTGGCCACGGTCCTTGCCAGTCATCTGGAGCGCATGCGCAATAAGCATGCATTGACGCTGGAGCATCTGCGCATGGGCGCCTTGAAAGGTGCGATCCTGGATTCCGATGGGTCTGAGATCTACAACCTCTACACCCAGTTCGAGATTCAGCCGAAGGTTGTCAACTTCGCCCTGAATGTCGAGAGCACGGATGTCAGAAAGAATTGCCTGGAAGTTCTGCGCCATGTGGACGACAACCTGCGCGGCGAGTTCATGACCGGTATCCACTGCCTGTGCTCGCCGGAATTCTTCGAGAAACTGGTCGGTCACGCCAAGGTCAACAAGGCTTATGAATACTACGCTCAGGGGGCCATGCTGCGCGACGATGTGCGTCAGGCATTCTCCTTCGGCGGTCTGACCTTCGAGGAGTACCGCGGCCAGGCCAGCGACATCGATGGCAATGTGCGTCGCTTTATTGCTGCCGGTGAGGCCCATGCATTTCCGCTGGGTACTGTGGACACCTTCGGCACCTACATCGCCCCGGCTGATTTCAACGAGACCGTCAACACCCTCGGTCAGGTGCTCTACGCCAAGCAGGAACCACGCAAATTCGAGCGCGGCACTGACTTGCACACGCAGAGCAACCCGCTGCCGATGTGCCACCGCCCGGGTGTGCTGGTCAAGCTCACGATGGCCTGATGGTTGCGATCGAGATTCTCTACGCGGCGGCGGACAGCGCGGGTCTGCTGAAACCCGCCTTGTTCGGGGCGCAGGAAGTCATGGTCGATTTCCGCGCGCCGGACGAGGATGTCCTGTCAGGCATGGGTGTGAGTCGGGATTACTCGATCCGCTATCCCCTGGTCTGGCTGCTCGATCTGGTGGCCGGCAGCACGATTGCCATCTTGGGCCAGACCTACCGCGTACGGGAAGTCACTGCGATCGGTGATGGGTCGGAGTGTCGGGCGACGCTGACGCAACTTTGACCGTTGTTCTCAGGTGCCTATTCTGATCCAACCGTTCCACAGCATCCGGTCGATGGCATTGTTGGCTGTCCTGCGGTCAAAGCGCTCAGGATCGAAATCCAGTCCAGCCCATTCACGAATCCGCTTGGTCTCGTCCCCATAGGGGTCGTTCTCAAGGGATTCCAGGAAGTCCTGGTAATGCCCCACACCACCGACGTCCTCGGGCGGGCAGGCGCGCTTGCCAGATTCAACCCAGGCAAGACGGGGATTGGAATTGGCTTGGTCCAACTCCTCGATCGATTCAACCGTGATGTGGTGGCTCCAGCTGTCGCCGAAGTCGTACAGGTAGGTGCAGGTGTCCCCTGTTGCAAGCAACTGGTTGAGGCGGAACTTCTTCTCGCTCAGGACCTCATGGTCCAGTTCCTCGTAGTCGGGGTCGGGCGTGCCGTAGTGCTTGTCGCCAATATTGAATACGTGCAAATGCGAGTCAGACCATCCCATGGCAGTCTGCAAGACGTGATGCAAAGCATCCAAACGGGCTCGGCCATCGATGTGAATGCGCCGCCAGATGGTGGGCTTCGTGTCAATCAACTCGACCAGGACGGTGAAGTGGGTTGGGGATGACTGGCTGCTGCGATGCGGCTTCTTGGGTGGTGTGCTTGCCATGACGTTCTTTTGATTTTGATTTTGCATTCTACGAATCCATGAACCAATCCCTTCGAGAAAACATCATTCAGGCGGTGGTGGCCTTGCTCTCGCCCATTGCGCTTGCCCAGGGTGCGACCTTGATCCGCTCGCCTCCGACCGGCATCACCCGTGAGCAATCACCGGCGCTGTTGATCTTCCCCGAGTCGGAGACGGTCTCACCTCGCATCAACGACCGTGTCGAGCGTCAACTGGTGCTGCGTATGGTGGCGGTTGCACGTGAAACAGTGGGCAGTGCGCCTGAGGCAATTGCAGACGCACTGCTGGTCGCCGCTCACGCCGAGCTCTTTGCCAGCGCGAACCTCGGCGGCCTGTGTCTGGGTCTGCGAGAACTGGAATGCGAGTGGGATGTTGAGGATGCCGACGCCACCGCTGCAGCCATTCCTGCGCGCTACCAGATCACCTACACAACGCTGGCACGCGACATCTCAATGATTGGATGAAACACATGACACAACTTGTTTTATTGAAACCTCACACGCATGCAGGCAAGACCTGTGGACCCGGCGAGCGAATCGACGCCGATGAGATCACGGCCCAGTGGCTTCTCAAGAACGGCATCGCCACGCTGGCGCCCAAGCCCCTCAAGACTGAGCCAGAACCAAAACCCTTTCAACACAAGGAACCCAAGCAATGAGCACCTATGCATCTTTCCAAGGCCGAGTCTTTCTCGGCAAGCGCGACATCTCCGGCAACCCTGTCGAGGTTCGCTCGCCCGGTAACGTGGCTGAGCTCAAACTCTCTCTCAAAA
>JBMOJJ010000107.1:0-11153 GCA_049315845.1 Rhodoferax sp.
GACAAGGGCATCTTCCACAAGAACAAGGCTGCTCGCGACAAGAGCCGCCTGTCGGCCAAGGTGAAAGCCCTGGCCGCAAAGGCCGCCTGATTTCAGGCAAATAGCACGGATCCAGTTTTCCCGGAAAATTTGATCCGCCGTTTGTAAGCGGTGCGCTGTCAGCAAAAGCAAAAGAGCCGTCGCAAGACGGCTTTTTTGTGCCTAAAATCATGCTTCAACGGCCCGCCATTGATCGGGCCGCCTTCATTTATGAGACCTTGTGGGACAGACCGCAGCTACGCAGAGCGCAGCCTGTTCTGTCCCCAACTGATTAGGACACACGATGAACGCCATACCTTTGATCGAAGCCGCCTCACCCCACGTGATGAACACCTATGGTCGTCTGCCGATTGCCCTCTCGCATGGGCAGGGTTGCCGCGTCTGGGATGTCAACGGCAAGTCGTATCTGGACGCGCTTGGCGGCATTGCGGTCAACACGCTGGGCCACAACCATCCGAAGCTGGTGCCGGCGCTGCAGGATCAACTGGGCAAGCTGATCCACACCTCGAACTACTACCATGTGCCGAACCAGGAGGTGCTGGCGAAGAAACTGGTTGAGCTGTCGGGCATGAGCAATGTGTTCTTCTGCTCGACCGGCCTGGAGGCGAACGAGGCGGCGCTGAAGCTCGCGCGCAAGTTCGGCCATGACAAGGGCATAGAGCGGCCCGAGATCGTGGTTTACGAGAAGGCCTTTCATGGCCGCTCGATCGCCACGCTGAGCGCGACCGGCAACCCGAAGATCCAGGCCGGCTTCGGCCCACTGGTGGAGGGCTTCATCCGGGTGCCTATGAACGATATCGAGAGCCTGAAGCAGGCCACTGTCGGCAACCCCAACGTGGTGGCCGTGTTCTTTGAGGCGATCCAGGGCGAAGGCGGCATCAACCCGATGCACACCGACTACCTGAGGGCGGTGCGCGCGCTGTGCGACGAGCGCGACTGGTTGCTGATGATCGACGAGGTGCAGTGCGGGATGGGGCGCACCGGCAAATGGTTTGCCCACCAGTGGGCCGGCATCAAGCCGGACGTGATGCCGCTGGCCAAGGGCCTGGGCTCGGGCGTGCCGATCGGCGCGGTGGTGGCGGGACCGCGGGCCGCCAACATCTTCCAGGTTGGCAACCACGGTACCACCTTCGGCGGCAATCCGCTGGCGATGCGCGCCGGCGTGGAGACGATCCGCATCATGGAGGAGGACGGCCTGCTGGACAACGCGGCCCGGGTCGGCGCGCATCTGGCTGGCGCGCTGGCGCAAGCGCTGCAGGCGGAGCTGGCGTCGGGCGCGGTCAAGGAAATCCGCGGCCAGGGCCTGATGCTGGGCATCGAGCTGGCCAGGCCCTGTGCGGCGCTGGTCGGCCAATGTGCCAGCAACGGCCTGCTGATCAGCGTGACCGCCGACTGCGTGGTGCGGCTGGTGCCGCCGCTGATCATGAGCACGCAGGAGGCCGACGAGGTGGTCGCCATCCTGTGCCCGCTGATCAGGCAGTTGCTGCTTGACGCGGCCTGAGCGCGGCCCCTGATTTGCCGGACCGACCACGATGAAGCATTACCTGCAGTTCAGCGACCTGAGCGCCAGCGATTACAGCTACCTGTTCGAGCGCGCGGCGCTGATCAAGAAGAAATTCAAGGCCTACGTACGCCACCAGCCGCTGATCGACCGGACCCTGGCGATGATCTTCGAGAAGGCCTCTACACGCACGCGGGTCAGCTTCGAGGCCGGCATGTACCAGATGGGCGGCAGCGTCGTTCACCTGACCACCGGCGACAGCCAGCTGGGCCGGTCCGAGCCGATCGAGGACAGCGCCAAGGTGATCAGCCGGATGGTCGATCTGGTGATGATCCGCACCTACGAGCAGACCAAGATCGAGCGTTTCGCCGAGCACTCCAGGGTGCCGGTGATCAACGGCCTGACCAATGAGTTCCACCCGTGCCAGATTCTGGCCGACATCTTCACCTACATCGAGCACCGCGGCTCGATCGCCGGCAAGACCGTGGCCTGGGTTGGCGACGGCAACAACATGGCCAATACCTGGCTGCAGGCGAGCGAGATCCTGGGCTTCAAGGTGCATGTGAGCACGCCGGGCGGCTATGAGGTGGACCAGTCGATCGCGGGTCTGCGCTCGAGCGACAGTTACCAGGTGTTCAGGGATCCGATGCAGGCCTGCGCGGGCGCCGATCTGGTGACCACCGATGTCTGGACCAGCATGGGCTATGAAGCCGAGAACGAGACCCGCAAGCTGGCCTTTGCGGACTGGTGCGTGGACTCCGACATGATGCGCGCGGCCAAGCCCGACGCGCTGTTCATGCACTGCCTGCCGGCGCACCGCGGCGAGGAAGTGCAGGCTGACGTGATCGACGGGCCCCAGTCGGTGGTCTGGGACGAGGCGGAGAACCGGTTGCACGCGCAAAAGGCGCTGATGGAGTTCCTGCTGCTGGGAAAGCTCTGCTGAGAGTTCCCGAATTCGCGACACTGTTCCAACCCGTCTGACACAGATTGCTTTCGCATGTCCGAGTCTCAGACGTGACGGGGCCGAAGGCGACGCGGTGGATGGCTCCGCCAATTTCACCCGGCCTCCGGCCTCCTTCTTTATCTGGCAAAACCCCAAGTCCACGCTGCGCTACCCACCGCATCGCCCGCCGCAACGAGCGTCTGTGGTTTGCGCTGCTCGCATGACCAGCATCGCATTCGTCAAGTAGCATCCGAGCCGGTACCTCAAGCCCCGCGGTAGAGCCAGTCCATTGCAAGCAGTCGCTCGCCCAGCAGCTTCATTGCGGCGTCGCGGCCCCAGCGCATCAGGCCGGCGGCGTGGAAGATCTGGCCGTTGCGGATCGCGCGCGCCTGCACCCGGGCGTTGCGCTGCCAGCGGGCTTGCGCGTACTGGCGCAGCGCCTCGGGCGGCGCGAGATCGCCCGCCAGCAGTTGGCCCAGCGCCTGCGCGTCCTCGATCGCCATGCCGGCGCCCTGCGCCAGATAAGGCAGCATCGGGTGCGCCGCGTCGCCCAGCAGCGCAACCCGGCCATTGCCAAACTCGCCCGGCCCGCGCATCGGCGGGCGAATGCTCAAGCCCCAGAGCCGCCAGCGCTCGATCGCATGGACCAGGTCGTGCAGCGGGGCGCAGACCTGCGCCATGCTGCGATGCAGTTTGACCACGTTGGCGCCGTGGTCCCAGTATTCGATGTCGCCCAGCATGTGGCCGTGCACCACGGCGACAACGTTGAGCCAGTCACCGCCGCGCACCGGGTACTGGACCACATGCAGTTGCGGTCCAAGCCAGGCCGTGATGCTCTGCGAGCGCAGTCTCTCCGGCAGGCTGCTCTGCGGCACCAGCGCCCGATAAGCCAGATGGCCGGTGGCAACGGGCGTGCCGTCGTTCAGCAATTGCTGGCGCACGCGGCTCCACAAGCCGTCGGCACCAAGCAGCAGGTCTGCGCTGGCCTGCAGGCCGCTGGCAAGCTGCAGCGCGACGCCGCTGTCATGCTGCTCGAACGCCACCACCTCGCTGCCCAGGCTCAGGCGCACGGCGTCTGTTTGCCTCAGTTCGGACAGCAGCATCGCGTGCAGGTCGGCGCGGTGAATGGTCGCGTAGCGTGCGCCATAGCGCTCGATCGCCCGGGCGCCCAGGCGCAGACCGCCGAGCGCATGGCCCGAAACGGCGCTGCGGACCTGCAGCCGGTCCGGAAACGCCGCGACCGCGCCCAGCGCGCGCTCAAGGCCCCAGCGCTGCAGGATCGACACCACGTTGGGGCCGAGCTGGATGCCGGCGCCAACCTCGTTGAATTCCCTGGCGCTCTCAAACAGTTCGACGCCGGCGCCGGCGCGCGAGCAGGCCAGCGCCGCCGCCAGTCCGCCGATGCCACCACCAATGATCAGAACGCGCTTTTCCATCGGCGCCTATTTTGTCACCTGAGCCTCGCGATCACGGCGGTAGGCAGCACCGCGATCAGCCTGGCCAGAACGGCCCAGGGCCAGCGCGGCACGGTGGCGCGCTGCACGCGGCGCTCGATCAGGTCGACCAGCAGCTTGCCGCCCTGCTCGACCGGGATCACGAAGGGCCGGCTCTTGGCGGCGCGGTTGATCGGCGTGTCGATGTAGCCGGGCGAGAGCGTGGTGACCACGATGCCGCTGCCGTGGGTCTCGGCGCGCAGCGCGTCCAGGTAGGTGCTGACGGCCGCCTTGGAGGCGCTGTAGACGCCGCCGGCCGGCATGCCGCGAAACGCCGCAACCGAGCTGATGCCCACCAGGTGCCCGTGCCCCTGCTCGCGAAAGCAGCGCATCGCCGTATCGACGGTGGCCATGAAGCCGGTGATATTGGTGTTGACGGTATCGCGCACCTTGGCAAACGCCAGCTTGCCAATCAGCCCGTGGTGGCCGACGCCGGCATTGGCCACCACGATATCGAGCGCGCCCAGGAAGGTGCGCGCCTGGGCAAACACAAGGTCAAGCGCGATGTCGTCGGTGACGTCCAGTGCCGCGACAAAGATCGGGGGCGCCCCGCCCTGCTCCAGTTCGGCCTGCACTGTCCTGAGCGCTTCGAGCCGGCGCGCGGTCAGCGCGAGCCGGTAGCCGCGGCGCGCGAATTCGATCGCCATCTGGCGCCCGAGGCCGGACGAGGCGCCGGTGATGAAGACGGTTTTGGCGGCGATGCTTGCTTGACTCATGGTGGGGCCCGGTGGTTGGTGGCGGCATTGGCTGAAACGCCCGGGCCATTGTGCCTCAGCGTCGGTGTCTGCGCGCGCGCCTAATGCGCTCGGCGCTCTGGTATGCGTGGCGGTGGGCCTTCTGGCGGACACGGAAGAAGCCTTCGATCTTCTCGTTGATGCCGCCCAGCGGCAGCACTTCGCCGTGCTGGTTGACCGCGCCGTATGCCCTGCGGCTCGTGCTCCAGCAGCGGCGTGGCGAGCCGGCGCCGAAGCGCCGTCGGCCGTTCGTTCTTGAGCTGTTCAAGGAGACGGGTCTTGTCAAGAAAGCGGGTGATTTCCTCCGGCAGCTCCTATCGGCGGCCACCGTCTGCATCGGTTGCTGCAGCATCGACGTGCCCGAAAAGCCGAGCGATTCAGGCGCGACGCTCAGACAGAGTTCGCCGGGAGTCAGGGTGCAATGGGCCATTTTCAGGTCTCCGTTAGACTGGTTGGGCCAGTCTCACCAATTCACCTGCCGCGCATTGACAACGCGCAGCTTGTTGTTCGTTGCTTCAGCCCAAAATGACAAAAATGATTCCTTTTTCAGTTCTCGATCTTTCCCCCATCGTGCAGGGCGGCGACGCGGCGCAATCGTTCAGGAACACGCTTGATCTGGCCCGGCACGCGGAGAGCTGGGCTTACCGGCGCTACTGGCTGGCCGAGCACCACGGCATGCCCGGCATCGCGAGCGCGGCCACCGCGGTGCTGATCGCGCATGTCGCGGCCGGCACGCGCAGCATCCGGGTCGGCGCCGGCGGCATCATGCTGCCGAACCATTCGCCGCTGCTGATTGCCGAGCAGTTTGGCACGCTGGAGTCGCTCCACCCCGGACGCATCGACCTCGGCCTGGGGCGCGCGCCGGGCTCGGACCCGATCACCGCGCGTGCTTTGCGCCGCAACCTGTCAAGCGACGCCGATGAGTTTCCGCGCGATGTCGTCGAGCTGATGGACTATTTTTCGGCGACTTCCCGCAACCCGGTGCACGCGGTGCCGGGCCAGGGCCTGGCGATACCGGTCTGGATCCTGGGCTCGAGCCTGTTCGGCGCGCAGCTGGCGGCCGCGCTCGGGCTGCCGTATGCCTTTGCGTCGCACTTTGCGCCGCAGCAGATGATGCAGGCGCTTGCGTTGTACCGCGCCAACTTCCGTCCGTCGGCGCAACTCGCCAGACCCTATGTGATGCTGGGCTTCAATGTCTGCGCTGCCGACACCGAGGAGGAAGCGGTTTTTCTCGCAAGCTCGATGCAGCAGGCGTTTGTCAACCTGCGCAGCGGGCGTCCGGGCCGGCTGCCGCTGCCGCTGGCCGGCTACGCGGGCCAACTCACTCCGCCAGAGCGCGCGCTGCTCGACAGCGTGCTGTCCTGCGCCGCCATCGGCAGCGCCGACAGCGTGCGCCTCAACCTGCGCGCCTTCATCGAAAGGACCGGCGCCGACGAGTTGATGATCACCTCGCAGATCCATGACCACGCGGCGCGCCTGCGCTCCTACGAGCTCACCGCCGAACTGTTTTCCGCAACCCCGTGAAAGGATAGACCATGAGCGAATACCCGATCGCCGTGCGGCGCAACATCTGGCTGCGCGGCCTGCTGATGATCCTGATGGCGGTGGCCACGCACCTGGCCGGCGCGCTGCTGTTCCTGCTCGCGTTGATCCAGTTTGTGCTGGCACTGACCGGCGCTGCGCCAAACGCCCGCCTGACGACGCTGGGCCGCGGGCTAGGGCGTTACCTGGGCCAGGTGGCGGACTTCGTGAGCTTTGCCACCGAGGAGCCGCCTTTTCCGTTCAGCGACTGGCCGTCGATCGGCTGATCGGCCAGCCTTGAGCAGGCTCGCCGCCGCGCTGGCGCTGCTTCGGCGGGACGCACGTCCGGGCGAGCTCTCAGGCATGGCGCGCTTCGGCATCGACATCGAGCGCCGGCTTGGCCTGTCGGTGCCGGCGATGCGGCGCGCAGCGCGCACACTGGGGCGCGATCACGATCTGGCGCTGGCGCTGTGGGACACAGGCATTCCAGACGCGCGCATCGTCGCCGCGATGGTGGCCGAGCCCGCCAGGCTGGGTTCGCGGCAGATGGATGCCTGGGCACGGGGTTTCTCGTCCTGGGACGTTTGCGATCAGGTCTGCGCCAGCGCGTTTCTCGCCTCGCCCCTGGCCTGGCGCAAGGTGGCGCTGTGGGCGACGCGACGCCAGGAGTTTGTCCGCCGGGCCGCGTTTTCGTTGCTGGCGGCGCTGGCGGTGCATGACAAAAGCGCCGGCGACGAACGCTTCGTGGCGGCGCTGAGCCTGATCGAGGCGGCCGCCGCGGACGAACGCAACTACGTCAGGAAAGCGGTGAACTGGGCGCTGCGCAGCATCGGCAAACGCAATCTGGCGCTCAACGCCGAAGCCGTCAGCGCCGCGCAGCGCATTGGCAAGCAGGACAGCCGCTCGGCGCGCTGGATTGCCGCCGACGCGCTGCGCGAACTCGGCAGCGCGGCAGTGCAGAAGCGGCTGCGCCGCAGGCCGCCGGCGCCGACAACCAGCGCAGCGGATTTTCGTCTTGGCGCAGGCTCCGCGCCGGCACGCGCGGCGGGTCCGGCCTTAAATATTCTCAACAGACTTTGCCCGCGTTAAGGGCTATTCTTGCATCGACGAAAGAGCGAAATCAGACCAGCAAGAAAGGGGTCGATCATGAGCATAACGGCAGTCGGCGCAGTAGGCGGCCTTGGAGTTGGATCGGTCGGTGGCATCCATGTCGCCATGCATCCGGTGATACTCCAGACGGCGGCTTTCTCCCCCAGCACAAAGGTTGACATCTCGGGCGCAGCCGGGTCCTCTTCGGCCAGCGATGGCCCGCAGGGGGGTTCGGGCATGAGTGAACTGGCTCATTCGCTGATCACCGCGATGATGATTCAGATGGTGCTGGGCAATTAGGAAATCGGTTTCTGGGTTGTTTGGATAAGGAGTTATTCCAATGAAGTGCAAGCCGGGAGATATGGCGGTCGTCCTGACCGCGTTCCATCAATCCAATGTGGGGACCTTCGTCAACGTGGTCGGCCTGTACGACGCCGCTGGCGGCATGAACCTGGGTCATGGCAAGCCGGTCTGGCTGGTGCAATCGTACGCGCCGCTAACCTGGCGCACCGGAAAGAAGCTCTGGCGCGGAAACAAGGGACCGGTGCCGGACTCGGCGCTGCAGCCGATCCGGGGTATGCCGGTGGGCCGCCTGCAGTCAGACAGTCTCGCGATGCCAACGCAGTTGCGCAAGCAGATCGGTTGACTACAATTAAAAGACGGGCTCAGGCAGGCTTCGGGCGCAACGCAACCGCAGTGCCTCCCGCATTCAAACCGAAGGAAATAGTGACCATGAAACTGAAACAAATGCTGACGGCCGCGACCGTGATCCTGTCACTGCTGACCGGCAGCGCATTCGCCGCCGGCAGCAAGGCCGAAAAGCAGGCCGAACTGCGCAGCGCGACACAGAAGTCGGTCGAGAAGTTCTACAAGGCGGATCCCAAGCTTCAGGGCGAAGTGAAGAATGCCGCGGGCTACGCAGTCTTCACGACCTACGGGCTGAGCTTTGTCATCGGCGGCGCCGGTGGCAAGGGGCTGGCGCATGACAACAAGACCGGCAAGGATGTCTTCATGGCGATGGCCCAGGCCAGCGCTGGCCCGCAGATCGGGCTGTCCGAGAGCGAGACGCTGATCATCTTCAAGTCCGCCAAGGGGATGCAGCAGTTCGTCGACAAGGGCTGGACCATCGGCACCGGCGGCTCGCTGCAGGTCGGCGCCGGCGGCAAGTCGGCCGGCCCCGCCGAGGGCGCGGTGCAAAACGCCGACGCCAGCTATTTCACGCTGACCAAGAACGGGATCGGCGTCGGCATTGCCGCCGACGGCACCAAGTTCTGGAAGGACGACGAGCTCAATTGAGCGCCTGACCCAGTCGCTGCATGCCTTCTTCGATCTTGTCCAGCCCGGCCGTGGCAAAGCTCAGCCGCAAGGTGGACAGGTCGGGATCGTGCGCATAGAACGGCGCGCCCGGCACGAAGGCGACCCCCTTGTCGATCGCGCGGCGGGCGAACTCTGCGGCATCGCGAGTCTTGCCGTTGGCGCCGGTCAGGCGGGCCCAGAAGAACATGCCGCCCTGGGGCTGGTTGAACTCGATCGCGTCGGCCAGTTCGCGCCGCAGCGATTCGGCCATGACGCGGGCGCGCTCGGCGTAGGTCTTGCGCACCGTGGCGAGCGTGGCGTCGAGCCGGTTCAGGCTCAGGTAATGGGCCGCGATCGCCTGCGTCAGGTTGCTGGTGTGGGCGTCGCTGAACTGCTTGCACATGGTCGCCCTGGCCAGCAGTTCCGGTGGCGCAATCATCCAGCCCACGCGCAAACCCGGTGACAGGATCTTGCTGAAACTGCCGCAGTGCGCGAGCCAGTCGCGGCTGCCCGGCACCTGGGCGGTCAAGGCCAGCATGCTGGGCGGCGGCGGCGTGCCAAAGTACAGTTCGCCGTAGGGGTCGTCCTCGACCACGATGGTCTGTGTGCGCAGCGCCAGTTCCAGGATGCGCTTGCGCCGCGCCAGGCTCAGCGTGGCGCCGCTCGGGTTGCCGAAGGTCGGAATCAGGTAGACCAGCTTGGGCTTGTGCTCGGCGATCAGTCTTTCGAGCTGATCGACGTCGACGCCGTCGGCATCGATGGGCGCGCCGATGATGTGCGCGCCGTAGAGCCGGAAACACTGGATCGTGGCCAGGAAGGTCGGCGCCTCGACGATCACCTTGTCGCCGGGCGAGATCAGCGTCTTGCCGATCAGGTCGAGCGCCTGCTGGCTGCCGGTGGTGACGATCAGGCCTTCTGGCTTGACGGCGACATTGGCCTCGTTGCCCGGGCCGCCCTTGGCGGCGTAGAAGCCGCTGATCGCCTCTCGCAGCGGCTGGTAGCCTTCGGTGGCGCCATATTGCAGCACCGGGCCCGGATTGCCGGCCAGCACAGCGTCGGCAGACTGCCTGATGCCTTCGGCGTCGAACAGCGCCGGGTCCGGAAAACCGCCGGCAAAACTGATGATGCCGGGCTTGCCCAGCAGTTTGAACAGTTCGCGGATGGCGGAGGTCTCTATCGCGTTCAGGCGCTCGGCAAATTGCATCGAAGTCTTTCGTGGATTGAAGAATGGCTTTATGCTCTTATTATTATTCAGACCCAGGACAAGGGAGAACGCATGCAGCCGAGCGCGATCGAAGGTTTTTTTGCCACGCTCAAGGCTGTCAATCCGTCGCCGCAAACCGAGCTGGAATACGCTTCGGTGTTTGAATTGCTGGTGGCCGTGCTGCTGTCGGCCCAGGCCACCGATGTGAGCGTGAACAAGGCCACGCGCCGGCTGTTCCAGGTGGCCAACACGCCGCAGAAGATGCTGGAGCTGGGGCAGGATGGCCTGGAGAGTTACATCCGGACGATCGGACTGTTCCGCTCCAAGGCCAGGCACCTGATGCAGACCTGCCGGATCCTGCGCGAGCTTCATGGCGGCGCGGTGCCACGCACGCGCGAGGCGCTGCAGGCGCTGCCCGGCGTCGGCCGCAAGACCGCCAACGTGATCCTCAATGTTGCCTTTGGCGAGCCGACGATCGCGGTCGACACGCACCTGTTCCGGCTCGCCAACCGCACCGGTCTGGCGCGGGCAAAGACACCGGCTGAAGTTGAAATGAAGCTGCTGGAGCGGATTGCGCCGGCCTATCTGGCGCATGCGCACCACTGGCTGATACTGCACGGCCGCTACGTCTGCAAGGCGCGCACGCCCTTGTGCTGGCAGTGCGGCGTCGCCAGCTTCTGCGATTTCAAGGACAAGACGGCCGCGCCCCAGGCGGCAACGGCGCGCTCCAGCGCTTCAGTCCGCAAGCGGTAGCGCAACCCATTGCCGGCCCAGCGCGTGGATCGCGATGCGGTGTTGAAACACGGCTTCCAGCGCCCGGTGCGTTGCGGCGTCCGCGCAGGCGCCCTGGTGCGCGATGCCGCCTTCGGCCATGATGACCATCTGATCGGCGTGCAGCGCCAGCGATATCTCGTGCAGCACGCTGACCACGGTGCGGCCCTGCTGCACCAGTGCGCGTACGACCGCCAGCCAGTCGGCCTGGTGGGGCGGATCCAGGTTGGCCAGCGGCTCGTCCATCAGCAGCACCTGCGCCTGTACCGCAAGCGAGCGGGCCAGCAGCACACGCTGGCGTTCGCCGCCCGACAACTGTCCCAGCGGCCGCTCGCGCCAGTCCCAGGCCTGCGTCGCGCGCAGCGCCTGCTCGACCGCGCTGTGGTCGGCGGCGCTGGGACCGGCCAGCCAGCCCTGGTGCGGCAGGCGGCCCAGCATGGCCACGTCCCAGACCGTCAGATCGTCGCCGGTGGCCTCGTTCTGCCCGAGCCAGGCCAGTTGGCGCGCGCGCGCGCGCGCCGGCATGCCCAGCAGCGGCTGGCCGAGCAGGGCCACCGTTCCG
>JBMOJJ010000460.1:0-2493 GCA_049315845.1 Rhodoferax sp.
GAACCAGCAGTTCATGCTGCGTCCCTTCAAGACCATGATCTTCAAGCACCTCGACCCCGACGAGACGATCAAGGCCGACCTCGGCGAGATCGAATTCGACAAGCTCGGGCAGAGCATGGGCGCCTATGGCGAACGCGTCTGTGATCCCAAGCAGCTCAAACCGGCGCTGGAGCGGGCGCTGGCAAGCGGCCGCTGCGCTGTGATCCATGTCGATGTGGACCCGGTCAAGCACATGTGGGCGCCGGGCCTGATCCACTTCAAGAAGATGCACGAGGAACCGAAAGCCTAGACCATGGTGCCCCCACGCTTGTCGCTGCGCGTACTACGCTGCCCCCCGCGGGGGCGTGAGCTTGCTTGGGGCGGCCCGGCGCGGCGCTCTGTCCCGCGCCAACGTGAGCCTTGGATGCGCGAGGGGATGTGATGATCGACATCGATCTGGTTCGCCTGAACTTCAGTCCGCAGTCGCTGCTTCTGCTCAATGTGGTGCTGGGCTTTGTGATGTTCGGCGTATCGCTGGAACTCAAGGCCGACGACTTCAAGGAGGCCTTGCGCACGCCGCGCGCGCTGGTCATCGGACTGCTCGGCCATCACCTGGTTTTTCCTGCGTTCACTTATCTGCTGGTGCTGCTGATCGAACCCCGACCCAGCATTGCGCTGGGTATGATTCTGGTGTCGTCCTGCCCGGCCGGCAACATCTCGAATTTCCTGACCCACTTTGCGCGCGGCAACACCGCGCTGTCGGTCTCGATCAGCACGCTGTCGACGCTAACCGCGATCGTCATGACGCCGCTTAACATCGCCTTCTGGGGCGGCCTTTACGCGCCGGCGCAGCCGCTGTTGCGCCAGGTGGCGGTGAACCCGCTCGAGATGTTTGCGCACGTGCTGTTGCTGCTGGGCTTGCCGTTGGCAATCGGTCTGTTCGTCTCGCGCCGCTGGCCGATCGTCACAGCCAAGGTGCAAAAGCCGATGAAGATCTTCTCGCTGCTCTTCTTCCTGCTTTTTGTGCTGGCCGCGCTGGGCGCCAACTGGCAGTACTTCAAACTCTACGTCGGCATGGTGGTGGGCGTGGTGTTCGTGCACAATGCCGCCGCGCTGCTGACCGGCTACGCGCTGGCCTGGGGCGTGAAGCTGCCGGAACGCGACCGGCGCGCGGTCGCGATTGAATGCGGCATCCAGAATTCGGGCCTCGGCCTGATCCTGATCTTCAGCTTCTTCGACGGGCTCGGCGGCATGGCCGTGATCACCGCCTGGTGGGGCATATGGCATATTGTCGCCGGGCTCACGATCGCCACCTACTGGAGCCGGCGGCCACCCACACTGCTCGTCGCATGAGTACCCACTGCGTGCTCGTCACGGGCAGCTCAGGCTATCTGGGCAGTCAGGTGGTGGCAGAACTGGCCCAGCGCAACGGAATGACGACCGTCGCGCTCGACCTGCGTGAGCCGGCGCAGCGCCTGCCGAACGTCGTCTATGAAACGGCCGACATCCGTTCGCCCGAGGTCGACGCGATCGTCGCCCGTCACAGTCCCGAGGTCGTGGTTCATCTGGCGTCTATCGTGACGCCCGGCAAGGACAGCAGCCGCGAGTTCGAGCACAGCGTGGATGTCGGCGGCACCCGCAATCTGCTGCAGGCCTGTGTCCACCACAAAGTCCGGCGAATCATTGTGTCATCGAGCGGCGCCGCCTACGGCTACCACGCCGACAACCCGGCCTGGCTGCGCGAGAGCGATGCGCTGCGCGGCAACCAGAGCTTCGCCTACTCGTGGCACAAGCGCCTGGTCGAGGAAATGCTGGCCGAATTCCGTCAGCAGCAGCCGCAGCTCGAACAGGTCGTGCTGCGGATCGGCACGATCCTGGGCGCGACCGTCAACAACCAGATCACCGACCTGTTCAAGAAGCCGCGCCTGCTCGCGATCCAGGGCTCCGACAGTCCGTTTGTCTTCATCCATGACCAGGACGTGGTCGGCGCCATCGTGCACGGCATCGACGCATCGAAGGCCGGAATCTTCAACCTGGCCGGCGATGGCGCGCTCGGCATTCACGAGATCGCCGCGCGCCTTGGAAAACGCTGCCTGCTGCTGCCCGCCTGGCTGCTCAAGGCGGCCCTGTGGCTGCTGAAGAAGCTCGGGCTGACCCAGTACGGGCCGGAGCAGCTGGACTTTCTGCGCTACCGGCCGGTGCTCGACAACCAGCGACTCAAGCAGGAGTTCGGCTACACCCCCCGGCTCAGTTCCGCCGAGGTGTTCGAGTTGTGGCGCAATTCGCAGCAAAAGACCGCAGCATGAGCCGGCGGGATCTGAGCGCCAAGGTGGTGCTGATCAGCGGTGCGGCTGGCGGACTGGGCGCGGCCCTGTGCCAGCGCTATGCGCTGGCAGGCAGCCGGATTGCCGCCATGGACCTTGACGCGGCGCGACTTGACAAGCTGGTCCTGCAGTTGCAGAGCAAGGGCGCAGAGGCGCTGGCGCTGAGCGCCGACATCACCGACCCAGGCGC
>JBMOJJ010000461.1:0-2490 GCA_049315845.1 Rhodoferax sp.
TCGCCGTAAAGGCCAAACACAATGATTTCGACAATCACTGAGCTGCTGTCTAACAGGTTGCTCGTCGCGGACGCGCAGCAGAGGGATGCCGCTTCGCGGCGCTTGCTGTGTGCCGGACAGCTCCAACGTTGAGGCTGTGCAAATACCATGTCTGACCAGGGACCGTTTGTGAAGCTATGGATCTTTCCCGAGATGATGACAGCCCAAACTTCCTCGGCTTGCCGGCAGGATCTGGTCGACGGAGCACTCAGCTCCGCGGCTGTCACCCGGCCCGAGTTTTTGGGGTCAGAGCCCAAATTCGCCGAGCCTTCGGCTCGCCCAAAGGGTGCGGCGCAATGCGCCGCAGCGAAATTGGTGTCTGACCCCAATAGCTCTACATCGCCCTCGGCAGGGCGCGTCGGTGGTTTGCGCGGGTCGCACGTCAACCCTGCTTGAACGATCAGGCTGCTGGGGCGCTCAGCGCAGCGGCATCAAAGGGGAGGCCGAAGGCCGGAGGACAGCCGCGGAGCTGAGCGCCCCAGCAGCCTGATCCCACCGGCATGTTCAACGGGGCTTGGCCTGTCATCATTTCGGGAAAGATTGATGGTTCAACTTATGGTGCGGAGTCTTGGTCGCCCGTCAAGATCACCATCCCGCTGACCTGAGAAAAATCGCGGTCATGCGTCACCAAAGCGGCGGCGCCGATATCCAGGGCGCTTGCCAGTTGAATCGCGTCGGGCAGCTTTAACCGATAGCGCGCGCGCAACTGTGCCGCCAAGGCCGCTATCGCGGCGGAGACCGGAACCACCTTGTATTGCGACAAGGCTTTCTCATAACGCTTGGCCAGTGCCGTTTGCCCCGCGTTGAAGGGGCCGGTCAAGACTTCGACCAGCGTGATGGTTGATAGGGCAATCGTCAGGTCGCCTTTTGCTGCGGCTTCAAACAATCCCACGAACTGGTCGGCCCATTGCGGGTGCGATTCAAGCACGTAAATAAAGGGCGCCGTGTCGACCATCACGGTAGCACCCTGCGCCAGGCCAGCCCACAGGCGGGGCGCTTTGCTTTTCATTCAGGTCCTGTCCCATTCGTCGCGCAACCGGGAAATTGTTTTCCCAACGTCAGCGCCCCAAAGACCCCGCCCACTGCCGCGCAAGGCCAATAGATCGGACGGCGCACTGGCACCGGATCGCAATCTTTGCAAGTCCTGCACGGGCACGACGGCAGCATACGGTTTGCCGTGACGGGTAATGATGCTGGCAACGCCAGCATGGGCATTTGCAACGATGGAAGGCAATTGAATGCGGGCTTGTTCTAGGCCATAGTTGGTGTTGGCAGACATGAAGATTCCATAAAGCGTACGGTCTGTACAGTTTACAACAATTGCCTACACGTCCGACTCTATCAGGCAGAACCCTTGCGCCCACCCAGACCAAGGTAGGTTTCAATGATGCGCGGGTCGCTCGCCAGCTCACTCGACTTGCCGCTGAGCGCAACGCTGCCCATCTCCAGCACATAGGCCCGATCCGCCACGGCCAACGCCGCACGTGCGTTCTGTTCAACCAGCAAAATGGAAACGCCGCGCGTGCGCAGTCCGACCACCACCTGCAATACCTCGCGCACGATATTCGGGGCCAATCCCAGCGACGGTTCATCGAGCATCAGCAGCTTGGGCTTGGCCATCAGCGCGCGGCCGATCGCCAGCATTTGCCGCTCGCCGCCGGACAGCGTCGACGCCATCTGGGTGCAGCGTTCGGCCAGCCGCGGGAAGATCGCATAGACCTCGTCCCGGCACTCTTTCTGGTCGCGCAAGCCGCGCCGCCAGCGCGAGAACCCGCCCAGCAGCAGGTTGTCCTGCACCGACATTTCGCCGAACAGTTCGCGCCGCTCCGGCACCAGGCCGGCGCCGCTGCTCACCAGCGCATGGACGGTCGGGCGGCGGATGATATCCCCATTGAGCCAGATTTCCCCGCTGCTCGGCAGCAAGCCCATCGCCGCCGACAGCAGCGTCGACTTGCCGGCCCCGTTGGGTCCGATCACGGTCACGATCTCGCCCGGATGGACCAACAGATCCACCTGGTGCACGGCTTCGACAACGCCATAGCAGACACTCAGTTGCCTGAGCTCCAGCAGTGGCGCTGTCATGGCGCAAGCTCCGACTCGACGCCGCCCAGATAGGCCTCGAGCACCTTCGGGTTGGCCTGCACCTCGGCCGGCGAGCCATGGGCGATGACCTGGCCAAACTCGAGAACCGTGATGCGGCTGGCGATGTTCATCACAAACTCCATATCGTGCTCGACCACCAGGATGGCCATGCCCTCGTCGCGCAACTGCATCAGCAGCCGGCCCAGCGCCTGCTTCTCCATGTACGGCAGGCCGGCTGCGGGTTCATCCAGCAACAGCACACTGGGCTGCCCGGCCAGCGCCCGTGCAATCTCCACGATTCGCTGCTGACCCAGGGTCAGCGAACCCGCCATTTCATGCATCTGCGGACCCAGGCCGCAGCGCTCGATC
>JBMOJJ010000108.1:0-11094 GCA_049315845.1 Rhodoferax sp.
CGTAGACGATGCCAGGTGTGCGACCGGTGATGCGGAGACGGCGGCTCGCACCCGTGCCCTGCTTGGCGCGCTCAAAAGCGACGAATTTCATAGTATTCACTCCATAGAGAGTCCACCGCGACCAGTGTGACTCCGATTTAAAAAAGGCTCAACGCACGTTGTCAGGCGTGCAAAGAACCCACTTTTGCCCGATTCAGGCCATCCTTGCAGGGTTTGTTGGAAACCCTAAAAGAGATTTTCCTGATCCGAGAACAAACTCATGACCGATTCACCCTTGGCAATGCGCTGGATCGTCTCGGCGATCAGCGGTGCAACGCTCAGCTGCCGTATCTTCTTGCAGGATGCTGCCGCTTGGCTCAGGGGGATGGTGTTGGTGACAACCACTTCATCCAGCGCTGTGCCATTGGTGATTCGCTCGATTGCCGGACCCGAAAATATCGGATGCGTGCAATAGGCGTAGACCTTCTTGGCGCCGCGCTCCTTGAGCACCTCGGCCGCCTTCACCAGGGTGCCGGCGGTGTCGATCATGTCATCCATGATCACGCAGTTGCGGCCATCGGTCTCTCCGATAACGTGCATGACCTCACTCACGTTGGCCTTTGGGCGGCGCTTGTCGATGATGGCCAGATCGCAGTTGAGCTGCTTGGCAAGCGCGCGCGCGCGCACCACGCCACCGACGTCCGGCGACACGACGATCAGGTCGTCGTAGTTCTTCTGCCGCAAGTCGCCCAGCAGGACCGGGGACGCATAGATGTTGTCGACCGGGATATCGAAGAAACCCTGAATCTGGTCGGCATGCAGGTCCATGGTCAGGACCCGCGCGACGCCGACGGCTTGCAGCATGTTGGCGACCACCTTGGCCGTGATCGGCACGCGGCTCGAGCGCGGACGGCGGTCTTGCCTGGCGTAGCCAAAATAGGGAATGACGGCACTGATGCGCTCGGCCGACGCACGTTTGAGGGCGTCCACCATGATCAGCAATTCCATCAGGTTTTCGTTCGTTGGCGCGCAGGTGGACTGCACCACAAAGACATCCCGCGCCCGCACATTCTGGTTGATCTCGACCGTGACTTCGCCGTCGGAGAAACGACCCACGGTCGCGGCGCCGAGCGAAATATTCAGGTGCCGCGCGATCTGCGCCGCCATCCCGGGATTGGCGTTGCCGGTAAAAACCATGAAGTCAGGGGTTTCAGGAGCCTGCATGAGTATTCCAGCCGTTGAGTGATGATTGCGCCTGTGCGTCCAGCTTGCGGTACTGCCGCGCGAGCAAGGAGCGCGCACGGCGAAATGTTTGGCAGGGGAGGAAGGATTCGAACCTTCGCATGCTGGAATCAAAATCCAGTGCCTTAACCAACTTGGCGACTCCCCTACACGGGTTGGCGGTCAGAAACCGTCAACCGATAAACCGTCACTCGCCGCCCAGCCCACCAGGGGATGAACGGCCAGGTTGTTGCATAACCTGACCTGGAACGTGCCTGGCACGCTGCCCAGCTCAAGGTGCTCAAACACCTGTGCAAACACTGCGCTTCCAGAGCCTGTCATCCGACCCTTTAAGCCACGCGATGCAAGCCACACAAGGGCTTGCGCCACGCCGGGACAAAGTCTTTCGGCAACGCCCTGCAAGTCGTTGCGGCCGAAACCGAAAGCATCTGCAGAGAAGCCGGAAATTATAGCAGTCCCGCTGTCCCTTTTCAGAGACGGGTCCGAGAAGATAAGCCGCGTCTCCAGACCCTGATCCGGCTTTACCACGAGAAAACGGCAGGCAGGCAGGGGGATCGGCGTGACTTTTTCGCCAATGCCCTCGACCCAGGCATTGTGTCCGGCCAGGAAGAACGGCACATCGGCCCCCAGTTGAAGACCGATCTGGCTGAGCTTTTGCACGGAAAAGCCGAGCTTCCACAGACGGTTCAAAGCCAGCAGCGTCGACGCCGCGTCGGACGATCCGCCGCCCATTCCAGCCTGTGCCGGAATGCGCTTTTCGATCCCGATATGCACGCCCAGCGCCGTCGCACTGGCCACCTTCAGCGCGCGGGCCGCGCGCAGCACCAGGTCGTCGGTGGGCAGCGCCGTGCCGAGGTCCTCCCGGCTGACGGTTCCGTCCGTGCGAAGTTCAAAATGCAGCGTGTCACACCAGTCGATCAGCATGAAGACCGACTGCAGCAGGTGGTAGCCGTCGCTTCTCCTGCCGGTGACGTGCAGGAAAAGGTTCAGCTTGGCCGGGGCGGGAATGTCCAGCAGTGACTTCATTGTTCAAGCAGAAGGCTGATCTGTGCCTCGGGCGCTGGCTGCGAGCGCCTGGCCTGGATGCTGCCTTTGGCATAGTGCGAGAGGTCGGCGCTCCAACCGGCCGCTGACATGTTGTCGCCGCAAAGCCAGGCGAAAAGAGCCGTGACAGGCACTTCGGTTCCAAGGGCTTGCTTGATCAATGCGTCCAGCGATCCAAAATGGCGGCTGTTGCCGGCTTGGCGCATGACTGCCGTCCGGTCTGACCAGGAGAGCGAGGCCAGGGTGGTTCCAAGCGGCGTGAAGAGCGTCAGTTCGCCGGCTTGCGGATTGCCAACCAGCTCAAAACCTGCGCTGAAGGACTGCGCCTGGTCCGCCCCTACCTTGACGGCCAGGCGTCCGCGCCAGGATGCGGCGCTGGTTGCGCCGGGAGCAGCGGCCTGCGGTGGCGCCGCGCAGCCGGCGATCAGCAAAGCGGCAAAGACCACTGCCAGGAAGACGCGCTTGGGCACCGGCATTAGAGCTTGACTCGCAGCCGTTTGAGCGTGCTCAGCAGGGTCTCGTTGCCTGCATCGATCTGGGCCCCCTCGCGCCAGATCCCGATTGCCTCGTCACGCCGGCCCATGGTCCACAACACCTCGCCCATGTGCGCGGCAATTTCGGCGTCGGGCTTTGCCTTGAAGGCGCCCTGCAGCAGATTCAGCGCCTCGACCAGATTGCCGCTGCGGTATTCAACCCAGGCCAGGCTGTCGGTGATGAAAGGGTCTGCGGGTGCATACTCCAGCGCCTTCAGAATGAGCTGCCTGGCCTCGCCCAGACGCACGTTGCGTTCGGCCAGCGAGAAGCCGAGCGCGTTGTACGCGTGTTGATATTCGGGTTTGCCAGCGATCACGCTGCGCAGCAGTCGCTCCATCTCGTCGAGTTTTCCGAGTTTTTCGGCCACCATCGCCATGTCATAAAGCAGGTCGAAGTCGCCGGGATAGCGGGTAATGGCCTCCGCCAGAAGGTCATAGGCGGACTGGTATCGTTTGCTGTCGCGCAGGAGCTCGACCTCCGCTGCGATTTTCAGCCGCGCATCCTGGGGCGACTTTTCGGCTTGGCTGCGCACCAGCTTGCGCGCCTCTTCGAGCTTGCCCTGACGGGCCAGGATGGTCGCGCGGCGAAGCTGTGCGTTGAGCAGGTCCTCCGGGTTGTCGATGCGCTTGAGCCAGGCGTCCGCCTTGGCGAAGTCTTTCTTCTGTTCGGCAATCTGCGCCAGCGAAAGGTAGGCTTGCACCAGACCGCGGCTGTTCTCGGCGCGCGCTGCGCCGCCGCGCCGGGAAAGGGCCAGTTCTACATACCGGTTCAGCGACTGCTCGGCCTCCGATGGCTTGCCTTCCTGCAATTCGAGAGCGCCTCGGATCAGCCACGCCGGTAGATGATCCGGCTTTTCAACGGTAACGATCTGAAGCTGGGTGGCTGCTTCGGCGTAACGCTGCGCATTGAGCAGAACCCGCGCGTAGTCCATCCTGAACTCGGGCGATGCCGGACCCTCAAGGTATTTTTTGACAATCGCTTCGGCCTGCGGTGTTGCCGGATTCATCAGGGAAACAGCGAGTTGCGCCGGCCCATCCGCCCTGGCGTCGATGGCCTGTCCCTTGCGGGCGGCTTCGAGTGCGCCTTCGTTGTCGCCGGCTTCAAGCCGCATGCGTCCAATGCTGGTCCAGGCCGCAGCGCCGACGGCCGGCGCTGCCAGGTAGGCCGTCAGCGCCTGTTCCACCGTGGCCGCCGCCAGCTTCTTGTCGGCGACGCGGCTGAAGTAGCGCGGAATGGCCAGCACCGCGGTGACGCGGTCCTTCGGATCGGCGGTCGCGACTTCGCGTTTCAGCGCTTCCGCCGTTTCGCCAATCCGGTTCAGGCCTATCAGTATTTGCAGCAGATAACGATTGGCCTCGCGCGAGCCCGGCAAGGCCTGCCGCCAGGCGCGGGCCGCCTGCAGCGCCGACTCGCCTGAGCGGGACTGCAGCGCGATTTCGACAGCGCGCTGGTAGAGCCTGCTGTCGTTTGTCTTTCGCGCTGCATCGAGCAGCAGTGAATAGCCGGCACCCGGCTCGCCGCTGCGGACGTTGAGTTCCCCCAGCAGGAGCTGGTAAAAAAGCTCGCTGTCCAGGGCCGAACTGACCGGCGCTTCGGATTTCTTGTCGGGCGTTTGCGCCTGCGCCTGCAGCGCGCAAAGGAGGACAGCGAGTAGGGAAAAACGGTTGAAAGGCAGCATCAGACCATAATAATCCATGTCTGTATCCATTATTGGCCATGCCTGAATTACCTGAAGTTGAAGCCACCCGTTTGAGTTTTGCCGACAGGATTGCCGGCGCGCAAGTGCTGTCGCTGCGACTTGGAAAGAGCTTGCGCTGGCCGCTGGGCTGCGCGGCGGAAAGTCTGGCGGGGCGAACCGTGCTGGGCGTGCGCAGACGCGGCAAGTATTTGCTGCTTGACCTTGATCGGGGCTTGCTGCTGCTGCACCTTGGCATGTCGGGCAGCCTGAGGTTTGACCGACAGTTGGCCAGTTGGGGCCGGCACGACCATTTCGAGCTGGTCACAACGCAGGGCACGCTGCGGCTGAACGACCCGCGCCGATTCGGCGCCGTCGTTTATGCCGCCAGCCAGCACGCGCCGAATGCCAGCAGGCTGCTGGACAAGCTTGGCGTCGAACCGCTGACGGATGATTTTTCCGCTGGCCGGTTTCATGCCGGCCTGCAGGGCCGAAGGGCGCCGATCAAGCAGGTGTTGCTGGCCGGCGACGTCGTCGTCGGGGTCGGCAATATCTACGCCTCGGAGGCGCTGTTCCTGGCCCGCATCAGGCCCACCGTCAGCGCCGCCAAACTGAGTCGGCCGCGTGCCGCCAGCTTGCACGCGGCCATCCGCGACGTTCTGGCGCGTGCGCTGGCGGGAGGCGGCAGCACCTTGCGCAATTTCTCCAGCGCTGCGGGGGAAAAAGGGCACTTTCAGTTGGAGGCGATGGTCTACGCGCGGGACGGGCAGCCGTGCCGGGTCTGCGGCAAGGCCATCAAGTCATTGAGGCAGGGGCAGCGCTCGACCTTCTACTGCCCGAACTGCCAGAAAGCTTGACAGAGGCTGACGGATCATGCAGACCGATATGGCCGCCAAGGTCGTGAACTGGCAGAAAGCGTCCGGGCGCAATGACCTGCCGTGGCAGAACAGCCGCGATCCCTACCGTGTATGGCTGTCGGAAATCATGTTGCAGCAGACCCAGGTGGCGACGGTTCTGGATTACTTTGTGCGATTCCTGGCGCGCTATCCCGATGTCGCGGCGCTGGCTGCGGCGCCGCTGGACGATGTGCTGGGCATGTGGAGCGGTCTGGGCTACTACAGCCGCGCGCGCAACCTGCATTCATGCGCGGTCAAGGTGATGGGCGCCTGGCAGGGCTCTTTTCCGGGCAGCGCGCAAGGCCTGCAGACCTTGCCGGGCATAGGGCGCTCTACCGCGGCTGCGATTGCAGCCATCTGTTTTGGCGAACGGGTCGCCATTCTGGATGGCAATGTCAGGCGTGTTCTGACCCGGTTCCTGGGTTTTGCCGCAGACTTGTCGGTTGCCTCGAACGAGCGACAGCTCTGGGAGTTGGCTTCGCAGTTGTTGCCGGCGCACGATAGGCGTGACGCCATGGCTCGCTACACGCAGGGCATGATGGATCTGGGCGCGACGGTCTGCACCACCAGGAACCCGGCTTGCGCGCGATGCCCGCTGGCGGACTCCTGTGTGGCGCAGCGTCTCGGGCAAGTCGGGCATTACCCGGTCAGGACGCGCAAAGTCAGGCGCAGTTCGCAGTCCATCTGGCTGCTCTGGGCGCAGACCCGAGCCGGTTCGGTCTGGCTTGGCAAGAGACCAACGCCGGGCATCTGGGGTGGACTTTACTGTTTCCCCTTGTTCGACGAACCGGAAATGCTGGCCACTGCGGTTCCTGAGCGCTATCGTCCGGCATTGCGCGAGACCGGGGCCTTTCTCCATGTGCTGACCCACAAGGACCTGTTCCTGCATCCGGTCCAGGTGCAACTGCCTGCTTCGGCGGCGCTGGACACGCACGGTATCTGGGTCGCTGCGGATCAGTGGCCTCGACTGGGCCTGCCCGCGCCGGTGCGAAAGCTGCTGACCCAGCTCAGTCCTTTTCCAGTTCCCGGTGCCGTTTCAGGGTGACCCAACTGGCCGCAAAGCGCTTTGCCAACTGCTCGACCAGATAGACCGAGCGGTGCTGCCCGCCGGTGCAGCCGATGGCCACGGTGACGTAGCTCCGGTGGTCGCGTGCCAGCGCTACGAGCCAATGGTCCAGGAAGTGGCCGATCTGCTCCAGCATTTGATTCACGTCGGGCTGCGCCTTCAGGAAGGAGGCAACCGCCTCATCCCGGCCGGTCAGGGGGCGCAACTCGGCTTCGTAGTGTGGGTTGGGCAGCATGCGCACATCGAACACATAGTCGGCATCGGTCGGCACCCCGCGCTTGAACGCAAAAGACTCGAACACCAGGGTCATCTGCTCGCCTGCGGTGGAAATCAGCGATTTGACGTAAGCCTGCAACTGCGACGGCCGGATGATGCTGGTGTCGATGACAAGGGCCTGATCGCGCAGGTCGGTCAGCAGTTCGCGTTCCAGTTCGATCGCTTCGACCAGCGCCCGTCGCAGGTCGCCGTCGGGATGTTCGGGGATCGACTGTGACAGCGGATGCCTGCGCCGGGTTTCGGAATAGCGTCGGACCAGGGTTTCGGTGGATGAATCCAGAAAAATGGATTTGACCGTGATCCCCTGCTCCTTCAGGCGCGCCAACTGGGCCGGCAGCAATGGCAGCGCGCCGGCGTTGCGGGCGTCCATGGCAATCGCCACACGGCTGGCGTTATGCTGACGCTCCAAGGTGACAAAGGGCAACAGCAGTTCCGGGGGCAGATTGTCAACGCAGAAAAAACCGGTGTCCTCCAGCGCATGCAGAGCGACCGACTTGCCGGAGCCCGACATGCCGGTGATCAGAATAACCTGAAGATTCGAGGTCTCGATATGCATCGCGTCACTCCTGCAGTTTCAGCATTTCCCTGGCGTGCGCCAGGCTTGTGTCTGACACGCGTTCGCCAGCCAGCATGCGAGCCACCTCGGCCACGCGCTGCTCGGCGCGCACTTCGGCGACCGAGCTCAAGGTCGTAGCGTCGAGAGTCTGCTTGCTGACGACCAGATGGTGGTCGGCGCTGGCGGCAACTTGGGGCAGGTGGGTCACCGCCAGCACCTGCCGGTCGACGCCCAATTGCTTCATCAGGCGGCCCACCGTTTCGGCCACCGCACCGCCGACGCCCGAGTCGATTTCGTCAAAGATCAGGGTCTGCGCGGTGCCGAGCTGGCTGGTGGTGACGGCGATCGCCAGTGCGATGCGGGAAAGCTCGCCGCCGGATGCCACTTTGCTGACGGGCCTGGGTGAGCTGCCCGCATGTCCCGCCACAAGGAAAGCGACCTCTTCGAGCCCGTGCTGCATGGGCTGCGCCGAGCGTTGCAGTGCCACTTCGAACTGTCCCCCGGCCATCCCCAGCCCCTGCATCGCCAGGGTAATGGCTTTTGCCAGTTTCGGCGCGCCGTGGCAGCGTGCTCTGGTCAGCGCCTGTGCTTCAGCCAGATAGGCCTGCTGCGCGGCTTTGTCGGTGGCCGCCAGTGCTGCCAGATCAGCCGCTGCATCGAGTTTTTCCAGTTCCAGCTTCCAGCTTGCCAGCAGGTCCGGCAGATCGGCTGGCGCTCGTCTGTAACGCCTTGCCAGCGACAGCCACAGCGCGATTCGCGCATCGAGCTCGGCCAGGCGCTGCGGCTCCAGTTCGGTCTTGCGCAAATAGCTGCGCAGCGCGTGCACGGTGTCCTCCACCTGGGCCAGACTGGACGACAGGACCTCGGTCAGACCCCTGAAATAGGGCTCAAGGTGTTCCTGCTGCTGCAACAGCTGATGCGCCGAATGGACGGCGCTGCGGGCACTGCTCTCGTCATTGTCGAGCGTCTGCAGCGCGCGCTGCGCCGTGTCAAGCAGCGTTTGCGCGTTGGAAAGGCGGCCGTGCTCGGTGTTGAGCGCGTCCCATTCTTCGGCCATCGGTGCCAGCTTTTCGAGTTCGGCCAGTTGCCATGCCAGCCGTTCACGCTCGCTCTGCAGCGAATGCTGCGCTGCCTGGGCCTGGGCCAGATCGTCCTGCGCGCGGCGCCAGCGCTGCCAGAGGCTCGCCAGCATGTCCGACGAGACGCCGGCATAGGCATCCAGAAGGCTGCGCACGGCCTGCGGCCGGGTCAGGCTTTGCCAGGCATGCTGGCCGTGAATATCGAGCAACTGCTCGCCAATCTCGCGCAACTGGGTTGCCGTTGCCGGGCTGCCATTGATCCAGGCGCGGCTCTTGCCCTGCAGGTCGATCGTGCGCCGCAACAGCAGGCTGTCCCCGATTTCAAAGCCCGCCGCTTCCAGCCACTGCGACAGGGCCGGTGTGGCGTCGAACTCGGCGCTGACATCGGTGCGGTCGGCACCTTCACGGATCACCGCAATGTCAGAGCGCCCCCCGGTGACAAGCTGCAGCGCGTCGATCAGGATCGACTTGCCGGCGCCTGTTTCGCCGGTCAGGACGGTGAACCCGTCCGTCAGGTCCAGGTCGAGTTCACTGACGATGACGAAATTGCGCAGGACCAGACGCCGCAGGCTCACGATCAGGCCACTCCCTCGTTCCAGTGCAGTTTCTGGCGCAGCGTGTCGAAGTAGGACCAGCCCTTGGGATGCAGAAAACGAACATGGTGTTCGGAGCGGGTCACGACGATGCGGTCGCCGTGCAGCAGCGAGGCCAGCGACTGCGTGTCGAAGCTGGCGCTGGCATCGCGTCCGGCCACCACCTCGATCGCGATCTCGGCCGCATTGGCCAGAACGATGGGCCGGTTCGACAAGGTGTGCGGCGCGATCGGCACCAGTACCCAGCCCGGAATGGCGGGGTGCAGTATCGGCCCGCCGGCGGACAGGGAATAGGCGGTTGAGCCGGTCGGCGTGGCGATGATCAGGCCATCCGCGCGCTGGTTTGCCACAAAACGCCCATCGACCTCGACCCGCAGCTCGACCATGCCCGAGGTGGCGGCGCGGTTCACCACCACATCGTTCATGGCGAGCGCGTCGAAGACGCAATGCCCGTCGCGAAAGACCCGGGCATGCATCAGGCTGCGGTGGTCCTCCTCGAACTCGCCGCGCAGCATCGGCGCCAATGTGGCTTTGAATGAACCCAGCGGGATGTCGGTGATAAAGCCAAGCCGCCCCTGGTTGATGCCGATCAAGGGCACGCCAAAACGGGCCAACTGGCGGCCAATGCCCAGCATGGTGCCGTCGCCGCCGACCACCAGACCCAGATCGCACTGTTCGCCAATGGCCGCGACGTTCAGGATGCGGTAGCCCGAAATCCCCATGTTGTGAGCCGTGTCGTGCTCAAAAACCACCTCGCAACCCTGGGCATGCAAGAAGTCCGCGATCTCCTCGAGCACGCTGCGCGAAGACGCGCCCGATGCCCCGGACGCGATCGTCTGGTACTTGCCAATCAATGCCACGAGCGGGAATTTCGATTTCATCGGCAAATTACATCATTAAAATGGTCCGATGCTCGATGATCGTGCCAAGTTGTTATTGAAAGCGCTGGTTGAGCGCTATATCGCCGACGGGCAACCGGTGGGCTCGCGCACGCTATCCAGAGCCTCGGGGCTCGACCTGTCTCCGGCCACGATCCGCAACGTGATGTCCGACCTGGAGGAGCTTGGCCTGATTGTCAGCCCGCATACTTCGGCCGGGCGGATTCCGACGGCGCGCGGCTACCGGCTGTTTGTCGACACCATGCTGACGGTGGAGCGCGGCCAATTCGCCGAGCACAGACTGGCGAGCGATCAGCCGCAAAAGGTCATTTCGAATGCCGCCAACCTGCTCTCCAGCCTGTCCCAGTTTGTCGGCGTTGTCATCACGCCGCGCCGCTCGTCGGTATTTCGCCACATCGAATTCCTGCGCCTTTCCGAAAAGCGTCTGCTGGTGATCATCGTCTCGCCTGAGGGCGACGTGCAGAACCGGGTCATCTTTACCGAGCTGGACTATTCGCAGTCCCAACTGGTTGAAGCCGCCAATTATCTGAACAGCAACTATGTCGGGCTCGCCATCGAGCAGGTGCGCGAACGCCTGCAGCGCGAAGTCGAAAGCCTGCGCTCGGAAATTGCCAGCCTGATGCAGGCAGCGGTGACAGCCAGTTCGGAAGCGATGTCGGAAACGCAGGACGAGGTGATCATCTCCGGTGAGCGCAATCTGCTGGCGGTCTCCGATTTTTCCAACGACATGGGCCATCTGCGGCGCGCTTTCGAACTGTTCGAGCAAAAGGCCCAGCTGATGCGTCTGCTCGACATCGCGGGCCAGGCCGAAGGCGTGCGGATCTTCATTGGCGGCGAAAGCCAGGTCATCCCGTTCGAGGATCTGTCGATTGTCAGCGCGCCGTATGAAGTCGACGGTCAGGTGGTCGGCACGCTCGGTGTCATCGGCCCGACCCGCATGGCCTATGACCGAATGATCCAGATTGTCGACATCACCTCCAAACTGGTCAGCAACGCGCTGAGCCACCACAAGTAGGCCGCTGCAATCCGGTCTCCGCTCGGGACTTCCAGAACCCTGCGAGTAAAATCACAAATGAGTGGGACATTAGCTCAGTTGGTTAGAGCAGAGGACTCATATTTTTCAAATGTGCCATGCGCGTGGAAACTGCGTATGGGATGGCGTCAAATTCGGCGAACTCTAAGTGCAGCAATGCATAGGACAACGCCGAGCCAAGCTTCAGTGTGAAAGCGCTGTTGAAGGTGTAGAGACTTGACG
>JBMOJJ010000109.1:0-11072 GCA_049315845.1 Rhodoferax sp.
GGCGAGGCTCTTTCTGAACGGCGGCGCGCTGGGAGCCACGCGCATCCTCTCGTCAGCGTCGATTGATCAGATGGCGGTTGACCAGACCCAGGGGCGCTTCAATCCGGTCCCGTCCGACTTCACCGCTTTTGGTCTTGGCTGGGACAGCGTCAGCGAACCCGCTCTCAAGGCGGTGGGCGTGCGCGGCTGGGCCAAGAACGGTGGCTCGCTTCAATACGGCGCACAGATTCTGCTGGCCCCGGCGGACGGCCTGGCGGTGGTGGTGATGGGAACCAATGGCAACGGCTATGACCCGGCCACCGTCGCGCAGCGCGTCATGCTGCGCGCGCTGACCGAGTCTGGCCGCATCAGCGCCTTTCCGGCTCCGCTTGCCAACGTTGCGGCACCCGTGGCGACGCCACCCGCCGGACTGATGGCATCGATCAGCGGCGACTATGCGAACTACGAGGGCGTGTCGCAACTGCGCGCCGAGCCCGACGGTTCGCTCACACTGCTGAGCTTCAATTTCAGCGCCGGTGGTTTCGTGCCCTTTCTGAGCGGCCTGCGCTACCGCGGCGATGGCTGGTTCAGCGCCGATGCGCAGGCGCTGGCTGCGTTAAAAGTGGTGGAGGCCGACGGCAGACAGTACCTCGCGATGCGAATGGCTGCGGGTATGAAACACTATCAGACCCTGTTTGCGAGCGCACAACGCGTGAATCCCGCCGGGCTTGCACTCTCGCCAGCATGGCGCAAGCGACTCGATCTGAGCTGGCTGATCGTCAATGAATCGCCGGATTCCATGGTCATCGCGCCAGCGTCAAACCCGCGATTCACGCTCGGCAGCGTGCCCGGGCTCGACGGCCTGCTGCTGGCCAAGCCGGCCGGGGGCATGCTGCTGCCCAATCTGCTCGACCCGTCCCTGAGCGACAGCACGGCCCGCATGATGCTTGTCATCCCGGGCAACAACGGGCGCGACCTGAACGATCTTGACATCCTTCTGAAGGACGGCCAGGAGTGGCTGCGCTGGGGCGGCTGGATCTACCGCCCGCTGGCAAGCGTGCCGCTGCTGCCGGGTGGCGGCGCGAGCAGCGTTGCGATGGGCAGTGAAGGTCTTGCCGAGTGGCGCGCGCTGCAGGCTGGCCCGGTGCCAGTGCAGATCGCGGTCTCCGGGGCCACGGCCTGGCGTCTTTACGACCCGGATTTCATGCTGCTCGCCAGCGGCACGGCGAGCGGCCGCGCAACGCTGGCGGCCGGCGCGCGGCTCGCCTACCTGATGCTTTTTGGCGTTGCCCATAGCGCCATCAGCGTCAGCTTGAGTTGAAGCCATGGTTGCGATGCATTCAACACCGTCCGGCGAAGGCATGATCGCGGTCCCTGGCGGGCGGGTCTGGTACCGGATTGAGGGGCAGGGCGCACGCGGCGTGCCGTTGCTGGTGCTGCACGGCGGTCCCGGCGCACCGCACGACTACCTGGAAAACCTGGTCGCACTGGCGGACCAGCGTCCGGTCGTCTTCTACGACCAGCTCGGTTGCGGCCGATCGGAGCGCCCGGACGATCCGGCGCTCTGGCAGCTCGAGCGTTTTGTAACCGAGCTGGCGGCGGTGCGACAGGCGCTGGGCCTGCAGCGCGTGCATCTGCTGGGACAGTCGTGGGGCAGCATGCTGGCGGTGCAGTCCGTGCTGGCGGGGGCGATCGGGATCGAGCGCCTGGTGCTCTCGGGCCCGTGCCTGAGCGCGCCGCGCTGGATCGCCGACCAGCGCGCCTGGCTGGCCAAGATGCCGCTGGCGGTCGGCAACGCGGTGGCGATCGCCGAAGCGCTGGGCGACTATGAAGCGGCGGCTTACCAGCAGGCGATGCAGTTGTACTACCAGCAGCACCTGTGCCGGCTCGATCCCTGGCCGGACTGTCTGCAGCGCAGCCTTGCCGGCCTGGGCATGCAGGTTTATCTGACGCTGTGGGGACCCAGCGAGTTCACCTGCAACGGCCGCCTGCGCGAGGTCGATCTGACGCCGCGCCTGGCGCGGATCGGGCTGCCGACGCTGCTGACCTGCGGCCGCTTCGATGAGGCCACGCCGGCGACGGTGGAAGATTTCCGCCGGCTGATACCCGGCGCCCGGATCAAGGTCTTCGAGAGCGCCTCGCACAACCACCATCTGGAGCAGGCGCAAGGCTACCTGGCTGCGGTGCGGGAGTTCCTGCTGTGACGGCGCAATAATCCTTCCCGCTGCCCCGGATCAGGTATACCCTTGCTGCTGCGCAATGGGGGTGTTTGGAACTTGATATGACCGAAGCTGGGTGGACAGCAGACTGCAGTAAGCGACCGTGGCTCCCCGGTGCCGGCGCTGGCAGCAGCGCGGGCCAGCGCAGCCGTGCCTGCCACTTTCCTGTCTTTCTGAAGAGCCGGGCAGGTGCCAGTACTGACCTCTGTTTCAACCATGGGAGTCGGCAGGAAGCTCGCAAACTTGCGCGCAAGTCGTCCTGTTTCTCCTGTCTGGCACTGCGCTGCAGCCCCTTGCGAGAGCGCGGTGGCTGGGAGGTTCTTCAGATGACAACCCGTTCAAAATGCCCGGCCGTGCAGAGCTGCATGGCCGCCGCATCCCTGGCCGTGCAACGCCACGGCGCCGCGCTGTTCGCCGGCTCCCGAAACCGGGCCCGCCTGCTGCTGTCGCTGCTCGCGCAAACCCTGCTTGTCTCGCTCGCCGCGGCCGAGCCGCTGCGCATCGCGCTGTCGATCACGCCCTTGTCGCTTCCGTTTTACGTTGCCCAAAGCCAGGGCTATCTGGCCGCCGAGGGCTTGCAGGTCAAGATCACCGACGTGATCGGCGGGCATCGGACCCTGCAGCAGGTGTTCGACGGCAACGCCGACCTCGCGACGTCTTCCGAGGCGGTTGTGATGTTCAACAGCTTCAAACGCAAGGACTTTGCGGTCATCGCAACTTTTGTGACCAGCGATGACGATGTCAGGCTGGTGACGCGGGCCGGCTCGGGAATTGTCCGGCCCTCGCAACTGGCGCACAAGCGCGTGGCGACCGTCATCGGGGCGGCCAGCCACTATTTCCTCGACACTTCGCTGATCTTCAGCGGCGTTGATCCAAAGACCGTTCAGACTCGAAATCTCCAGCCCGAGGCGATGGCCGAGGCGCTTGAAAAAGGCGAAGTGGATGCGATCGCCATCTGGGAGCCGCACCCCTATCAAGCCCTGACGAAAATTACCGACGCAGCGGTTCTTCCGAAGTCCGGGGGCTATCTGCTGAGCTTCAACCTGATTATCAGCAAGAAGCTCCAGGGCGTGCGGGACGACGACCTTGTGAAGCTGCTGCGCGCGCTGGACAGGGCGCAGAACTTCATCGAAGCCGAGCCGGTCAAGGCCAAGGCTGTGCTGCGGGACCGGCTTCAAGCTGATCAGAAGTTCATGGACTACCTCTGGCCGCGCTACAAATACCGCCTCTCGCTCAACCAGTCCTTGCTGACGACAATGGAGGGCCAGGCGCGCTGGGCGCGACAGGAAGGGTATGTCAAGAGCGACCAATCGCCCAACTATCTCGACTTCATCTACGCGGCTCCGCTGCGCCGGGTTCGCGCCGCCTCCGTCAACATCAGGGACTGAGCCGTGCGCCTGAGAAGTCAACTGACCGCCGCGGTGTCGGTCGCCATCGTGATGGTGATGGGGCTGGCCGCCGCCACTTGGGTCGTGGCGGGCAGGAGCGCCGATATTGCCGACGCGCAGGACACGGTGCATGCGGTCAGAGACAGGGTCTCCAATCTGCTTGCGCTGACGCATGAGTTCGCCGCCTATTCGGAAGCACGCTCGCAACGCCAGTGGCGAACAAACTTTGCCGCGTTTGTGCAACTGCTCGATGACAGCGGCAAAGCCACCGTTGCACTGCCAGTTGATCTGCTGCCGCAGGTCAGGGCGCTGGCCGCCCTCTTCCAGCAGATGGTTGACGCGAGAGCCAGTCCGGGCGAACTGGGGCCGCGCCAGATCCACCTGCTGGTCGATCAGCTGACAACGGCTGTCCAGGGTGTCAGCGAGTCGACCGATCAGTGGGCCGGCGAACTCACCAACAGCCATCGGCGCACCGAGCGCCACTACTACATGCTGGCGTCCAGTGTTCCCCTGCTGGTGCTGCTGATCCTGCTGCTGATGGCCGCCATGCTGATCAGGCGCATCCTTCGCCCGCTGTCCAAGCTGCACCGGGCAGTGCAGGCGGTCGCGCGGGGCGATGTGACGGTGCGCAGCGCGACCGGGACAAACGACGAATTTGGAGAGCTGTCGCGTCATTTCGACGCGATGGCGCTCGATCTGGTGAGCAGCCTGCGCCAGGAGATCGTCGAGCGCAAGCAAGCCGAGCGGCAGCTCGGCAAATTGTCGCTGGCCATCGAGCAGAGTCCGCACAGCATCGTGATCACCGACGTCCAGGCCTGCATCGAGTACGTCAATGCCGCCTTTGTCACAGTCAGCGGCTACGCGCGCGAGGACGTGATCGGTCAAAACTCGCGCATTTTGCAGTCGGGCAAGACACCGTCTCCAACCTATGGCGAGATGTGGGAGACGCTGAGCAAGGGGCAGGTATGGAGGGGCGAGTTCAGCAACAGGGACAAGAACGGGCGCGAATACGATGAGTTTGCGATCATTTCCCCGCTGCGTCAGTCCGATGGGCGTGTCAGCCACTACGTTGCGGTCAAGGAGGACCTGACGCAGCGCAAGGCGGCGGAAGCGCAGATCCAGAGCCTGGCCTTCTCCGACCTGCTGACCGGGTTGGCCAATCGGCGCATGCTGATTGTCCGGCTGCAGCAGATGATGATCGCCAGCGAGCGCAACAAGCGCCAGGGCGCGCTGCTGCTGGTCGATCTGGACAACTTCAAGGACCTCAACGACGCGCTCGGCCATGAGCAGGGCGACCAGCTGCTGCAGCAGTTTGCCGCGCGACTGGGCGCAAGCGTCGCCCAGGCGGACACGGTGGCCCGCCTGGGCGGTGACGAATTCGTGATCCTGCTCGAGCAGCTCGACCGCAATCCGCTGGAAGCGGCCATGCAGGCCGAAACGACCGGCCACAGAATCCTCGATGCGCTCAGGCAGCCCTGCCGGCTCGGCAGCGCCGAGGTCTCCTGCACCGCCAGCATCGGCATCACGCTGGTCGGTGAGCGGCACGAGGACACCGCCGAGCCGCTCAAGCGGGCTGAACTGGCCATGTACCAGGCCAAGGCCCATGGGCGCAACACGCTGCGCTTCTTCGACCCGCAAATGCAGACCGCGGTCAGCGCCCGTGTGGCGCTGGAGGCGGGTCTGCGCGAGGCGATCGAGAAAGAGCAGTTCCTGCTGCACTACCAGGCGCAGGTGACGGATCAGGGGCGGATCTTCGGCGTCGAGGTGCTGCTGCGCTGGCAAGACCCGAAGCGCGGCATGGTGTCGCCGGCGGAGTTCATCGCGCTGGCCGAGGAAACCGGGTTGATACTGCCGATCGGCAGCTGGGTTCTGGAGACGGCCTGCAAGCAGCTGGCGCAATGGGCCACGACGCCCGCGATGGCGCAGCTGACGCTGGCGGTGAACGTCAGCGCCAGGCAGTTTCACCAGCGGGACTTCGTCGATCAGGTGCTCAGCACGCTGCAGCGCACCGGCGCCAACGCAAGTCGGCTCAAGCTCGAGCTGACCGAGAGCGTGCTGGTCACCGACGTTGAAGGCGTGATCGCCAAGATGAGCGCGCTCAAGGGCAAGGGGGTCACGTTCTCGCTGGACGACTTCGGCACCGGCTACTCGTCGCTGTCCTACCTCAAGCGCCTGCCGCTGGACCAGCTCAAGATCGACCAGGGCTTTGTCAGGGACATCCTGATCGACCCGAATGACGCGGCAATTGCCAGCATGGTGGTCGCGCTGGCCGCCAGCATGGGCCTGACCGTGATCGCCGAAGGTGTGGAGACCGCCGCGCAGCGCGATTTTCTTGCCGGTCTGGGCTGTCGCGCCTACCAGGGGTATCTGTTCAGCCGGTCTCTGAGCCTGCAGGACTTCGAGCCCTTTGTAACCGGGGCGACATAGGCGGCGCCGTTTGCTCCCAACAATCGGGGGCGCTGCCCACCTTTTTGCATTGGACCCCCATGAACCGTGTTATTGCCCACACCGGCGCCAGGTACCCGATCCTCCAGGCGCCAATGGGATGGATCGCCAGGACCGCGCTGGCGTCGGCCGTTTCACGCGCCGGCGGGCTGGGCATCATCGAGACCTCGTCGGGCGAGACCGAAGTTTGCCAGGCCGAGATCAGTCGGATGCGCGCGCTCGACCTTCCGTTTGGCGTGAACCTGCCGATCCGCTTCCTGCGCGACGACCAGATGCTGCGCTTCGTCTGTTCATCGGGCGTCAGATTCGTCACCACCTCGGCTGGCAGTCCGGCCAAATTCATCGCGCCCCTGAAGGACGCCGGCATCACCGTCTACCATGCGGTGCCCACGCTCGACGCAGCGCTCAAGTGCGTCGATGCGGGCATCGACGGGCTGGTGGTGGAAGGCTCGGAAGGCGGCGGCTTCAAGAACCCGGAGGAGGTTTCGACGCTGGTGCTGTTGCAGGCGATTCGAGCCCGCACCGACGTTCCGCTGATCGCCGCCGGCGGCATTTGCGACGGTCGGGGAATGGCGGCGGCGTTTGCGCTCGGCGCCGAGGGCGTCCAGATGGGAACGCGCTTTGTGAGCTGCGTTGAGAGCCCGGTTCACCTCAACTACAAGAACGCGATTGTCGACGCCAGCGAAACCGGCACCTGGATGCTGAACAAAAAATCCACGCCCTGCATACGCGCGCTCAAGTCGCAGCGCACACAGGCGATCCATGAGCAGGGCCTGATGCCCGCCGACGCGCTCAAAGGCATTCTTGGCGTCTACTTCGACGGCGACATGGAGGCCGCCCCGGCGCTGGCCGGGCAGACTGCGGGCCTGATCGATTCCATCAAGTCGGCGCAGCAGATCATCGACGACACCGTCGCCGAATTCTTTGCGATCAGCGCGCGGCTCGGCGCGCTGGGCCAGGCCCGCTCATTCGGATGACGGCGCCGCCGCAAGCGTCTCAGCCCAGCAGCGCCTGCGCCAGCAGCAGGCTCAGGCGCACCGCGGCACTGAGAAGCAGGGCCACGCCAATCGACAGCAGCACCGACAACCAGGCCTGTGCGCGCCCCAGTGTCTTGTGCATGATGGCGAAGGTCGAGATGCAGGGCACATAAAAGGTCAGGAACACCAGCAAAGTGATGATCTGCACCGGACCCAGCACGCTGTCGATGTTCTGCGTGCCCAGCGCCTGGAAGATCATCAGCAGCGAGAGCTCCTTGCGCAGCACGCCAAACAGCAGTGGCAGGCCCAGCACCAGCGGCAGGCCCAGCCACCAGCCGGTCAGCGGCGTCAGCAGGGTATTGATGGCGGCGTCGGCGCCGAAATGGCCCAGCAGCGCCAGCACCACGCTGCCGCCGACCAGCAGTGGCGTGACGATGGTCAGAACGTCGCTCGAGCGGGACCAGGTTTCGCGCAGCATCGTGCGCCAGTTCGGCAGCCGGTAGGCCGGAATATCCTGCACCTGGCCGGGGCCGACCTCGCGCTGCTGGCGCGAGAGAAGCCGCCCCAGCGCGGCGATCAGCAGCAGCGTCAGCGCGTAAATGCCGACCACACCCATCACGCCCAGGTACTTGCCGGCGACGGCCAGGATGATGGCCGAGCGCGCCGAGCAGGGCACGAAGGTGATCAGCACCGAGGCAATGAAGCGTTCGCGGCCGGACGATGTGCGCGCCACCGCCGATATCGCCGGCACGTTGCAGCCCAGACCCAGCAGAAACGGCACCGCAACGCCGCCGTGCAGGCCGATCTTGTGAAAGCCGCGGTCGACCACGAACGCAATGCGCTGCATCAGGCCGATCTCCTCGAGCGCTATCAGCAGCAGCAGCAGCGGCAGCATATAGGGCACGACGATGCCGATCAGGCCGATGAAGCCGTCCGCAATGGCGCGCTCGACCACCCCGAGGGTGGACTGCGGCTGCCAGCTGCTGGTGGCCTCGATCACGCGCTGCGTCGTCTGCGTGTCGATCCAGCCGCTGACCTCGAACACCATGAACAGCACGCCGGCAAAAACGGCCAGGCTGGCCAGCAGGCCCCACTGCGGGTGCAGCAGGAACTGGTCGAGCCAGAAGCGCCAGCCGCGCCCGGCCTGCGGCGGCCCAGCGCGCAGCGCAGCCTCGTAAACGGTGGCCGCGTGGTGGTGGCCGTCGGCGTGGATTTCCTCGGCCAGCGGACGCGGCAAGCCCTGCCCGGCGCTCTCTCGCAGCGCCCGCAGTGAAGGCATCAGCGCGGCAAAGTGTTCCTGCAACTCGCGCTCGAAATAGGCGTGGCCGGAGGCGAACAGCATCAGCAGCAACTGGTGCGGCACGCGAAACGCGCTGTCAATCCCGGGCTGCCGCAAGGCCTTGCTCAGCGGCTCAAGGCAGCGTTCAATATGCCGGCTTGGCGGCTGTGGCAGCGGGCAAACAGCCTGGCGCGCGGTGCTGACGACGGTGCTGAACAGCTCGGCTATGCCTTGTCCCATCAGGGCGACGATAGGCACCACGGGCATGCCCAGCTCGGTTGACAACGCGCGGACATTGATCTGCAACCCCTTGCGGCGCACCTCGTCCATATGGTTGAGCGCCAGCACCACCGGGCGCCCAAGCTGGGCCAGCTCCAGCGTGAGCTCAAGATGGCTTTGCAGGTTGGTGGCGTCGACCACCTGCACGATCAGGTCCGGCGGCTCGAACGGCGCCGGCGGCGCGCCGCTCTCGTGCGCCGACACCGGCGGGCGATCGTTGCCCCAGAGCAGGTACTTGAGCGCGCCCAGGTCATCGGCCTGCTGATGGTGCACCGAGTTCAGGCTCGGCAGGTCGATCACGCTGGCCTCGTCCAGCCCGATCTGCACCGTGCAGGCGCGGTAGATGCGGTGCGTGTTGGTCAGCTGACCCATCTGCGGCGCGGTGCTCGCCACCGCGTCGAACAGCGTGGTCTTGCCGGCGCCCGGCAAGCCGACCAGCGCGACGCGCAGGCGTCGCGCGCCCCGCAGCAGCGGAGTGTGCAGCGCGACGCGGTGTTCAGCCACGCTGGCCTTGGAGTTTTTCATGTGCTTGTGCTTGACTTCTGGATCTCGGTGCATTGTCACCCAACAACGGCAAGCCCGGCGGGTGACTCCCTTATACTCACCGCAGCATCAAGTCCTGAACGTACCGTCTGCGCGGCACTCGCAAAGGCGGTTCCAGAAGATGGCAAGAACACTGGTTTTCATGCGGCTGCCCGTAGCTCAGTTGGATAGAGCAACAGCCTTCTAAGGTGTCGAAGGTTTCGAGGATTCATGCGGGCTGCAAGCCGATTTCCGCTCCGGAAACCTGTATGTTCAATCAGTCTTTTAACCCATTGAAATCGTAGTGCGTCACCCATTTCCGGAGCGGAATTTCAGCGCGTCGGCCCTACTTTTTTGCCTCTTCTTAGGTAATGGCGCTGCGTCGTGGCGACGTTCTTGTGTCCCAGCAGATCGGCTGCAGCTTGATCGCCGTGATCGTCTGCCGTGTCATCTGCAGCCTTGGCCCGCAAGTCGTAGAACCACATCGCCTTGATCTCCTCGGCCAGCGCCGGATTGGCGGCAGCGGCAGCAGCACGGGCCGGCTCAAAGTGATTTCGTAACGTGTGCTTTGTCAGCGCCAAGCCCTGCAGATTGACAGTCAGGCTGGTACACCACACTTTGTACTTCGACTTCCTCTGAGCGATGCGCTCCAGCAGCTGACCGAACTCGCCCTCGACCCGGATCCGCAGCGGGGTGCCGGTCTTTGATTGCTTCTTGATGATGAACACGCCATCGACAATTTGGCGCTCATTGAATTGCAGCACGTCACCCGGCCTCTGTCCGGTAAGATAAGCCAAGTCCATCGCATCGCGCAGCGGTTCGCTAGCCACGTTCCACACAGCCTTGTAGACGGCCTCAGATACGTCCACCTCGCGTTTGCCCAACGCAAAGCCCTCAATGCCTCTGACCGGGTTCTCGCGCTCTGTGTAGCCCCATTGGCGGGCCTTGTTGAACATGTGGCTGAAGACGCGCTTGAGGCGATTCGCAGTGGTGGGTGTTGACTTCTTCCACTCCAGCAAAGCCCAGATGTGCTTCGGTTTGATCTGATTGATAGGGGCGTCGACCGGGGTTCCAAAGAACTCGCGCAGCATCTTGATGTCGCCGCGCTGAGTGGCCTGCGTTGACTTGGCTTTGAGCGGCAACTCCTCCTGCGCGTACTTGTCTGCCAAATCCTTGAACGTCACGACAACTTTGGTCTTGTCCTGCGCCAACTCAACCCACTTCTGGACTGCAATAATGTAGTCCGACCCGAGCGGGACTTCCTGCGTCCCGGTGTCGAAATAGTAGTAGGTCTTGCCCGACTTCTGCGGGCGAACTCTCATGCCTTTCATGCTACCTCCTTGCTAATGCCGGCTCCCATGATTCCTCTATTGGGGCAGACTTCACGCCGTCGATGACAGAGCGAGAAACCTTTGGCCTGCCGATCGCTGAAATGAAGTACGGTATCTTCATTTTCTTTAGCGCATCAAGCTGGCGCTCTTCTCGGCTCTTGCCGTCCCTGCCGGTTCTGATGTCCGTCAGATCGGCTATTTCATTGGGTGTCAAGAGCATGATGCAAACTCATTTGATTCCATACGCTGAGTGCATGGCGAATTGACAGGTACATGACGGTGTGCTTCATTGCTGCTCCCGGTAGAGCGGCGTTACCTTTACTGGTAACTCATAGTCAGCAGGCTCGTGCGCGGTTATTGGCACTACCCGGTGTACCGCAACGCCAACCCGGAAAATGAGAACGGCATCGAGATCAACTTTGGCCGCTCACTGACCAACCCGGAGATGGCTCAACTGTACCAAGCCATCATCAAGAAAGCCGGGCATACCGACTGGGCTCCGGCCAATACACCGACCGGTGTACGGGTGTTGAATTTCAGCAACACACCCAACAAAGAGTTCCACAAAATACTACAATCAGCACTGAAGCAGTTTGAGAAAAAGTTTGATGGCGAAGGCTCGGTTCGCGCCTTCAGTTCTGACGGCGATGCGA
>JBMOJJ010000110.1:0-11068 GCA_049315845.1 Rhodoferax sp.
AGGTGACGAAGACCTGCATCAGCACCGACAGCATGTTCTTGCTGCGCACCAGGCCGCCGTAGAACAGCGCCAGACCGGGGATGGACATCATGATGACGAAGGCGGTTGCCACAATCATCCAGGCCACGTCGCCTTTGTTGGGAACCGGTGCCGGGGCAGCAGACGCAGCGGCAGCGGGGGCGCTGGCCACTACTGCTGCGGGTGCCGCAGTCGCTGCTGCCGAGGCTGGCGCGGCGCTGGCTTGAGCGGCGTCCGATGCGCTTGCTGCCGGCGCTGGCGCCGATGCCGCGGGGGCCTGGGCCATCGCAGCGTCGCCGGCCAGCAGACTCAAGCCCAGAATTAGAGAGGCAAATAGTTTTTTCATGTCAGTGTTCTCGTGCTCGGTTTAGAGTGCTTCCTTGCCGGTTTCGCCGGTGCGGATGCGGACGACTTGCTCCAGGTTGTAGACAAAGATCTTGCCGTCGCCGATCTTGCCGGTGCGCGCGGCGCCCTCGATGGCCTCGATGACGCGGTCCACCAGATCGTCGGCGATCGCGGCCTCGACTTTCACTTTGGGCAGAAAGTCGACCACGTATTCGGCGCCGCGGTAGAGCTCGGTGTGACCCTTCTGGCGGCCGAAGCCCTTGACTTCAGTGACCGTGATGCCCTGCACGCCAATCGCGGAGAGTGCTTCGCGCACTTCGTCGAGCTTGAAGGGTTTGATGATGGCAGTGATGAGTTTCATGCGTTCTCCTGATAAGGTGATGGCGGGACGTCGTCAGAAGCTGTATTTCAGACCGACCACGAACGCGTTGTCAGCCAGATATTTGCCTTTGGTGTCGGTGTAGAAGGGCTTGTCGGCGTTGGTGCCCATCGCCGCAACCGAGATTGCCAGGCCATTGCCGAAGTCCTTCACCAGCGTCAGCGCGAGGTCGGTGTAGTTGCCCGCGTTGTTGACCACGTTGGGGATCCACTGACGGCCGGCGTGCGGCGTCAGCGAGAAGCCGTTGCCCAGGTCGAAGGTGGCGGCCACCTCAAGGTAGCTGCTGCCCGTGCTGTCCGGGTTGGCGATGAAATTGCCGAGGCTGCGGCTGTACTTGGCGGTCACCGGGCCGTAGGTCAGCGCGCCGTAGAACTCGGTGGTGTTGGCGTTGGTGGGAGCGGTGTTGCTGGGGTACTGGTAGGTGATCAGGCCGATGTCGAACGTCAGATCCTTGCTGATTTCGCCTTTGTAGCCGCCATAGAAATCCAGCTCAAGCGAGCCGTCGGTGGCGCCGGTGTAGTCCTTGATCCAGCTGATATTGGAGCCCCAGCCGCCCAGATAGAAGCCGCTCTTGTGGGCAAAGTCGATGCCTGCCTGCAGTGCCGGACCGGTCGAGGTCTGCGAAATCGCGCGGAAGCGGTAGTCGCTGGTGACGCCGATGTTGTAGGACAGCGTGTAATCGGGCTCGGGTGCTTTGGTTTGGGACATGGCAGCGCCGCTGGCCAGCAGCGTGCTCAGGACGATTGCGTGTGTTTTGTTCAGCTTCATGCGGTTCTCCGGGAGGGTTGATGGATAGGGGCTCCAAGCACGGTCCGTGCCAATGACCTTTTGAAGCCGGCCTTGTCTCTGTAAACCGGTTCGACCCACGTGCGTTAAGATATCTGTATAAAAAAACAGGTGGCACTGCCTTGGTGCGGCAGGACGGACAGCCCTCAAATCCTGTCGCACCCTTTTGGAGAGGATTTCCGATGAGTCTGTCTTTGGTGCAAAGCCGAGCCCTGCTGGGACTGGAGGCGGCGGCGGTGACGGTCGAGGTGCATCTGGCCAATGGCTTGCCAAGCTTCACGCTGGTCGGTCTGGCCGACGTCGAGGTCAAGGAAGCGCGCGAGCGTGTGCGCTCGGCGATACAGAATTCGGCGCTCGAATTCCCTCACAACAAGCGCATCACTGTCAACCTGGCGCCAGCCGATTTGCCCAAGGACTCAGGCCGCTTCGACCTGCCGATTGCGCTGGGCATTCTGGCGGCCAGCGGGCAGATTGACCCGGCCCGGCTCGCCGGCCATGAGTTTGCCGGCGAATTGTCATTGTCAGGCCAGCTGCGACCGGTGCGCGGCGCGCTGGCCATGAGCCTGGCCTTGCACGCGTCCCGGATGAACACGCGTCTGGTGCTGCCGCCAGACAGCGCAGAAGAAGCGGCACTGGTTCCCGGCGCCCACGTCTATCGCGCCACGCACTTGCTCGACGTCGTGCGGCAGTTCCTGCCGCAGTCTGAGGCGGCCGCAGCGCCCGAGCCGGTGCCAGGATGGTCGCGCGTCAGCGCAGCGCCACAGCCGGTCGCCGCGCAGTACCCGGACATGGCCGATGTGAAAGGCCAAATCGCCGCGCGGCGCGCGCTGGAGATCGCCGCCGCCGGCGGTCACAGCCTGCTGCTGACCGGGCCGCCGGGTGCGGGCAAGTCGATGCTGGCGCAACGTTTTGCCGGCTTGCTGCCGGACATGACGACCGACGAGGCGCTGCAAAGCGCGGCCGTGGCCAGCCTGGGCGGACGGTTCTCGCTGGCGCGCTGGGCGCAGCGACCGACCTGCAGCCCGCACCACTCGGCCAGCGCGGTGGCGCTGGTTGGCGGCGGCTCGCCGCCCCGGCCGGGTGAGATTTCACTGGCACACCACGGTGTGCTGTTCCTTGATGAAATCGCGGAGTTCCCGCGCGCCGCGCTCGAAGCGCTGCGCGAGCCGTTGGAGAGCGGCAGCATCACGATCTCAAGGGCTGCGCGGCGCTGCGAATTTCCGGCCCGCTTCCAGCTGATAGGCGCGATGAATCCCTGCCCCTGCGGCTACCTCGGGTCGGCGCACAGGGCGTGCCGCTGCACGCCCGATCAGGTGGCGCGCTACCAGAGCAAGCTCAGCGGCCCGTTGCTCGATCGCATCGATCTGCATGTTGAAGTGCCCGCGGTGCCGCCGGCCGACCTGTTGCAAGCCGGACCCGGCGAAGCCAGCGCGGTCATTCGCGCACGTTGTGCGGCCGCGCGTGAACGCTCGATCGCTCGCCAGGGCAAGGTCAACCAGGCCCTGCATGGTCAGGAAATGGACTCCCATCTGTTGCTCGACGCCGCCGCGGTGAAGTTTCTGAACGTTGCGGCGGCCCGGCTCGGCTGGTCTGCGCGCAGCACGCATCGGGCCTTGCGGGTGGCCCGGACCATTGCTGATCTGGCCGGCGCGCACAGCACGCAGATCAACCACGTGGCCGAGGCCCTGCAATACCGCCGGTCACTGGCGCAAGCGGTTGGGGCGTGATTTCTGCGCCGCCGGCAGCAGGCCGCGAAACCTGTCGCTGATGTCCGCCAGGCGGTCGGTGGCGGCGGACTCGCCGAGCACTTCGGCCAGCAGGATCATCATGTCGCCGCGCAAATACCAGAGCGCCTGGATGTCCGGCGCGTACTGTATCCGCGTGCGCACCCGGTCCACGCGCTGCTTTGCATCGAGGTCGGCAAGATGGTCCAGCATGCCCTGACGAAGGGCCTCGACGCGAGCCCGGGTCGTCAGATCCGGCGTGGAGTCACCCAGCAGTGCCATCAGGCTGGACGTGATTTTTGAAATTTTCCAACTCATGCGTTTTTTGTCTGCGGTCCAAGCCGATAGCTTACCCGCACAATGTGAAAGCGAAGTGTAAGGGGAAACCGCGTTGCCCTGCGGCGCGGGAGCAGACCGGTTTGCCATAATCCGCCGATGCAAAGTCCTGTTCAGCAAGACAAGCGCCTGGTGGCCTGGCTGTCGCTGGCCCAGTTGATCAGTTGGGGCAGCGTTTTCTACACTTTTTCGCTGTTGCTGACACCGGTCGAGCAGGAACTGGGTCTGAGCCGGTCGCAGTCATCGCTGGCGTTCAGCCTGGCCCTGCTGGTCGAGGGCCTGATGGCGTATCCGGTCGGTCGCTGGATCGATGCCGGTCATGAACGTCTTGTCATGACCAGTGGCTCGCTGCTGGCCGGCGCCTGCCTGATCCTGCACGCCGGCGTGACCAGCGCCGCAGGCTTTTATGCCGTGTGGGCCGGATTGGGTGCGGCGATGGCGGCGATCCTGTATGCGCCGGTGTTTGCCGTGGTCACGCGCCGCTTCCCCGATGATTTTCGGCGTGCGATCATCTTCATGACCTTTCTCGGCGGACTGGCGAGCACGGTTTTCATTCCGTTCACCTCCTGGTTGATGGCGAACTGGGGCTGGCGCGACGCACTGCTCTGCCTGGCCGGGTTTCACCTGTTGCTGTGCGCGCCGCTGCATGCGCTGGCGCTGCGCGGCGCTGCTGCCCGGCCAGCGCGGGTCGATGCCGATGCCGGGCCGGCGTCAACCGCGGTGCCGCGCCTGGTCCGCAGCGCGCCCTTCCTGTTGATCGGGGTCTTTGTGATACTGATGATGGCCGTGACCGCCGCGCTGCCGGCGCACATGGTCAGTCTGCTGCGTGAAAGCGGCATGAGCGAGAGCTGGGTGATCGCGATCCCCGCCAGCATCGGCGCGATTCAGGTGCTGGGTCGCCTGCTGCTTTTCTTCTTCGAGCGTTCCTTCGATGTGCATGTGGCGAACCGGATCATTCCCTGCCTGCTGCCGCTCGGGCTGATCGCCTTGCTGGCCGCGCCGGTGTCGGCCAATGCCGGCATCTGGTGGCTGCTGCTGTTTGTTCTGCTGTACGGCCTGGGCAACGGCATGCTGACCATTGTCAAGGGGACCGCGATCGCGCAGTATGTCAGTCGCGACCATGTCGCCACGCTCAACGGCGTGCTCGGTTTGCCGCTGGCGCTGGCGCGCGCCAGCGCGCCGCTGCTGGTGGGCTTGCTGTGGACAGCGCAGTCGGGCTACAGCCACGCGTTGTGGATGCTGTTGCTGATGAGCCTGGTCGGCGTCGGCGCCCTGATGCTGGCGCAGCGTCACGCGCTGGCAAGCTGATCACAAATTGGGCGCCAGCAGCCGTTGCATCGCCGGCTCGGCCATGTGCCGGCGAGTCGCCATGTCATGCAACTGGTCCGCGCCGATCTTGCCGACGTTGAAATAGCGACTCTCGGGGTGGCCCAGGTAGAAGCCGCTGACGCTGGCCGCAGGCGTCATGGCCAGGCTCTCGGTCAGGTCCATGCCGATTTCCTGGCATTGAAGCAGCTCGAACATGTCGGTCTTGACGCTGTGATCCGGGCAGGCCGGGTAACCCGGCGCCGGGCGAATGCCGCTGTATTTTTCCGCAATCAGCTGCTGCGGCGTCAGCGCCTCTTGTGGCGCATAGCCCCACAGGTCGGTCCGCACGCGCTGGTGCAGGCATTCGGCAAAGGCCTCCGCCAGCCGGTCGGCAAGCGACTTGAGCAGGATCGCGGAGTAGTCGTCGTGCGCTGCCTCAAACGCCTGCTCGCGCTTGTCGACGCCGATGCCGGTGGTCAGCGCAAAGATGCCGGCATAGTCTGGCGCCGCGCCCTTGGGCGCCACGAAGTCGGCCAGGCAGCGATTGGGCAGCAAGGCGTTGTCGATCACCTGTTTCTCGCCCTGCTGGCGCAGGCCGTACCAGGTCAGCGCCACCTGCGAGCGGCTGTCGTCGGTGTAGAACTCGATGTCGTCGTCACGCACGCAGTTTGCGGGATAGAGGCCGATCACGGCGTTGGCTGTCAGCCAGCGTCCCTCGACAAGCTTCTTCAGCATCTGCTGCGCGTCGGCATGCACGCGCCGCGCCTGGGCGCCAACGATGTCGTCGTCAAGAATGCCGGGGAAAGGCCCGGCCAGATCCCAGGTCTGGAAGAACGGACCCCAGTCGATGAACCTGGCCAGTTCGCCCAGGTCGAAGTTCCTGAAGACGCGCCGACCCAGGAACCTGGGCTTGGTCGGCGCGTAGTGGCGCCAGTCGATCAGCGTCTTGTTGGCGCGCGCCCTGGCCAGCGGCCATAGCGGCGCCTGCTTCTTGCCGGCGTGCTGCTGGCGCACCCGCTCGCAGTCGGCCGCGAGTTCGGCGATGTAGCTGGCCGCATGCTCAGACAGCAGGCTCTGCGCGACGCCGACGCTGCGCGAGGCATCCGGCACATAGACCACCGGTCCCGCGTAATGCGGCGCAATCTTGACCGCCGTGTGAACGCGCGAGGTGGTCGCGCCGCCGATCAGCAGCGGGATCTTCCTGAGGCGGAAGTACTCGTCCTTCTGCATTTCGGTAGCGACGTACTGCATCTCCTCCAGGCTGGGCGTGATCAGGCCCGACAGGCCGATGATGTCCGCCCCTTCGGCCCTGGCGCGCGCCAGGATCTCGTGGCAGGGCACCATAACCCCCATGTTGACGACGTCAAAATTGTTGCACTGGAGCACGACCGTGACGATGTTTTTGCCGATGTCGTGCACATCACCCTTGACGGTGGCGATCACGATCTTGCCCTTGGTCCGGACGTCGCGACCGGCCGCCTGGTCGAGCCGCTTCTCTTCTTCGATATACGGAATCAGGTGCGCCACCGCCTGCTTCATGACGCGGGCACTTTTCACCACCTGGGGCAGAAACATTTTTCCCTGGCCGAACAGGTCGCCGACGATGTTCATGCCGGCCATCAAGGGGCCCTCGATCACGTGCAGCGGCCGCCCTCCGCGGGCCAGCAGATCGCGGTAGGCCTCTTCGGTGTCCGCCGCGATGAAGTCGGTCACACCGTGGACCATCGCGTGGCTCAGGCGCTGCTCCACCGTGGCGGGCTTGTCCGGCGTGCCGCGCCACTCCAGCCTCCTGCCCTCGTCCTTGGCTGCGCCCTTTGCGCCCTCGGCAATCTCCACCAGGCGTTCGCCGGCGTCGGGCCGGCGGTTCAGGACCACGTCCTCGACCCGCTCGCGCAGCACCGGCTCCAGCTCGTCGTAGACGCCGACCATGCCGGCGTTGACGATGCCCATGTCCATGCCGGCTGAAATCGCGTGGTACAGGAACACGGTGTGGATCGCCTCGCGCACCGGATCGTTGCCGCGGAACGAAAAGCTCACATTCGAGACGCCCCCCGACACCTTGGCGCCGGCCAAGTTCTGCTTGATCCAGCGCGTGGCGTTGATGAAATCGACCGCGTAGTTGTTGTGCTCCTCGATGCCGGTCGCGATGGCGAAGATGTTCGGGTCGAAAATGATGTCTTCCGGCGGGAAATCGACCTCGTCCACCAGGATGCGGTAGGCGCGCTGGCAGATTGCGATCTTGCGCTCGTAGGTGTCGGCCTGGCCCTGCTCGTCGAATGCCATCACCACCGCCGCTGCGCCATAGCGCCGCAGCAAGCGCGCCTGGCGCTTGAATTCGGCCACGCCCTCCTTCATGCTGATCGAGTTGACCACCGGTTTGCCCTGCACACAGCGCAGGCCGGCCTCGATCACGCTCCACTTGGAGGAATCGATCATCACCGGCACGCGCGAGATGTCGGGCTCGCTGGCGATCAGGTTCAGAAAACGCACCATGGCGGCCTGGCTGTCGAGCATCGCCTCGTCCATGTTGATGTCGATGATCTGCGCGCCGTTTTCGACCTGCTGGCGCGCCACCGCCAGCGCCTGCTCGAACTCGCCGTTCAAAATCATGCGGGCAAAGGCCTTCGATCCGGTCACGTTGGTGCGCTCGCCGATGTTGACGAAGGTGGCGCGAGGGGGCAGGCCTTCGGCGCTGTCCTCAATTCGTAAGGAACTTGGGGACAGACCTTCAGCTCTGTCCCCGACCGTATAGGGGACGCCAATGCTCACCGGCTCCAGGCCGGACAATCTCATGGGGGGAACAAGGGTATCGGACATGCATCTCACCTGAAAATATCTAAAAGCAGGTGAGCGTCGTTGCCGTCATCCAAGCCTGACAGGTCTGCCGACCCGCTGCAACGCTCCTTGGATGGCATGGATTTTAAGGGCATATGCGGGTTTGCCTTTCCATCCGGCAAAGCTTCTGGTATGTTCACCAGCAGACCCTCCTTGACCCCTCAGTTTTCAGTAGGCCGGTTCGGCACGATGGATTTCGCTGAGGGCGCGACCGAATCATTGGACACCATGCAGATACCGAGTTTCAGCCTTGCCGAGCTTTTGCAGCAGCAGGCCACGCGTTGCCCCGAGGCGCCGGCGATTGTCTCGATCGACGACTGCGCGCTCGACTATGCCGGGCTGTGGCAGCAAGTGCAGCAGCTCGCAGCCGCAGTGCGCTCGGCCGGGCTGCATTCCTCGGCCCGGGTTGCTCTGGTGCTGCCGAACGGGCCGGAGATGGCAGTGGCCTTTCTGGGCGTTGCATCCTGCGCGACCTGCGTGCCGTTGAATCCGGCCTGCACGGCGGCAGAATTTCGTTTTTTCCTGGAAGACACAGGCGTGCACGCGGTGCTGCTTTTGAAGGACGAGCAGGGTCCGGTGCGTGCTGTCGCCATCGAGAAGGGCGTCATACTGATAGAGATCGAGCGCAGCGGCGGGCTCGATGGCAGGCTCCACATCGTTTGCGGGCCGCTGCGAGCCGATACGGCGCTCGAGTTCTGCGAGCCCGACCGTGTCGCACTGATACTGCACACCTCGGGTACCACCGCCCGACCCAAGATCGTCCCCCTGACACAAACCCAGTTGCTGGCCTCGGCGCTCAGCATTGCCGCGCACCTTGCGCTGACGCCCGCCGACCGCTGCCTCAACGTGATGCCGCTGTTTCACATCCACGGCCTGGTCGCGGCACTGCTGGCCTCGTTGCGCGCTGGCGCCAGCGTCGTCTGCACGCCGGGCTTCGATCAGGCGGCATTCTTCGACTGGATCGCCCGCTCTCGGCCGACCTGGACCACGGCCGTGCCCACACTGCACCAGGCCTGGGTTGAAAGGGGTTCTTGCTATCGGCAAAAAGCGCCTAAGCACCGCTTCCGCTTTCTGCGCTCGTCGTCGGCCGCCCTGCCGCCACAAACCTTGCGCGCGATGCAGGCCCTCACCGGAGCCCCGGTGGTCGAGGCTTATGGCATGACCGAGGCTTCGCACCAGATCGCCAGCAATCCAATGCCGCCCGGCGTCTGCAAGCCAGGATCGGTCGGTCTGCCGGCTGGCGCCGAGATCGCGATGATGGACGAAGCCGGCAACCTTCTCGAGCACGGCGCGGTTGGGGAGATTGTGGTGCGCGGCCCGGGCGTCACCCTGGGCTATGAGGACAACCCGGGTGCCAACGCCGAGGCTTTCCACGACGGCTGGTTTCGGACCGGTGACCAGGGCCGCCTCGACCAGGACGGCTATCTTTTCATCACCGGGCGCCTGAAGGAGATCGTGAACCGCGGCGGCGAAAAGATATCGCCGCGCGAGATTGACGAGGCGCTGCTGGAGCATCCCGCGGTGCTGCAGGCGGCCGCCTATGCCGTGCCGCACCCCAGCCTCGGCGAAGACCTGGCGGCGGCCGTTGTGCTGCGCGCCGATGCGCTGGCCGACGAAGCGGCGCTGCGCCATTTTCTGCTGGAGCGGCTCGCGCCGTACAAGGTGCCATCGACGATCCTGCTGGTGGAAGCGATTCCCAAGGGCTCAACGGGCAAAGTCCAGCGCAATCGTCTGCAAACCCTGCTGGCTCAACGGCGGGTCGTCGAGCCAGTGCCGCCGAGCGGCTGCATCGAGCTCAAACTCGGCGTCATGTTTGCCGATGTGCTGGGTACAGGGCCGGTTGGCGCAGTCGACAACTTCTTTGTCCTCGGCGGAGATTCGCTCAAGGGGATGCAGGTTCTTGCGCAAATCAATCGCCATTTCGGTCTGGCCTTGCCCGCGACCGCGTTGTTTCGCCATCCCTCGGTGCGGACGCTGGCACGGGAGATCGAGGCAGCGCTGGCAGAGCCTGCCGGGACGCGATCGCCTGCGCCGAAAGACGACGAAGCCGAATGGCGGCCGGGGTCTCCGACGGCGGTCGCGGGCTCCGAAAATTGCGCGCCGCTCACCCCGAACCAACGCGGACTTTGGCTGCTGGCCCGTCTGGCGCCGCAGTCTGCCGCTTACAACATGACCCGGATGGTGTCCTTGCGCGGCCCGCTTGTTGTTTTGTCGCTGCAGCGAGCTTTTAGCGCGCTGCTGCAGCGTCACCAGATTTTTCGGGCCTGGTTCAGCGCGACCGAAGACCAGCCCCTGCAGATGATGGGTCCCGCCATTGAATTCTTGCTGCCGGTCCGGGATCTGGGCGAGTTTGCAGCCGATCAAAGGCAGGCACAGGTCGCCCGCCTGGTTCAGCGGCAGGCGCAGACGCCTTTTGCGCTGGATCAGTGTCCGCTGTTGCGGGTGATGCTGCTCAGGCTGGGCGAGCATGAGCATCAACTGGTTCTGACCATCCACCACATCATTGCCGACGATTGGGCGCTGGGCGTCATCTGGCGGGAATTGTCGGCCCTGTATGAATCACTGCAAGCCGGTCGGCCGTCGCCGCTTGCCTTGCTGCCGATGCAGTATGCAGATCATGCCCGACGGAGCGAACGCCTGACGGGCGACGCTGCCGAACAGCATCTTGACTATTGGAGAAAGGCCTTGGTGGAGCTGCCGGTCCTGGCGCTGCCGACCGATCGTCCGCGTCCGCTGCAGCCCAGCCATCGGGGTCAACTGGTACGGTTTTCTGTTGCCGCCAAATTGACCCTCCAGCTAAGGGCTTTGAGTCGCACCCGGGGCACAACCCTGTTCACCACATTGCTGGCCGCATTCCAGGTGTTGCTGCACCGGCATAGCGCGCAAGAGGATTTTGCGGTCGGGGTTCCGGTGCTGGGGCGGCCCGAACCCGAACTGAGCGGCCTGGTCGGCCACTTCGTCAACATGCTGGTGATCCGTGCCGACCTGTCGGCCTCTCCCACCTTCACGGAACTGCTGGCGCGGGTTCAAGCCCGCACGAGATCGGCTTACCAGCGACAGGATGTGCCATTCGATGTCCTGGTCAGGCAATTGGCGCACGGTCGCGATCCATCCCGTAATCCGCTGTTCCAGGTGGCTTTCAACAAGCGCTCCGCCGAGCATCAGGTGCTGCAGCTGTCGGGTCTTGAGCCGGCCGAGATCGAGACTGTTGACAGCGCAGCGCCGGTGTTCGATCTCTCGGTCATCTTGGTCGAGCGGCATGAGCAGCTTGACTTTCTGATCGAATACGCCAGCGACCTGTTCGACGCATCGACGATAGAGCGCATGGCGGGGCATT
>JBMOJJ010000462.1:0-2473 GCA_049315845.1 Rhodoferax sp.
AGAAATTCGCCGCCTTGTTGGTTCCGGTCTTGAGTGTGTTGTAGTCCACCACATCGCCCAGAATTGCCGGCGGCAGAAAGTTGGCGGGCGCATTGAAAAATGCCGTCACCAGAACAATCAGCAGACCCGGGTAGAAGGCCTCGGGGCCGATCGGTAACGCCAGCACAGCCAGACGTGCCAGTGAATCAACGGCCAGACTCCACGCCCATGCACGATGGCGGTCCATGCGTTTGAGCAGTCGTGACCAGACCGGCATCGCCGCCAACTGCACCACAAAGAAGGCGATCATCATGATGGGGAATTTGTCGCCGAGTTTCATGTAGTCCGTGAAGAAGATGTAAGTCATCGACAGGAACGCGCCTTGTCCCAGTCCCCAGAAAGTGATCGTCAGCAGATAGTTCCATAGCGGACGGCAGCTACGCACCGATCTCACCACCGCTCGCCAGGCCGACTGACCCGCCGCCTGAATTTGCGGAATGCCGGTTGGCACCAAAGCCACGCCGAGCAGCAGACTGGCTGGCATCAGAATGGCGTAAAGCCAGGCAATGGCGGTGATGGCCGTGCCGGTGATGGCCGTGGTCCCTGTGAACTTCCACAGCGCCAGTGGGAGGACCCAGAAAACCAGACTGCCGGTGACGTTGGAGACGGCCACGAAGATGGACACCCGGGAGCGTTCGGCATAGTCGCGTGTCAGCTCGGCCGCCCAGGCGCTGCGCGGAATCTCGAACATGGCGATGCCGATATAGAGCGCAAACGACCAGGCACTGAAATAGAAGACCGTCGCGTCCTTGGGTGGCTGGAACAGAAAGAAGATTGCCACCGGACAGATCAACGCCACCGCCAGCATCCAGGGTTTGCGTGGGCCCAATCGCGAACGCGTCAGGTCCGACAGAAAGCCGACGATGGGGTCGGCCAGAGCGTCCAGAATGCGGCTCAAGGTGGCAATGGCGGCGATCTGCGCCAGCGTGACAGCGGTGTTGGCGGCGTAGAAGCTCGGCAAAACCACCAGCATCGGCATCACCACGAAGGCGTGTGGCGCCGACGGAAACGCGAACAGCAGCAGTTGCCAGCGTGCCAGCCGCCCATCCGGCTGAGCGGACCTGTCGTCACCCGGTGTCGTGATTGATGCGGAGTTGGCGCTCATCTCCTGACTCTCAACCCCAGAGATGGGACGTGAAGGACTCAATGTCGCCACGGCTGTAGACCATGCCCGCACTGCGGTCGTCAAAATGCAGGCCAGCGCTGTCGAGATCGCGAAAGTCGCAGAGGGTGCCCACCACGTACGCAGGCGCCAGACCAAGCGACGTGGCGCCAGCACATCCAATCATCACACCCAGACCCCGCTCTCTCGCGCCGCGCACGATCCTCAAGGCCTCGGTCAGGCCACCACATTTGTCAAGCTTGATGTTGACGCCATCGTAACGCGTGCTCAGGCGCTCCAGATCGGCACTGGTGGCAAAGCTCTCGTCGGCATACAGGGGGATGGGGCTGTCAAAACCCTCCAGCTGATGGTCATCCCGGCGATGCAGAGGCTGCTCGATCATCACCACATTGAGCTGGCGCAGAGGTTCGGCCACTTCCTTGAGCTGAGCCAGGGTCCAGGCTTCGTTGGCGTCAACCAGCAAGTGCACGCCCGGCGCAGCAGCAGCGATCGCGCTGACGGTCTGCACCGCCGCATCGGCATTCACCTTGATCTTGAGCTCCCGGTAGCCTGAGGCCACCAGGGAAGATGCCGTCCGGCACATGTCCGACACCTCGTCGATGCCGATCGTGAAGTCGATCTCGAGCCGGGGCTTCTGCTGGACGCCGGTCAGCTGCCAGATCGATTTTCCGGATCGCTTGCAGGCCAGATCCCACAAGGCGCAGTCCACCGCGTTGCGGGCCGAGCCCGCCGGAAATGCAGCATTGAGCAACTCCGGCGTGCCACACTCGGCCAGACGCTGGCGCATGGCATCGAAGGTCGCCTCAATGCTTTGACGGGTTTCACCGTAGTGGTGCAATTCACCGCATTCGCCACGCCCGATATGCTGCCCGTCAGAGATGTGCACCACGTGCGCTGGCGACCTGTCCTGCGCTTCGCGCGAGATCCGAAACACTTTGCGCATGGGCCATTCCTGATAAAAATGGGACAGCGACAGACTGGATGCGGCAGTTGACATGAATTTCCATCCTTGTGTATACGCTGTTTATATTAGCACGGGATTTACAAAGCAACAATGGCGCGTGTATAGTTTGCGAAGTAAACGGCATTTATATTCCAACCGCAGAGGGCTGACGCATGGAATCGAACTGGGATGCAATCGTGGTTGGGTCGGGCGTTGGCGGCCTGACGGCGGCCGGTCTTCTGGCGGGCGTGGCTGGCATGAAGGTGCTGGTGCTGGAAAAGCACTCGGAGCCTGGCGGGCAATCCCACGTTTTCCGGCGTGACGGTGCTTCCTGGGATGTCGGGCTGCATTACGTGGGTGGGATGAAC
>JBMOJJ010000111.1:0-11021 GCA_049315845.1 Rhodoferax sp.
TTGCCGACCCCAGCCAGTGGCCGAGCGTCTTCAACAGTTCGACCATCACCGGCTTGTCCGCGTGGGGCGCCGACACCAACTATCCCTCGCTTGTGCTTGCCCTCGCAGGTGTGAAGCAGAACATGGGGGCCAGCCCTCTGGTCATCTTTACCGGTGACATTCTGGGACACTACTTCTCGCAGACCTTCTTCAGCCTGTATTACGCCAACCTCGGCCTTGCAGTCCCAAGCGCAGCGGCCATCAATGCCGACGCAACGGCCGTTGCAGCCATGAAGGCCTTCGCTGACAAAACGCTGGCCTTCTTCATGGACCAGGTGAGGTCGTCTGTCGGATCTGTCCCCGTCATGTTCGCGCTGGGCAATGCCGATTCCTATCTGGGGGCTGTGCCCGAGCCCAGCTTTCTTTCCAACAACGCGGAGCTTTTCTATTCGAAATTCCTGCAAGGCGCCGCGGATCATGCCGAGTTTTTGTCGACCTTCAAGAAGGGCGGCTACTATTCCGCTGAACCGCCCGGAACAAACCTGATGGTGATAGCGCTCAACACGCTGATGTTTGTGCCGTTTCTGAAAGATTTTGAGCAGAGTGCGGTTACGGCCGAACTTGCCTGGCTCGATTCAAGACTCGCTGCGGCCAAGGCTTCCGGCAAGAAAGTGTGGCTGCTGATGCATGTTCCGCCCGGTGCAGACATCTATTCGACGGCCATCAATGACTACAAGGGCAAGCCGACTGCAAGCGCAACGATGATGTGGGAGCCACAATACCAGGCCGCTTTTCTGCAGACAGTTTCAAACTATCCGGGGCTCATTGCCCTGACGCTTGCGGCCCATACCCACATGGACGAATTCCGCATCTACTCGCCCGGCAATGTGCTGGAGATAACGCCTTCGATAACGCCCTACTTTGGCAACAACCCCGGCTTCAGGGTCTTTTCTTTCGCCAAGGAGACCTTGAAGCCGGTCGACTACATTTCGTTCAACTACGATCTCGCGACCGACCCGCCGCAGTTCAACAAGTACTACACCTTTTCGGATGCCTATCCTTTGTCAGCCAACTTGAACGCTTCTTTCGAACAACTCTCTTCCGAACTTGCCACGAACAAGGAAAAACAGGCGCGTTACCGGGATCACTACTTCTCGGCTCACCGCTATTCAATCCCCATTGCCGGCACCTTCAAGCTGATCACCGATGCCGACTGGCCAGTCTATGACTGTGGCAGCCGGGTGATGGAACAGCAGGCGTTCATCGACTGCATGAAATCCTATTGACGGATGTTGACCGGCGGCGATCTGGCCGGCAAGGGTGTGCCGTGCAAGATGGGATGTCACTTGAGAATTCTCAAGTGACGGCTCACCGCTGATCCCAGAATTTCCGAGCCTGGCGTTCAACGGCGGGCGATCAACGACGGCGTCTGCCGGACGCTGGTGGTACCATATTTCACCGGTGCATCGTCAACGCCGCCCGAGAGTGCCGGGCCGTGAACGGTCAGGTCGATGCCGAGATCCAGCAGCACGGCGCCGGCAAACTTGGGTCAACACCTCAGAACGGAGAAACTCATGGACACTGGAAAAATCACCACCTGGATGGACCAGGCCCAACCGATCCTGGTCGCCTTTGGCCTCAAGGTACTGGGCGCCATCGCTGTCTTTGTCATTGGCCGCTGGCTGATCCATCTGGCGACCAGCCTGATTGGCGCCGCCATGACGCGCCAAAAGCTCGACCCGACCGTTCAGCGCTACCTGGTCAGCTTCATCACGATCGCGCTGAACATCATCCTGGTGGTCGCCATACTGGGCTACTTCGGCGTCGAAACGACTTCGTTTGCCGCCCTGGTTGCGGGTGCCGGCGTGGCCATCGGCGCCGCCTGGAGCGGCTTGCTGGGCAACTTTGCCGCCGGCATCTTCCTGTTGGTGCTGCGCCCCTACCAGGTCGGCGACTACGTGATGATTGGCGGGGTTGAAGGCACGGTGATGGAACTGGGTCTGTTCGGCACCACGCTGACCACGCCCGACAACGTCAAGACCACTGTCGGCAACGGCAAGATCATGGGCAGCGACATCAAGAACTACTCGGCCAATCCCTATCGACGGGTCGAACTGGTCGCGCAACTGGCTGGCAGTGCCGACGTGAACAAGGCGATCGTGCTGCTCAAGGAAGCGATCTCCAAAGTGGGCAATGTCACCCAGACCCCGGCCGTCGATGTTGCGATTCTGGAGTTCAACGAGTTCGGTCCCAAATTGGCAGTGCGCCCGTACTGCCACACCGACCACTATTGGCAGGTGTATTTCGACACCAACAAGACCATTGCGGACACGCTAGGCGCGGCAGGCTTCCCGGTCGCAACCCGCCCGGTGAAGGTCTACCCGGTCTGAGCAGCGGCAAAGGATCAAGCAGCGGTCTGCCACTGATGCGGCGCTGCCTCCGCATCGGCGACGAGGTCGGGGCCGGCTACTTGGCGCTGCCCTGCCGCTGCACGTTGACATCCTCCCGACGATTCAACGCGCGGCCTACCGCTCTCATGGCCCTTCAGTATGAACGTTGAGGGTGAGCCAATTTGCCGTCATGCATGCATGCGCCACGCAGCGATCAATGTAACCCGCAATCAATACGGAGCCACCCCGCGCGCAGCGCCACCGGATTGCGCGTTCCTACCGCCCCATGAAGAGAGGTTGCGACCTGATGCGGAGTTCGTCAAGTTTTCTGGGTTCAATGCCGATCCCGGCGGTCTGGAAGCGCGACTCCGTCCCCTCGGCTACCGGGATGATGAAAGCCCACATCAGATCGAGCGACGACTTGAGCGCCGCGGTGCTGATCGCGGCAGCGGTGTCCTTCGGCGTATGGTACCTGTTGTGGTCGGCGAAGGCGGTCGAGAAGGCCATCACCGCGGGAATTCCGGCTTCGGCGAAGCAGGCATGGTCCGAGGCCAGCAGCGGATCGACAGAGGTGACGGTGTAACGCATTCCCATCGCGGCGCTGGCACCCGCCATGACGTTTGCGATCCAGGATTTGTCCTTGTCTGTGGTCCCGTAGAGATCAAGACCCGTGCCCTTGCCCAACCCGACCATGTCCACGCTGATCATCACCTTGGTCGATGCAAGCGGGTAAAGAGGTTTTGTCTTGACGTAGTAACACGAGCCGAACAGCCCGAGTTCCTCGGCGTTGTAGGCCGCGAACATCAGCGTTCGTGCCGGCTTGAGCCCGCTCTCCTTCGCTGCCCTCGCCAGCTCCAGCATCACCGAAAGACCCGATGCGTTGTCGTCGGCACCGGCGTACAGGTCGCCGTTCGGCCGCTTTCCCATGTGATCGAGGTGAGCGCCGATGATGACCACCTCGTCCTTGAGCTTCGGGTCGTTCCCGGGGATCACGCCGATGACGTTCGACGCGGACCCTTTCGCACGGTACGAGCCAGCCTCGACATTCGCCTGAAGGCCGGTCATCCTGCTCGCGGGGCGGTGCGTCGTGTCGATCTGTTGCAACCATGACTTGAGATTGGGAAGGAACCTGGAGAGCGCGTCCCTGTCGGTTTCGAGTGTCGCGATATTTCTCTTTTCGTTGGCCTCGTAACCGAACATGATGATGCTCTGGGGGCTGGAGTAGGGTGTCAGGTAGATCAGCGCCTTGGCGCCATGCGCACGGGCATTGTCACTTTTGTACGACAGAGCCCACGAATTCAAAGCGGTGCCGGATTGTCCGGCAATCGCTGTCGGGCAGTCGGAGCTATCGCTGCCCGGATTACTCCCGAAGACCACGACCACCTTGTCCGTCACGTCGATGCCCGCATAGTCGTCGTAGCCTGAGGCATCGAGCGGACACGTGGGATTGCGGTCCTTGCTGAAAGGCGGGACCGTGATTCCGTAGCCGGCAAACACCAACTCCCCTTTCACAGATGCCGGGTCGGTGTACATCAGCAGCATGTAGTCGACCCCTTCGGTCATCGCCGTACCGCCGATACTGAACACCGTGGGAGTTGTCTGGTTCCACACGTCCAGCGGAAAGCTCTGGAGGAAACTGCTGGCCGACGCGGCAGGTTTCAATCCGAGCTGCGCAAACCTGCTGTTCACCAGTTCGGCCGTCATCTCGGCGCCGGGGAGGCCGCCCTGCCGACCCTCGAACCTGCTCGACGCGAGCGTCGTGATGTCTTCCATCGCACGCGCCGGGTCAGGCTTGAACGCCAGCGGCCCGGAGGGGCCATCGGAACCGCCACCACAAGCTGCCAGCAGGCCCAGCAGCAGCGCCGGTATCAGGCGGCGGGGGGGCATGGTGACAGTGACAAATGCTTTCATGCGTGTACTCCTTGACGGGACTTGCGCGCCGGGCAGCCTGGCATTGCAGGAATGATCCCGCACGGGCATCGAAAAGACGCGCAACCGGGGAATACTAGTGGCACCGGCGCGAGCAACCTTTGCCGGACGGCGCAATACTTTTGCCAGGCGGATATATTTTTGCCGTGCGAAGTCCGTACAGCGCGATGTCAACGGTGTGACTGAGCTTGCAGACCCCGGGTCAGGCGACGATCTTGCGCTTGCGGATGGCCTTGACGGGTGGCTTGAACGCCGGGCGAGGTTTGCCCCGGGATGACGGTCGGGCCAGCGCCAGGTACTCCTGGAAGCTGTCGCGCAGGCATTGGGCGAACACGTCCGGGTCTGGAATCTGTTCGGAACAGGCGGTGAACGAAATGACGATGGATGCGTTGTACCCGGTAACCGAGAACACCAGCCCCATGCCGTCGGAGATCGGCATGATGGCTGACACGTAGGTTAGTTGGGCGCCTTGCAGGTACATCGGCACTCGCGAGCCGGGCACGTTGGTGATGGCGCAGTTGGCCAGCGGCACCCAATCGCCCAGTTGTGATGAGGCAGAGCGCAGCATCCGGCTGCTGACTGCAATGGCCACCGAGGGCGCGCTCTCGGCCAGTTCTGTCAGTTCGCGCGCACTGATGGCCTGCGCCATGGTCCTGGAGGAAGAGCCCTCGGCGTGGATGGCCTTGAGCCGTTTCACCGGATCTTCCAGGTGCGTTCCCAATGCGACTCGGGCCCAGGAAAACTTGGCCCGGACATCGGGTTCCATATCAGAATGCACCGCAATCGGGGATGCGGCGACCAGACTCTCCACCGGCAATTCGTCCTGCAGCGCGAGATAGCGTCGCAAACCACCGGCACAGACCGCCAACACCACATCGTTCACGGTTGCCCGGGGCACCAAGGCACGAATGTCCTTGAAGTCGGCCAGCGCAAAGCGGCGCGTGTCAAACACCCGGTGTGCCGAAACCTCGGTATTGAAGCGCGTCATGGGAAATGGGTAAGAACGTCCCATGAACTCGCCGGCAAAGGTGCCCAAGGCCGATTTCAGCGCGGTCCAGCCCGTGCTCAAGGGCTGCTTCATGCGCAGCGGGAAGGTCGCGAAATTGAGCCAGGCACGCGCCAGCAATGCCACGTTGCCTGCGGGCGGCTCAGGAAACCAGGGTGCTGCCGGCGTGGGGGACGGCGAGTCGGGCGAGAGGTCGTGCAGCAGCGCCGTGATTTCATTGCCGTGCGCGATGTCAATGGCCGCGTGGTGCACCTTGAGCAGGACCGCAAAACTGCCTGGCGGCAGATCCAGAAAACTGTCCAGGCCCTCGATGACGTACATCTCCCATAACGGGCGCTGCAAATCGAGCGGGCGGGCGTGGATACGCGAGACCTGAATGCAAAATTGGCGCCAGTCGCCCGGCTTGGGCAGCGCGATGTGGCGCACGTGGTATTCGATGTTGAAGTTTTCGTCCTCGATCCAGTAGGGATAGTCCAGGTCCAGCGGTACGCGCAGAATCCGTTCGCGGAAATTTGGCAAGCGGTGCAAGCGGCTTTCCAGTTGCGCCAGAATGTGCTTGAAGCGCACAACGCCGTGCGGCACTGTGGACTGGTCGTAGATGTGCAGCAGTGTGACGTTGGAATTGGCGTGCGCGTTGTCTGAATAGATGAACGCGGCGTCGTGTTCGCTGAGCTGTCTCATGGGCCTCTTTCTGGTCGCGGTTCAGGTGGTGGGGAGCGGCTCTTCGGGTCGCCCGGCGCCGGTGGTGACGCGATACACGCGCCCCAGCAGACCCTTTGGGGCAAACGGCTTCCAGTCGCCTTCGGGTTGGGCCAACCGGTCGGCGACGATGGCCATCACGATGCCATTGAAGCCCAGGCCGACATGGCTGCCCGGCACCTGGATGTTTTCATGCAGCGCCGGGTCGCCGTCAATCGTCGCCTCCTGCGGCGGCACAACCCCGTCACTGAGCGAGTACAGGCAACTGGTGGGAATTGGCAGGCGGCGGTGCTCGCGCATGGCCTTGGCGCGTGGCTGCATAAGGTGGGCGGACGCGCCCAGCCGGTGCGATACGAGACGGTACATGGCCTTCAGCGCCGGGGGCGACTGGTTGCCCATCATGTCCACACTGACCGGGCTGCCCAGGGTGATGATGGAGCGCACACATTCCTGTGTGGTCTCTGCACCATAGAAAGAAAACACGCCACCCAGACTCCATCCCACCAGGCTGACCTTGCGTCCGGTCATGTGGTGCAGATAGCGGATTTTTTGCGGCAGAGCGTTGGCATGCTTGCCACGGAAACCCACATTGCGCCCCAGCCCCCAGGCGTGCACGTCATAGCCCTTGTTTTGCAGAAACAGCTTGAGTGCCACCAGGGTCGATTCGCCGGCCATGAAACCTGGCACCAGCACCACCGGGTGCCCGTCACCCCTGGGCGCCTCCATCAGCAGGGGCAGGCTGGCGGGCAGCAGCGCCATTTCCATGAAGATGCGCGATTCGAGCAGCGAACTCAACAGGCTGGGCGGACCGACGTGGGGATAACGGACTATGGGTTGACGCGACACGGAACAAACTCCTGCGATACAGAGACACACTGATAGCCCCTACAGTCTAGAAGGAAATTGCTTCCCGAATTTGAGGGGCGCTACCTAATGCCTCATTCATTCGTCGCAGACACGCAAGAAGAAGGCTGTTAGGGCTCCTGTTCGGCAGTTCAAGATCAGTGTGAACCCCTCACAATTCAGCATAGTTGCTATCCGTGCGTCCCCGAGTTGGCGCTTGAGCGAAATCGAGGGTCCAATGTGATGACACCACCGCCCGTTTGGGATAGTCGAAAAATCGCGCTTGACGGAAGACGCTTCCGACTACAAAGAGGATTTGTTATGCGTCAAGCCAGCGTCAACCGCCAATCTGTGGCGCGCCATTTATCAGTCTGGTCGCTTATTGGCTTGGCTCTGGTGTTGCTGGGGGTGGCCGTGGCCATCGGCGGCATTGAGTGGCGCAGCACTCAGGCCATGCGGATCGCGTCCGTAGCAGAGCGCTTGCACGGCATTGTGACGGTGGCCGAGGCGGCCGAGCAAACCAACCGCCAAATGGCAGTGCGCAATTTCGCCATATTTCGCGACGAATTCGACCCGGCACCGAGATTGAATGCGGAAAAGGGCGAAATCCTGAGCTTCGGCGTGCCAGTCAACAACGACTTTGGCAATGTGGACAAGTTCAACCGGAGTACGGGCGGCGTAGCCACGGTGTTTGTTCGCAAGGGTGACGATTTTTCTCGCGTTACCACTTCGCTGAAAAAGCAGGATGGCTCACGCGCGATGGGTACTTTGCTGGACCGGACCCACCCGGCCTACAAGATGGTGCTGGGAGGACAGACTTATACCGGCCCGGCCATGCTGTTCGGCAAGCTGTACATGACGCACTATGAGCCGATCAAGGACGCGGCAGGTGTTGTGATTGGCATTTTCTTCATCGGTTATGACATCTCCCTGCAACAGGTTTCACTTGAAAAGCAAATCGACGACACGCGCTTTTTTGACACCGGTGGCACTTATCTGATCGAGTCCAGGGGTGCACCGGCAGAAGCCCGCTTCATGATGCATCCCAGCGCCAAAGGCAAAAAGGTACTGGAGGTTTTTCCGCAAGCTGAGAAGTTCCTGGCTTCCATCACCGCACAGCATGAGAGTACGGTCTTCGGTGCACCCCCTTTGCTCGGCGGTGCTCCAGGGGAACGTTGGGCGGTAATCCGCAAGACCGAGACTGGAAATCTGTGGTTTGTGGCCGAAGTGAGCGTGAATGAAGCCATGGCGCAGTATTGGGTCAACATGAGCATCATCTGGGCACTGCTGGGCGTTACAGCCGTGTTACTGGGGGTAGGTCTTTATGCGCTGGTGTTGCGCACGGTGACTCGCCCCCTGCACGCACTGACCGCCGCTGTGAGCGCCGTGGCCGAAGGTGACCTGACGCAGGCCTTTCATTCTGAAAAGCGCGACGAAATTGGCGCATTGGTGGCCGAAACCGAAGGCATGAGAGTGCGCTACTTGCGTGCTCTGCTGCAGGTGCGTCAGGCGGCGGAAAGCATTGGCAACGCAGGTGCCGAGATCGCCAGCGGCAACCAGGACTTGAACTTGCGCACCGACCAGGCAGCCAGCAATCTGAAAAGTGCTGCCAGCAACATGGCGCGGTTGACCGGCACAGTCCAGCAGTCTGCTGAAGCAGCCCGCCAGGCCAACCAGCTGGCTGCCAGCGCCGCAGAAGTGGCGGAACGGGGCGGTGCCGTGGTGGGTGAGGTCGTGACCACGATGAACGACATCAACCACAGTTCGCGGAAAATTGCCGCCATCATCAGTGTGATTGATGGCATTGCGTTTCAGACCAATATTCTGGCCCTCAACGCAGCGGTGGAGGCCGCGCGTGCTGGCGAGCAGGGGCGCGGGTTTGCGATAGTGGCTTCCGAGGTGCGCAGTTTGGCGGGTCGCAGTGCCGAAGCCGCACGAGAGATCAAGGCTCTGATCAACGCATCGGTTGAAAAAGTCGAATCCGGCTCTCGCTTGGTGGCAAACGCTGGCAACACCATGAGCGAGATCGTCAGTTCAGTGCAGCGCGTGAGCCACATCATTGGCGAAATCAGTTCAGCGGCGGCAGAGCAGTCTCAAGGCATCAGCCAGGTCAACTCGGCGGTGAATGAGCTCGATCAGATGACCCAGCAAAACGCCGCTCTGGTAGAGCAGTCTGCCGCGGCTGCCGAGGGTTTGCGCGACCAGGCGCAACGTCTGGAGCAGGCGGTATCGGTTTTCAGGCTCTCCGGTTCCGGTGCCGGTCATGCCGCACAAAAACAGCTGGCCGGCCGCCAACTTGAAAACGGCCATTCTGCCCTGCCGGTTTGATTCCAGCCAGCCCTTTGCCGCCAGCAACGGGTGAACGGGTCGAATTTCAAGCAGGCATGATCACCCTCTGCTTGTCGAGGTTCACGGCGCTTCTTGCGGTTTGCTGAAGTGCAGGACGCCATCGGCCAGGCGGCCCCAGCGAATGGTGAGCAGGTCGGCCAGATAGTTCTGGTGTACCTGCCAGGGCTTGCGGTCGCCTTGTTTCGGAAGAAGCGCGATGGCGCGCAGCACGTAGCCAGACGTGAATCCCAGAAACGGCTGCTGCGCCACGTTCGGATCACCGCGCGGGACCACGGCGGCATACCCATGGAGGTCCATGTAGTTCAGCAGCCGACAGACATAGCCGGCGGTGAGGTCGGCCTTGAGCGTCCATGACGCATTGGTATAGCCAAAGGCCAGCGCCAGATTCGGCAGGTCCGACAGCATCATGCCTTTGTAGGTCAGGGCCGGCCCCGGGTCGTAGCGGATGCCGTCAACGAAAACGCTGATATCGCCGAATATATTGAGCTTGAGTCCGGTAGCGACGACGATGATGTCAGCCTCCAGTTCCTGTCCGCTGGCGAGGCGAATGCCATGCGGCGTGAGGCGATCGATGGTGTCGGTCACGACCGACGCCTTGCCCTGGCGCAGCTGCTTAAACATGTCGCCATCGGGAACGACACAAACGCGCTGGTCCCAGGGGTTGTAGCTTGGCGTGAAGTGTCTGGCGACGTCAAACTGTGGTCCGAGCTCCTTCGCAGCCAGATCGATCAGGCGTTGCTTGACCGCTGCCGGACGACGTCGTGCCAGCCGGTAGAAGAACATGCCGATCAGCACGTTCTTCCAGCGCGTCAGGCGATAGGCCAGTTGGCCGGGCAGATGGCGATCAAGCCACAAGGCCAGCGCATCTTCCGACGGCCGCGAAACAACGTAAGTGGGAGAGCGTTGCAGCATGGTGACATGCGCGGCCGTTTTGGCCATCTCAGGCACCAGCGTGACGGCCGTGGCGCCGCTGCCAATGACGACGATCTGCTTGCCCTGATACTCCAGGTCCTTGGGCCAGAACTGCGGGTACACCAGTGCGCCCTGAAAATCCGACTGACCTTCGAACGCCGGTTGATGGCCCTGCGCATAGCTGTAGTAACCACTGCACAGGTAAAGAAAGCGTGCCTTGATCTGCGCCAGGGCGCCTGAAGGTTCTTGTTCCACCTGCACCGTCCAGCAGGCATCGGGTGTGGACCACTCGGCGCGCCGCACCGCATGCCCAAAACGGATGCTTTGGGTGATGCCGGTCTCATCCGCGGCGCTGCGGATGTAGCGCAGGATCGAGGGGCCATCGGCAATGGCTTTGCGCTCGGTCCAGGGCTTGAACGAATAGCCCAGCGTGTGCATGTCGGAATCGGACCGTATGCCGGGATAGCGGAACAGGTCCCAAGTGCCGCCGATGGCTTCGCGCGCTTCAAGAATCGCCCAGGTCCTGCCCGGGCAGTTCTTTTGCAGGTGGCGGGCTGCGCCGATGCCGGAGAGTCCGGCGCCGACAATCAAAACGTCCAGCACGGATGGTTCAGGCGCCTTGGGGGATGGCCTGCAGGGTGATGGCCACGCCCCCCAGCACCGCATTGCCGGAAAGCGGGTCGCGCAACTGGTCATCCAGCAGGGCGTTAAGGTTGGCACCAGGGCGCTGTGCGGCCAGCTTGAGTCGGGCGCCGGGCAGGTTGTGGCCCCAGCCGTGCGGCAGGCTGACCACGCCGGGCATCATCTCGGCGCTGATCTGCACCTGCGCCTGCACACTTCGAGGCCCCTGGCCGGTTTGGCTGGTGATCTCGGCCAGGGTGCCGTCCTGCAGGCCCAACCGTGCGGCGTCGCCG
>JBMOJJ010000112.1:0-10906 GCA_049315845.1 Rhodoferax sp.
CCCTGGGTGACGCGCGATACCAGGTAGACCCGTTCGCCAAACGCGACACCGCTCAGGCCGCCACTGAAGATGCCGGTCGAGGCGCCCTGCCCCTTGATGTTGCCGTTGCCGCCGACCGCGAACTGGAGCAGCTTTGCGCGACCGGATGACAGGCCGCCAAACAGGTAACCGGTCGTGGTGCGCGCCGCCATTTCCTCGATCAGTTCTCCCAGGTCGGCGGTGCCGGGGTCGGCGTGCACCAGCGCGGTATGGGCCTCAAAGCCGATACCCAGCGGTGCCACACCGGAGAACACGCGGTACTGGTCGGTCGGCAGTTCGCACAGCATCAGCGCCAGCGCCGGCTGGTCGAAATACTCCACGTTGTTGGACGCAATGCCGATGCCTACGGTGCCCGACCAGTCGGTAATTTCAGGCAATTCCGCGCTCAGGTGATCCAGAATAGCTTGCGCCTCTTGCGCATAGTGATCAGTGATGTAGAGCAGGGCCAGCGTTGGCGTATTCGCATAGCCGTGCAGCGCCATCTGGGCCCGCACCTGGGCCAGCGCAAGACCGGCGGCCATGCGCCACTGGGGGTGCGTGGCATGGCCGTAGGGAAACAGCTTCATCGTCGAAACTGGAACCTTGCTTGGCGTTTCAAGCGGTCTTTTTGGCAACCTTTTTGACCGCGGCCTTGGGCTTCATCGCATGGGACGCAGCCTTCCTGGTCGCTTTGACGGCTTCCTTAGCAAGGCCGCTGGCCATGTTCTTGGTCACATCGATGGCGGTGTTCTTGCCAACGTCCTTCATCGCGCTGGCTGCGATCTGCTGAAACTGCTGTGTCAGCGAACCCCACAACTGCAGCGGATCCACCAGTCCGGTCGCCGTCGTCGGCTGTGCCGCCTTGCGAACCCGCTTGGCGACAGCCTGCGCATCGGATGCCACCTCCGAGATGCTTTGCGCGGTCGAGGCCGCCTTGTCAGTGACGCGCTGCACCCCTGAAAACATCGTGTCTGCAGCCTTGAGTTTCAGCGCGTTGGCCATGTCGCCAATATTGAAATTCATGCCCTTGAGCGTGGCCAAGGTCATCTTCTGCACTTCCAGCGCCTGAACGGTGGCGCCAAGCGCCTTCGAGTTCTGCTCCAGCCAGAAATGCACGGCCTTGAGTTCGTCGATGCGCTTTTCCAACTCCTCGACGTTCAAAGTGGGGGCAATCCAGTTCGCCAGATTGGGCATTTGCGGGATGTTTTGCGATGCCCCCTTGGCCAGATTCTGGAGAAAGTCAAAACCAGGTACGAACTTGCCGAAGCCAGAATTTTGTGAATCGCTCATGGTCTCTCCAGATGATTGCGGGAAACGGTTACTGCTAAGCCGATTGCAGCTTAACCTAATGTGCACCGGCACGTATTGCCGATCCACAAGTATTTTCAATGTTTTCGCACTTTTCCTCCCGACACCCTTGGCATCCCTGAACACCCGACCCGGCGCAACGGCGGTGTGCCTGGCCAGCGGCGCCTTCAAATCGATACGCCGCTGACGAGGCAAGTCTTGACGTCTATCAAACACGCATCCCGCCTGAAGGTGCACGATGGTCATACAAATCAGGAGGTGCCTCCATGAGCACAAAGATCACGGTCCCCTTTGAGAAGCAATTGCTGGCGCAACGTTCGAGCCTGCTGGAGCAGTTGGCCAGCTTGCGCGGTGGCTCGGTCGGGCGTGCCGAGGCTTCGGCTGAACACTTTGGCCGTCCGGAGGACTCCGATGCGCAAGTGAACAGTGCGCGCGATCTGGAATTTGCGCTCGATGAGCGTGAAAGCGCGGAGCTCAGGCTGCTCGATGCCGCGCTCGATCGCATCAAGGCGGGCACCTACGGCCAGTGCCTTGATTGCGGCGAGGATATTCCTGCCGCCCGCCTGCACGCGGCGCCCGAGGCGGCGCGCTGCCTGGCCTGCCAGCAGAAGGCAGAGCAGCCATAAGACGGCTACGGCCTGCTATCCTGCGGGCATGAATTACACCTTTGCTTCGGCCACCATACTGCTGATTCTGATCACCGATCCGATCGGCAATATCCCGATATTCGCCAACGCGCTCAAGCACGTGCTGCCCGAGCGCAGGTCCCGGGTCATCTTGCGCGAGGTGCTGATCGCCTTCGTGCTGTTGCTGACCTTCATGTTTGTCGGCGACGGCTTCCTGCGCGTGATGAATCTGAGCGAGCTTTCGCTGCAGATCGGGGGCGGTGTGATCTTGTTCCTGATCGCGCTTCGGATGATCTTTCCACCGCTCAAGTCCGACACTGTGGAGATGCCGGGCGAGCCACTGATCGTCCCGCTGGCGATTCCCGCCATCGCCGGTCCTTCGGCGCTGGCGACGGTGTTGCTGCTGGTGTCGCAGGCGCCGCAGCGGCGCCTGGAGTGGATCGCGGCGCTTTGCGTCACGATGCTGGTCAGCGCGGTTGTGCTGGTTCTGGCCGAGCGCATCCAGCGCGTCGTGGGCGATCGTCTGGTGGTGGCGCTGGAACGCCTGATGGGCCTGGTGCTGGTGGCGGTATCGATCGAGATGATGCTGCGTGGGATCAAGACCTTTGCCGGACAGCTTGCCGCGGCGTGAACTGTGTCTGGAGCGTCTTTGCGACCGATTGGGCATAGCGGCAGATCAGGCATCGTGACCGGACCGGGGCGAAAAAAAAGGCCTCCCGTCCGGGAGGCCCTCGATGCAGAGAAAAATCTTACTTCTTGCGCGCGGCGATGGCAGCTTCAGCCGCCTTGACCAGATCAACGCCAACGGTGGGTTTCCACTTGTCGTACACCGGGCGCGTCGCCTTGACGAAGACTTCCCGCTCGGCGGCGCTCAGTTGCGTGACCGTGACGCCGAAGCCGGCAACTTCCTTGAGCAGGGGTTTGTCGGCCTCAATGAGGCCCTTGCGGGCCAGTGCGATTTCCTGCTTGCCGGCGTCGATGGCGGCCTGGCGCACGATGGCCTGGTCGGCCTTGGTCCACGAATCCCAGATCTCCTTGTTCACGACAAATATCAGCGGATCGGCCACATAGCCCCAGGTGGTGACGAATTTCTGGCCCACGTTGTGCAGTTTGAGCACCGGGAACAACTGCAGCGGGTTTTCCTGACCATCCACCGCGCCACTGGCCAGCGCCGGCTGCGCGTCAGCCCAACTCATCTGCGTGGGATTGGCGCCGAAGGCCGTGAAGGTATCCGCGAACAGTGGCGAGCCGACAACGCGGATCTTCATTCCCTTCAGGTCAGCAGGCGACTTGATCGGCTTCTTCGAATTGGTCAGCTCGCGGTAGCCGTTCTCGCCCCAGGCCAGCGGCACCACGCCGGCCTTTTCCAGTGTCTGGAAGATCTGCTTGCCGACCACGCCCTGGGTCAGCGCGTCGATGGCGGCATAGTCGGGCATCAGGAACGGCAGCGAGAACAGGTTGAGTTCCTTGACCTGGGGCGACCAGTTGATGGTCGATCCGACCGCCATGTCGATCACGCCCTGGCGCAGCGCTGAAAACTCGCGCGTCTGGTCGCCCTGGATCAGCGAAACGCCGGGATACAGTTTGATGTTGATACGCCCCTGCGTGCGCTCCTTGATCAGGTCGGCCCAGATTTTGCCGCCGGTGCCCCACGGCAGGGGTGGCCCGAGCACCAGCGACATGCGGTATTCTGCCTTGTACGGCGTCTGGGCCGCTGCACTCGTCGCGAAGGTGCTCAATGCCGCAGCCACGGCGACCAAGCTGAGAAGGGTTCTGCGTAATTTCATGGGTCAAGTCTCCTTTGGAATAAAATAAAAAAACTCTGCGGCCTAATAGCCCAGATAGCGTGGCAGCCAGAGCGCGAGCTCGGGCCAGATGATGACGGTGACCATCACCAGAAACATCGAGAACAGCATCCAGCCGACCCAGCGCACGGTTTCTTCCATGCGCACGCCGGCAATCCGGCACGACACCATCAGGTTCACCGCCAGCGGCGGCGTGAACTGGCCCAGCGCGACCTTCAGCGTCAGGATGACGCCGAACCAGACCGGGTCCCACTTGTAGAACTGGACGATTGGCCAAAGCAGTGGCACAAAAATCAGAAAGATCGAGACACCGTCCAGGAACATGCCGACAGTGATCAGCAGCAGGATCAGCAGCGACAGCACGCCATACTCGCCCAGGCCCGAGTTGACGATGGCGCGGGTGACCGGATCGATGACGCCCAGTGTGGACAAAGAATAGGCAAAAATGCCTGCCAGCGAGACCACCAGCAGGATGATCGCGGACAGCTCGCCCGACTCGCGCAGGATGACGAACAGATCCCTGACCTTGATCGTGCGGTGGATCGCCATGCCGACGAACAGGCCGTAGAACACGGCCACCACGGCCGCTTCGGTCGGCGTGAACCAGCCGGCGCGCATCCCGCCCAGAATCAGCACCGGCGCTGCCAGACCCCAGGTCGCTTCGCGCAAACTCTTCCAGAACGGCGGCCGCGGCAGGCTGGCCTCGAGCGCGCCCATCTTGTGCTTGCGCGCCAGCAGCACGGTCGGGATAATCAGCGCCAGACCGGCCATCAGACCGGGAATCATGCCGGCGGCAAACAGCGCCGGCACCGAGGCGCCGGGCACCAGCACCGAGTAAACGATGAAGGCGACCGAGGGCGGGATCAGGATGTCGGTCGCGGCCGCGGCGCCGACCACGCTGGCCGAGAATGCCGCCGGGTAACCGGCGCGCGACATGGCGGCGATCATGACCGAACCGACGGCGGCCGCATTGGCCGGCCCCGAGCCCGAAATGCCACCCAGGAACATCGCCACCAGGATCGCCACCAGTGGCAGCATGCCGGGGCCGCGCCCGACGATCGCAATCGCAAAGTTGACCAGCCGCAGGGCGACGCCGGAGCGGTCGAAGATGGAGCCCACCAGCACGAACATCGGAATCGCCAGCAGCGGGTACTTGCCCAGCCCGGCGTAGAAGTTTTGCGGCACCGCCAGCAGGCCGAACCAGAGCGCGTCGGTATTGGCCAGCGCGATGCAGGCGGCGCCAGCCAGCCCCAAGGCCGCACCGATCGGCACGCCCATCAGCATCATGACGACGAACGCCGCAAATAGCAGCGTCGGGATCATGAAAAGGCCCCTGCGCTCGGCGCTAACGCGTCCTCGCTGCCTCCCGAGGGGGTGTTCGCTGGCTCGGGGTGGCCCCGCGCGGCGCTCATGCTCTGCGTCCCCGGCGGATAAACAGGCCCAGCGCGCGTCCGGCAATCGCCACCGACATCACCGGAAGCCAGACCGTGTACCACCACTGCGGCACACCGATGCCCGGCGAGGTTTCGCCAAAGCGGATGTCGTCGTACACCATGCGCGTGCTGAGCGCCGCGATCAGGGAAAACAGCAGGAACACCGTGATCGCGCCGAAGCGCGCCAGCGCCCGCTGGCGCGCGGGAGAGCCGCTGTCGGCAAAGAACTCGATGCGGATCTGGCGATTGCGCGCCACCGAGGCGGAGCCCGCCACCAGCGCCAGCACGATCATCAGGAAGACCGAGAACTCCTCGGTCCAGGCAAACGACTGGCTGGTGAAATAGCGCACCAGCACATTACCGAAGGTGATCAGCGAGAGCAGCCCCATCGCAATGACGGTGAGCCAGTCCTCGATCTTGAGCGGAATGACGGTGACCTCGTCCTGCGCCGAGGGGTCAGGCACTTCGATCGGTAAATGGGTGGGTTCGTGGGGCAAGTGCATCGGCAGTCTGGGTTGGTTCTGGATCAGGGGAGGGCGTCGAATGTGCGGGACCGGTTTGACAGGCGCTCAGCCCAGGATCTTGCGCGCCGCCATCGCGACGTCGTCGGCGCTGATGCGTGATTGCGCTTCCAGCACCGGCGCGTAACCGACCGGAATGCGGGGCGCGCCGAGCCTGCTGATCTTGCAGCCGGTAGCCTCGGCCGCACTGGCCGCAATCTCGGCGCCAAAGCCGGCGGCTTGAACCGCCTCGTGCACCACCAGCAGCTTGCCTGTCCTGGCGCAGGAATTGAGCACGGTGTCGCGGTCCCAAGGCCAGATGGTGCGCAAGTCGATCAGCTCCGCCTCGATGCCCTCGCGCGAAAGCTGCTCGCAAGCCGCTTCACAGGCCTGCAGTTGCTTGCTCCAGCTCACCAGCGTGAGCTGCGCGCCGGCTCGAAGCACGCGCGCCTGCCCGAGTGTCGCCCGCTGCGATTCATCCACTTCACCGCTCAGGCCCCACAGTGTCTTGTGCTCCATATAGACCACCGGGTCGCCGCTGGCCAATGCCGCGCGCAGCAGCGAATAGTTGTCCTGCGGCGTTGCCGGGCAGAGCACGACCACGCCAGGCAGATGCGCGAACCAGCTCTCCAGTGACTGCGAGTGCTGGGCGGCGGATGCGTCCCAGATGCCGATCGGCATGCGCACCACCACGGGCACGCGGCCCTGACCGCCGAACATGAAGCGGTTCTTGGCGGCCTGGTTGACGATCTCGTCCATACCGCACAGTGCAAAGTCGACCACGCGCATCTCGATCACCGGGCGCAGGCCGGCCAGCGCCATGCCGACGCCGGCGCCCATGATCGCGGCTTCGCTGATCGGTGTGTCAATCACGCGCTGCGCGCCATAGGTTTGCTGCAGGCCCTGGTACTGGCCGAAGATGCCGCCGCGGCCGACGTCTTCGCCGATCACCACCACATTGGCGTCGGCCGCCATCTCGTGCTGCAGGGCCAGCGCGGCGGCCTGCGCGTAAGTCATCAGCGCCATTGGCCTGCTCCTGTGGTCTGGACGTCGGTGAAGGCGGTGGCGGCATCCGGCCAGGGGGCGGCATCGGCGACTTTCAGCGCAGCGGCGACTTCTTCTGTGGCGGCCTGTTCGATCGCGTCGAGTTGCTTCGCATCGGTGCCGGGCAGGGCCAGGTACTGTTCGCGGGCGCGCGCAATCGGGTCGGTCTTCAGCGCGGCCTGCAGTTCCTCGGGCTTGCGGTAGGCGGCCAGGTCGACCGAGACATGGCCCTTGACGCGGTAGGTGATCGCATGCAGCAGGCGCGGGCCAAGGCCAGCGCGCACTTGCTGCACCAGCTTTGCCGCCGCTTCATGGACCGCCACGACATCGTTGCCGTCCACCTGCAGCGCCGCAATGTCCAGACTCAGCGCGCGCGCCGAAGCGCCTTCGCCGGCGGTCATCGGGCCGCTCGCGGTCGTTGCGCTCCAGCGGTTGTCTTCGCAGACGAACAGCACGGGCAACTGATAGACCCGCGCCCAGTTCAGAGCCTCCAGAAACGGCCCGCGGTTGATCGCGCCGTCGCCAAAGAAGCAGACCGTGATGCCGTCTCGTCCCCGCAGTTTTTGCGCATGAGCGGCACCGACCGCGATTGGCAGGCCGGCGCCGACCACGCCGTTGGCACCGAGCATGCCGACAGAAAAGTCCGCAATGTGCATCGAGCCGCCCTTGCCGCCATTGACGCCACCGGCCTTGCCGAACAATTCGCTCATCATGGCCTGCAGGCTGGCACCCTTGGCCAGCGTGTGACCGTGGCCGCGGTGGGTCGATGTCAGGTAATCGATGCGTTGCAGGTGCGCGCATACGCCAGCCGCAACGGCCTCCTGACCGGTCGAAAGGTGCAGCGGACCGCGGACCTTGGCACTGCCGTCGGCCGCCTTGCCGTAGGCGCTGACGCCGCCCTGGCTGGCCGCCTCGGCCGCATTCTCGAACGCACGGATGCGCACCATCATCCGGTACAGATCGGCCAGGGTGTGAACTTCTTCCTTCAAACTGTCTCCGCGGTCATAAACAAAAAGGAGCGTGCATTGTATGAGACACCCCGACCGACACGGCGCGCGGCTGCATAATGCGCGCTGGTCGGCTCACGGAACAAAAATGGCGGGTGACTGGTGCCCGTTGCGTCTTTGCAAGTGGCTGGTTTCACAGGGACTGCTGGCTAATGAAGCGTGTCGATACCGTTCTGTCATTCAGGCTGATGGCGCTGCTTGTTGTTGCCGTGCTGCTGGTGCACCTTGTGCTGTTGCAGACCATGGTAATCAGCGTCGGACCGCCACCGAGCCCGTCGGACCGGTTCTTCAGTACGCGCAGCATTGAATTCGTCCCTGCCGTGGCGCCTCCACAGCGCAGGTCTGTCAAGACAGCCGCGCAGGCGCCGGTGCGGCCAGCGCCGGTTCAGATCGACCCTGTGCCCGCCGCTGCTGAGCCCGCTGCTGACCCGGCCGGCGAAGCGGCCGCGGCGCCGCAGGCCGGCAGCGTCGCTGAAGGCAACAGCGGCCCTGACAAAGCCGACGTATCGCAGGGCGGCCCCAGCGCGGCCGAGCAGATGCTCCCGGCGCCACGCTCGCTGCGCGAGCAGACCGTTTCTGCCGGCGCTTACGCGGTGCCGGGGTCGGTGACCCTCAAATACCGGGTGACATCCAACAAGTTCCCGTTCAGTCTGAATGCCGAGCTGGCGTGGCGACGCATGGGTGAAAGCTACGACGCCCGACTGAGCGCCGGCGCGTTCGGGATAGGCCGGGTTCAGACCAGTCGCGGGCAGATCACGGACGAAGGTCTGATGCCCTTGCGCTTTTCGGACAAATACCGCAGCGAGGTTGCCGCTCATTTTGTTCGCGAACAAGGAAAGATCATCTTCAGCGTGAACACGCCGGAAGCGCCACTGCTGGCGGGCGCGCAGGATCGGCTGAGCATCGTTGTGCAACTGGCTGCGATGATCGCCGGCGATCCGGGTCGTTTTCCGGCGGCCAGCACCATCGCCGTGCAGATTGTGGGTCCGCGCGATGCGGATACCTGGCTGTTCACCGTGGAAGAAGACGAATTGCTGACGCTGCCGGGCGGGCAGCAGGCGACACGCAAACTGGTGCGCAATCCGAGACGGGAATTTGACCAGAAGGTGGAGTTGTGGCTGGCACCGGCGCTCGGCTATCTGCCGGCCCGGATCAGGATCACCGAATCCAATGGCGACTACATCGATCAACAATGGCTGGCCAGCGAGCCTCAGGCCTGAAATTCAGTCGATCGGCGGGCGGGCTCTTGAAATTGCGGCCTGCATGGCCACCTGCATGCAAAGCACATTTAAGGGATAATCAGGCATGCACACGCTTTACGACTCCGACACCTATTCGGTGACACATATGCTGGCCAATGCGGTCGCAGCGGACGCCGTCAGTGAGGCCGATGGCGAGCCGGTCGAACAGGTTCTTCTGGTGCCAGTGCTGGCGCGCCACGGTTTTGAAATCGTTGACAAGCGCGCCGGCAAGGAGGTCTATCTGGATGGCTCCTGGGCGGAGCTGTTTCAACAGAAAATTTCTGCCTGGCAACAAAAGACGCCGACCCAGGAAGAGGTTGAAGACACGCTGGAGCAGTACGCCGAGCTGGCGCAAAACCCGGTCGTCGTGCACTGATCAGCCGGCCCTCGGGAAGGCGCTTTTGTTGATCGTCAAGGGGCTTTTCGCGCTGGCTTTGGTGGCTGGCATCGCCGCTTGCGCCCATGCTCCCGGTCCGGTCGCTTACCCCTATTCCGATAGCAGTCGAGTCCAGTTGCTCGGTCAACTCCTGCCGGCCGATGTGATCCTGCTCGGGGAGCAGCACGACGCCCAGGATCACCAGCGGGTGCACCGTCTTGTGGTGCAAACGCTGGCCTCGCAGGACGCGCTGGCCGCGCTGGCGCTGGAGATGGCCAGTCAGGGTCGGTCAACCGCGCATCTGACGCCGGATGCGAGCGAAGAAGCTGTGCGCAGCGCCCTGCAGTGGAGCGACGATGGCTGGCCCTGGGCCGCCTACGGGCCGGCGGTCATGGCGTCGGTACGGGCCGGCGTGCCGGTGCTGGGCGCGAACCTGCCGCGTGCCGGTCTGCGCGACGCGATGGCCAATACCGGGCTTGATCGGCTGCTGAGCGGTCCCGCGCTCAAGGCACAGCAGCAAAGCATTCGCAGCGGCCACTGCGATATGCTGCCCGAGAGCCAGATTGCGCCGATGGCGCGGATCCAGATTGCGCGTGATCTCGCGATGGCGCAAACCGTGTCCAAGGCGGTTCAGACCGGCAAGACCGTGGTTCTACTGGCAGGCGGTGCACATGTTGACCGTGAACTGGGCGTACCACTGCACCTGGCCCCCGCAGTCAGGGCCAAGGCGGTGCTGATGCAGGCCGAACCGCTGCCAGAAGATTTGATGGCTGGGTCGAGTTTTGACGCCATCTGGCCGGCGCAAGCCGCCGTGGCGGTTGACTATTGCTCAAAATTCGGCGCCACCCGGCGCGCACCGGCTTAACAAGCAGAGGCGGGGGGACGCTGCGTGTAATGCGCGTGGCGTTTTTCCAGAAAGGCCTGTATGCCTTCCTGCGCGTCCGGTGTCATGGCCGCAGAAGCCATCAGTTCAACCATCATCGCGTAGGCCTGATCCTGCGGCAAGCCGACCTGTCGGTAGAAGCCCTGCTTGCCCAGTGCCTTGGAAAGCGCGCTGCCGCGGCTGGCGCGGTGGATCAGATCGAGGGTCGCGGCGTCGAGCTGGTCGGCCGGCACGCAGCGGTTGATGAGTCCCCACTCGGCCGCTGTCTTGGCATCGATTGCATCGCCCGTGAGCGCCATTTCCAGCGCCCGCTTTCGACCGACGCTGCGCGCAATCGCGACCAGCGGCGTATGGCAGAACAGGCCGCCCTTGCCGCCAGGAATGGCAAACGATGCCGTGTCGGCGGCAATCGCCAAATCGCAACTCGCCACCAGCTGGCAGCCGGCGGCCGTGGCCAGCGCATGGACCCTGGCAATCACCGGTTGCGGTATGGCCTGGATGGCGTCCATCATGGTGGTGCAAACGGCAAACAGCTCGCGCGCCTGCTCAAGGCTCGCACCCGCCATGTCGCCAAAGTTATGGCCGGCACTAAAGACGGGCCCCTTTGCGGCCAGAATCACACCCAGCGCGTCACTCCTTGCAACATCGTGCAGAGCCTGCGTCAA
>JBMOJJ010000113.1:0-10906 GCA_049315845.1 Rhodoferax sp.
CGGCGCTGCTGCCGAGTCGCTCATGGGAAAAACTGCTGGCGGAGAAACACGACCACTTTGGCAGGAAACTCAAGCTCGACGCGCCAACGGTCGCGACCGTGCTGAAATTCCTCACCGACAATTCAGCCGACAAACACCTCACCGAGGCAGCCTTCAAGATAGAGCAATCCATTCCCGGTGACAGCACTCCGCTGCGCATCACCGAGACCCCCTTCTGGGTGAAAAAGCACCGGGACATCAGCGGCGCTGATTGGGCCAACCCGGAAGTCAAACACAGGTACAACTGTGATGCCTGCCACGAAGACGCCAGGGCGGGCACCTTTGAAGACGCGGCGATGCGCATTCCGGCCGCCCCAGTCGTGCTCACACCTGCCGCGTCTGCTGCCGCACCAGGCGCGTCCAGCCGCTGATTCCGGTGCGCCACGACAGATGAACGCCGGGTAGTCGGCGCGGCGACTGCTCAACACACTGGAGACACTGGCCGTTGCCGCCGCCCAGCAAAGGCTGGACCGGATCACCGACGAGTGGCTGCTCAAGGTGCTGGGGCAGCAGATGCGCCGCAATGACAAAGGCGGCGAGCTTCGGGCTCTCATCGGCAGCAAAGCAGCGTTGATCTCGGCGTTTCAGTTACATGCTCCCCCAAGCCCTCCAACAGCGGTCCCAAGAATTTCTCATAATGCCGCCAACGCGCGACGGAGGTGTTGTAGATGGGCTGGCGCACCTGGGTGACGCTGGCGGTTCGGATGTTGCGCTCGGTCTTGTGAAAATCAAGGCAGGCTTCGTCCCACGGCAGGCCCACCCAGTCGATCAGTCGCCGGGCTTGGCCTTGCATGTCGGCCACGATATCCTCGTACTGCACTTCCATGAAACTACTCGCCGGCAGCACAGCACGCCAGTGCTGCATCAGCCGGGCGTAGGTGGCGTAGTGGCGGCCCAGTTCATTGAGCTCATAAGTGGCGTCCTGATGCCGGTTGAACAAGCGGGTAAAGCACGAGACGCAGGTGTCCACCGGGTTGCGCTTGACGTGAATGATCTTCGCGTTGGGCAGCATCAGCGGGATCAAGCCGAGTGCCAGGTAGTTGGCCGGCATCTTGTCGGTGATGCGCAGGGCATTGGGCGCGCGCCGTGCGAGGCGCAGGGCGTACTCGCGGCCCCAGGCGCGCAAGGTATCGGGTGACAGTGCTGCCAGGTTTTCTGGAAAGGGCTGAAAATGCCCGGCCTGAGTTTTACCCTGCACCACCTCCATCAGGTCGCGCAGTTCACCGGCACCATGCACCGCCGGGTGGCTGGCAATGATCTGCTCGGTCAGCGTGGTGCCGGAGCGTGGCATGCCCAGCACAAACACTGGCACCGCAGACAGGTCGCCGTGGCCGCGCAGACTTTCCAGAAAGTCACGATTGAGCACCGAGGCAATGCGCCGCCCGCGCGCCGCATCGTCATCGGCGTTGTAGCTCAGCTTGGCACGCTTGAGGCGCGCGCCTTCGAGGAAGTGGTTAAACGCCAGGTCATAGGCCTTCAGGTCGTCATAGGCCTTGCCCAAGGCGTAGTTGTAAGAAATGCGCTTGTCAGCGTTCCAGCCCGGCTCGTCGCCTTGCAGCGCTTGCAGCGCTAGCAGGTTGGCATCGCCGGGCAAGACCTTGCGCGCCTGCGTCAGGTGAAAGCGGGCACCCAGATTGTCCGGGCTGTGTGCAATGGCCTGCTCCAGCAGCCTGACCGATTCATCGATCTTGCCTTCTTCAAGCCGCAGATTGCCCAGGCCGGTCAGGGCATCGGCCATGTCGGCGTCAATCTGCAATGCCCGCCGGTAAGCGGCCTGGGCGTCAGCGGCGTCGCCCATTTCCATTGCCAACGACCCGAGTTGGCACCAGGCATCGGCCTTCTCGGGTGCCACCTCGGTGGCCCGCTTGACCAGACGGCGTGCTTCGTCAAGCTGGTCGGCTTCATGGCAGGCGCGGGCCAGGCCCACCAGCGCCTCGGGGTAGTCCGCCCGCAGCGCCAGTGATCTGTGCAGCAGCGCACTGGCCTCGCTGGTGCGGTCCTGCTTGAGGCGCACCAGCCCCAGATTGCACAGAGCTTCGGGGTAGTCGGGGCGAAGCTGCAGGGCGCGCACCAGGTGCGGCTCTGCCGCATCGGCCGCATCGTCCTCCACCAGCACAGCGCCCAGGTTGGAAAGCGACTCCAGGTAATCCGCGTTGACGGCCAGCGCCTTGCCATACCATGTTGCGGCGGTTCTAAGATCCTTGCGCGCCCGGGCAATGCTGCCCAGGTTGTTGAGGGACTGCAGCAGATGGGGTAGCAGCGCCAGCGCCTTCTGGTGACACGCCTCGGCTTCATCAAAGCGCGTGGCGTCATAGCAGGCAATGCCCAGATTGCTGTGCGCAGAAGCCATCGAGGCATCCAGCGCAACCGCCTGCTGGCCGTGACGAATGGCGTCATCCACCCGACCCTGCTGGCGGTTCATCTCGGCCAGGTTGCTGTGAAACAGCGCCACTGCAGGCTCCAGCGCCACCGCCTGCCCAATCAGTTGCAGTGCCATGGCTGGCCGGCCGGCCTGATAGGCCACCACGCCCAGCAGATGCAGCGCATGCGCATGCTGCGGCTGCATCTGCAAGATCTGGCGCAGGATGCGCTCCGCCTCGGCAACGCGGCCCGCACTCTGGTGCTGGCTGGCCAACTGCATGGCCTGCTCAACGCTCAAGGTATCTGGCGCTGAAACAGCGGCTGCGGGCGTGCCAGGGGCAGCGGAAACCGGCATGGCCGCATGGGCTGGATTGACAGGCCGGTGTGAGCGTACTTTTCTGGACTGTTCGCGCCGTCCGGGCAAAGCGCTCAGGGCTTGCTGCACCTCGCTCAACACACTTTGCCATTCGCCAAACGTGGTCTGGCTGAAGATGCGCAGCCTGGGGTACCAGGGGCTTTCATCGCGACGGTGAAACCAGCGCCACTCGCTGTCAAAGCGATTCAGCATCCACACGGGCCGATTCAAGGCCCCGGCCAGATGCACCATGGCCGAGTCGATCGAAATCACCAGGTCCAGATTGGCAATCAGCGCTGCGGTATCGGCAAAGTCGGTCAACTCTTCGGTCCAGTCGAGCCAGTCCACATCGGTCGGGGTCTGCGGACGCTCGTCCTCTGGCGCCCACTTCTGCAAACTGACCCAGGTAAAGCGCTCATCGGCCAGCAGCGCCAGCACTTGTGCAAAACGCAGGCTGCGCCGACCGTCGTACTGGTGCGCCTTGCGCCCGGCCCAGGCAATGCCGATGCGCAGGCTGCCCGGTGCCGCCAGTTCAAGCCGTTCGCGCCAGTGTGCCAGTGCTTTTTCGGGCACCTTCAGGGTTGGCAAGTCACACGGAATCGAGTCTGGCCGGGTGGCAAAGGCGCGCGGCAGCGACATCAAGGGGCAGTGCAGGTCCCAGGCCGCCCACGACTCTTCATCGCTTGGCATACGCGTGAAAGTCACGATGCTGTCACCGTAAGCCCACTCCATCAGCCGCAAGGTGGGCGCTGAACACACAAAGCCGACCTTGGCAAAGCGCTGCGCCGCCAGCGGCAGATAGCGCGCAAACTGAAAGGTGTCGCCAAAACCCTGCTCAGTGATCACCAGCAGGCGTTTGGCCTGGGTGTTGGCCGGTGTATTGCCCTCGCCATTCCACTGCGGCAGCGGCGACAGGGGCCGGCTCAGACTGCCGTTGCCCGCTTCGGCCGAGCCGGTCCAGCGCGCCTCGTAGTTGTCCCAACCGTTGTGCCAGTCGCCCAGCTTGAGTTGCGCCATGCCCAGGTTCAGGCGTGCCATGGAAAATTCGGGGGCCAGTTCCAGCGCACGTTGAAAACAGGCCAGTGCCTCCTCCATGCGGCCCAGGTCTTGCAGCAGAAACCCCTTGCTGTTGAGCAGTCCCGGAAAATTTGGCTGCAACGCCAGTGCCCGCTCATACAGCGCAAGGGCTTCGTCAAAACGGTCTTGCCGGTAAAGGGCAATGCCTTCGCTGTGCCAGGCGTCGGCCGTGCCGCCTGCATGAATCGCCGACCGCACTGCTGGCAAAGTCGGCACTTGCGCAACCAGATTCCAGGCATCGTCGGCCGGTCGGTAGCCCTTCACCAGTTCATGCAGCGTGCGCAGATGCGGGGCAAAGTGTTTCCAGCGCGCCACCGAGCTTTTGTAGATGGGCTTGCGCACCTGCGCCACGCTGGCGGTCTTGACCAGCCGCGTGTTTTCGTGAAACTTCAGACAGTTCGCATCCCACGGCAGACCAGCGAACTCCAGTATCCGCCGCGCCTGGGTTTCGGTGTCGGCCACCATGTCTTCGTAGGGCAGGTCCAGAATCATGCCGGCTGGCAGCACCTTGTGCCAATGGCGCATCAGCGTCATGTAGCGCGCGTAGTAGCGCCCCAGCGTGCCCTGGTCGTAGGCAAACTCCATGGTGTCGTTGAACAGGCGCGAATAGCACGAGAAGCACGAATCCATAGGGTCGCGCATGGCGTGGATGATCTTGGCGTGCGGCAGCGCCAGGTGAATCAGGCCCAGGTAAAAAAAGTTGGCCGGCATCTTGTCGGTGATGAAGGCGCTTTCGGGCGAGAGCTTCCAGACCCGTTTCAGGTAGTCATCACCCAGCCGTTTCAGGTCAGCCTCAGACAGCGCGACAACACCGGCGGTGAACGGCTGGCGAGAGCCCGCACCAGTGGCCTGTGTGACCGCCTCGTTCAGTTCAATCAGCTCACCGGCACCATGCACCGACGGGTGGCTGCACAGAATCTGCTCCAGCAGCGTGGTGCCTGAACGCGGCATGCCGACAATGAAAATAGGGGTTCGCTGCGGGTCAGTCGCGCCCCGCCACGTCCTTCGTGCCTCAAAAAATGGCGTGTCAAACACCGCCATGATGCGTGACAGCAGCGCATCGGCCCGGGCCTCGTCCATCGGCAGCAGGGCGTGCTGCAGGCGGTTGCCCTCTTCATAGGCGGCGTAGGCCCGGTCAAAGGCGCCGGTGTCGTCCAGCGCCCTGCCCAGCGCAAAGCTGTAGCGAATGCGGGCGTGGTCCGACAGCGTCTGGCGCTGGGCATGCACGCGCTCCAGCATCGCCAGGTGCGGGTCATCCTGTTTGTAGGTCTTGAGCGACGAGAAGTTGTAGTGCGCCTCAACAAAATCGGGCCTGGCATCAATTGCCGCCTGAAAGCAGGCGCGCGCCTCGTCCAGTTTGCCTTGCTCGCTGTAAATTGCACCCGCATTGTTCTGCGCCTCGGCGTGCAGCAGGTTGATGGCAATGGCTTTCTGGTAGGCCTGCAGCGCCGCCGCCTTGTCGCCTTGCTGCTCCAGCGCCGAGCCCAGGTTGTTCCACGAAAGGCCGTGCTGAGCGTTGAGTTTGAGCGCCTTGCGGTAGCTTTGAATGGCCTTGGCGTAATCCTTGGCGTCAGTGCAGGCCAGACCCAGGTTGTAATGCGCGTCCAGATCGGCGGGCGCGAGTTTGGTGGCGTGTCGGCCCGCCTGCACCGACTTGTCCAACTGGCCCAGGCGGCGGTACATCTCGCCGATGTTGCGGTGGTACAGCGCCACCTTGGCGTTGATGGCAATCGCCGCCTCGATGCACTGCACGGCCAGCGCCAGCCTGCCGGTGTTGAAAGCCAGCAGGCCCAGCGAGTGCCATGCTTCGTGATGGTTCGTGTTTGCCTGGACGATGGCCCGGTAGCGCTGTTCCGCCTCAATCAGATGCCCGCTTTCGGCAAGGTGTTCTGCCTGTGTCAATTCCTGCAATCGCTTGGCCATGGTGCCAGCCTAGGCGCGCGCGCCCAACCATTGGGCCAGGTGATCTGCCTGGGCTTGTGCGACCGAGTTCGCGGTCTGCAGATGAACCTCCGGTGTCTGCGGCGGTTCATACGGGCTGTCGATGCCTGTGAAGTTCGGCAACTCGCCACGGCGGGCCTTCGCATACAGGCCCTTGGGATCACGCCGCTCGCATTCAGCGAGCGAGGCGTCCACAAACACTTCGACAAACTCACCCGGCGCAAAAAGGCTGCGCGCCATCTGTCTGTCAGCCCGGTACGGCGAGATGAATGACACCAATGCAATCAATCCGGCATCTAGCATCAGCCTCGCCACCTCCGCCACGCGGCGAATATTCTCCACCCGATCCGCTTCCGTGAATCCGAGATCGCGGTTGAGTCCGTGGCGCACGTTGTCGCCATCCAGAAGGTAGGTGTGCAGGCCCTGCGCATGCAGTCTCTTATCGAGCAAATCGGCAATCGTCGATTTGCCCGAACCTGACAGCCCGGTAAACCAGATGCAGCGCGGCACCTGGTGCTTGATGGCCGCGCGCGCCGCGCGGTCCACCGTCAAGGCCTGCCAATGAATGTTTGAAGCGCGGCGCAAGGCAAACACGATCATGCCCGCGCCTACCGTCTCGAAAGTGAGTTTGTCGATCAGGATAAAACCGCCCAGCGTGCGGTTGACGGCGTACGGCTCAAAAACGACGGGTCGCGCCAGCGACAGGTTGACCATGCCAATTTCGTTCATGCCCAGCGTCCTGGCCGTCAGGTGGCCGCCGCTGTCAATGTCCTCACGGTGCTTGATGTCTGTGACGCTGGCCGCCACCTCCTGCGTGTGCAGCTTCAGCAGGTATGAGCGCCCCGGCATCAGCGGTTGGGCACTCATCCACAACAGGCGCGCTTCGAACTGATCCGCCACCTCCGCAGGCTGGTCGGCAGCGGCCAGAACATCGCCGCGCCCGACCGCCACTTCATCGGCCAGCGTCAGCGTGATCGAATCTCCGATGCCCGCGTGATCGATCTCGCCCTGCCAGACTACGATTGACTTGATGCGGCTCTGCACACCCGATGGGAGCACGCGCACCGCATCGCCAACTTGGACTGCACCTTGGGCCACGCGCCCGCAGTAACCCCGGAAATCGGCATTGGGCCGATTGACCCACTGAACCGGCATGCGAAACGCTGCGTCTATAGGGCCCGCGCAAACTTCGATCTCGTTCAGGTGGCGCATCAGGCTCGGGCCGCTGTACCAGGGCGTTTTTGAGCTGGGTTTGAACACATTGTCGCCCTCAAGCGCCGACAGCGCGATCGACTGGATCGTCACAAAGCCCAGGGCCGCAGCAAATGCCCGGTAGTCGGCATCGATGCGGTCAAACACCGCCTGGTCAAAGTTGAACAGATCCATTTTGTTGATGGCCAGCACCACATCGCGGATCCCCATCATCGCCACGATCCGCGAGTGACGCCGCGTCTGGGTGACGACACCCTTGCGCGCATCCACCAGAATCACCGCAAGTTGCGCAGTGGATGCGCCGGTGGCCATGTTGCGGGTGTACTGCTCATGGCCCGGGGTGTCGGCGACCACGAACTTGCGCCGGTCGGTTGCAAAAAAGCGGTAGGCTACGTCGATGGTGATGCCCTGTTCACGCTCTGCCTGCAGTCCATCGACCAGCAACGCAAAGTCAATACGCTCGCCTTGTGTGCCGTATTTCCTGGAGTCGTCTGTCAGTGCCTGCAATTGATCTTCAAAGATGCATTTGGCCTCAAACAGCAGACGACCGATCAATGTCGACTTGCCGTCGTCCACGCTGCCGCAGGTGATGAAGCGAAGCGTCGGGCGTTCCAATTGGAGGCTCATCAGAAATATCCCTCCTGCTTCTTCCTCTCCATTGAGCCGGGTTGGTCCGAGTCGATCAAGCGGCCCTGACGTTCCGAGGATCGCGCAGCACAGGTTTCGGCAATGATCTCGTCCAGCGTGGAGGCGGTGCTTTCTATGGCGCCGCTCAGGGGATAGCATCCCAGCGTGCGAAAGCGCACCATGCGCATCTGGGGTGATTCACCCGGCTCCAGTGGCAGGCGCTCATCGTCCTGCATGATCCAGGTGCTGCAGCGCTGCACAACGGGCCGCATCCTGGCAAAGTACAGCGGCACGATGGCGATCCTCTCCTGCTGGATGTACTGCCAGACGTCGAGTTCGGTCCAGTTTGAAATCGGAAAGACACGGATGCTCTCGAGCGGGCGGATGTGGGTGTTGTACAGGTTCCAGAGTTCGGGCCGCTGGGCGCTGGGCTCCCAGCGGTGGCCGGGTGCACGGAACGAAAAGATGCGTTCCTTGGCGCGCGACTTCTCTTCATCGCGCCGCGCCCCACCAAACACGACATCGAACTGGCGACGGTCCAGTGCCTGCTTGAGTGCTTGCGTCTTCATGATGTCCGTGTAGTAGCCGGAGCCATGGGCAAAGGGATTGACGCCCGCATCAAGGCCGGCTTGATTGACATGAATGATCAACTCCATGCCGGCCTCGGCCGCAACCCTGTCGCGGTGCGCCAGCATGTCCCGAAACTTCCAGGTGGTGTCCACATGCAACAGCGGGAACGGCGGCGGCGCCGGATAGAAAGCCTTGCGCGCCAGGTGCAGCAAGACTGAAGAATCCTTGCCGGTCGAGTACAGCATCACCGGCTTCTGTGCGCTGGCCACAGCCTCCCGAAAAATCTCTATGCTTTCTGATTCAAGGCTGGCAATGCTCATGATATCGGGGGCGCATCGTTCCAGCTATCGGCCGGGTTCTTGATTTCTCTCATCGCCTCCACCGGGCGCGCTGCCTCGGAAGGCTGGCACAGTAGGTTGATCGACACGGTGCCGCCAAACTGGTTGCTCGGGTTTTTCAAAAAGTTGTCCGGGTTGTATAGCGGTGCTACATGCCACCACACCCGGTAGCCCAGGTCAAGAATCAGCCCGATCAGCGCCGCAGATTTTTCTGCACGGTCGTTCTCCAGGTACAGCAGCGGCCGGCAACGCGCCAGAGTTTGCTTGGCACCCAGCAGCACCTCGGCCTCCATGCCCTCCACGTCGGCCTTGATCAGCTTGCAGGCAGGCAAACCCAAGCTGTCAATGCTGGCAATGTCCACCCTTTCGCCCGGGCCTTGCGCCAGCAGCGCCAGGCCACCAAAGTTGTTCACCTGGCGCGGGTCAACCCCAGGCAAAACCATCTGGCCTGTGTCGCTGCCCAATCCCTGCTGCCTGGCCACCACGTTCAGGCACTGGTTAAGCGCCAGGTTGGCGCACAGCGTCTGAAAAACGATGCGTTGTGGCTCATAGGCGTAGACCAGGCCAAGCGCACCGACCAGGCGCGACAGCAGCAAGGTATGCGCACCAATGTTGGAGCCCGCCTCCACCACCACGTCGCCGGCGCCCACCAACTGGCAAAACATTTTGGACTCGCCCTCGGAGAACTCGCCGTACGCAATGATGGACTGCCCCACATAGCGGTCATTGCGGTTGGCCAGCATGGGGCCATGGCGCGTGTTGACCAGTACGTTGAAGATGTCGTTCGACGGCTGGTTGGGCGTATTCATGGCGGGCGCAGGCATTTGCAAAGTGTACCGGCACCCGACGGCGTCCGTCGCCGGATCACTGCCTGCGCTTATGCCTGGGCACCCTTGCGCCGGCGCGTGTGCTGAATGCCGAACATGGCCATCAGACTCGACAGGAAGATCAGGCCCCACTCGGACAGCGTAGGAATGGGGGCGGTGCTGCCGGGCACGCCAATACCGCCCGGATCTCGGATGCTGCCATTTACCTGACCATCGGCATCTCCACTACCTCCATCGGTCAGGCTAAAGGTAACCGTGTTGGCCCCCAGCGTGGCCGGGTAGGCGGAATAGGTGCCGTTGATGTTTTTGTAGAACGTGGCTCCGCTGGGCAGTGGCTGTGAGTAGTTTATGGTCACCGCCACTGGGCCGCTGATGCAGCCATTCAGGGTAAAGCCCAGCATGCCGAACGGGAAGGTGGTGTTGCTGGGCGCTCCAGCTGCGGGCGCGGCGAACGCCGCAGTGCTGATGCTCGCGCACCCGCTCACGCTCATGTTGGCAGTCACCCCGTTGGCAGTGGTCGGTAGGTTGGCTTGACTGGTGCTGGCTGCGGTGAAGTTGGCCGTCACGCTCTTGGCTGCGGTGACATTGGTCAGGGTGCAGGAGGCAGTGCTGCCTGCGCTGCTGCAGTCTCCACCCCAGTTGGTGAATGTGTAGCCAGCGTTGGCTGTGCCGCTGCAGGTGCTGCTGCCGCCCGAGGCAATACCACTGGCCGGGGTGCAACTGACACTGCCGCCGGCCACAGGGTTGGCTGTGGCAGTGACGGCATAGGTGGCAGTGGATGCAAAGGTGCCGGTCACCGTGCAAGCCGCTGTGACCGGGCCGGCGGTGATGGTGTTGCCAGACACGCTGATGGTGCCACACAGCGTGCTGCTGCCAGCCGCACTGGCCAGGGCGTAGCCGCCGCTGGCGGTGCCGGTGCAGGTGGCCGTGCCATTGTTGGCGACGGGGCTGGCGCAGCTGACGGTGCCGTTGCCGTTGTTGGCACCGGTGACGGCCCAGGTGGTGGGCGCGGGAGCGCTGGCGACCAGATCGACGGCGTTGCCGTTCTTGACTGCTGTGAAATTGATGTTGGTGCAGTCGTCGGTGACGGTAGCGAAAGACGGTGCAGTCAGACTGGTTGCAGCAGATATCACCCCGGCCAGCGTGGTGCCGGCCGTGATGCCGCCGCAGGTGGCGGCGTTGCCTGTCACCACGTCAAACTTCGCCGATGCAGGCAGGGTGGCAGAGCCACTCAAGATGAACCCGTCTGCTACCAGCAGTTTGCCAAAGGTTGTGGCGTCAGTCACGTGGGTGCGGAACGTGGCGGTAGCGTCCTGGGTGTAGATACCGGTGATGGTGCCGGTACCTCCCGCTGCCACGCCCAGCGTGCCGGTGCCAGACACCGTAAAACCGGTTGACGTTCGGTCCAGTATGAACCGATTGCCGTCGTTCATGGTGTAGGTGGCGCCAGTCGCCACCGTCACCGGCGTAAACCCGGTCTTTACGTTACCGATGAATTTGGCAGTGTTGGCACCCTCAATCACCAGCCGTGCCTTGATACGCCGTGCGTTGGCCGCAGT
>JBMOJJ010000463.1:0-2443 GCA_049315845.1 Rhodoferax sp.
GTCCAGTCCAGCGGGCGTGAAGCGACGTGGGAAGAAAAGTCGATCACCAGCGGCGCGTCATGTCCCATCGCCTTGAGGTCGGGAAGTTCCTGCCATTCGACGCCGTGGATGGTTTCATTGCTGCACAGGTGCAGGTAGCTGGCGCTTCTGCCGAACTGCCAGCGGTGCGGGTCCGGCAGCGAAATGTGGCCATCGGCCTCATTGCTGGCCGCGATATGGACCGGGCAATACCTGCGCGCTTCCTGAAGTGATTTTTGGCTCCAGCTGCCAGTGATGACAAAGTCCACCGCTTCGCCACGAGAGATGTTCAGAGGCACGATGGCGTTCTCGGCCAGTCCGCCGCCCTGCATGAACAGGATCTTGAAATGATCCGGCACCGCCAGCAGTTCACGGATATCGGCGTGCGCCTGCTCGTAAATGGAGATGAAATCCTTGCCCCGATGACTCATTTCCATCACGCTCATGCCGCTGCCGTGCCAGTCCAGCATCTCAGCGGCCGCCTGAGCCAATACCTCCTGCGGCATGGCCGCAGGTCCGGCGGAAAAGTTAAAGGGTCTGTTCATCTGAACTCACCGGCAATCAGGCCTCGAGGTCCATATCGCCTTCAAGGTCGCCTGCCGTGTCGTCGGCAGGCGCATTGGCGTCGTTTTCGACGATTCGCTGCAAGCCGCTCAATTTCGATCCCTCGTCCAGACCGATCAGCGTGACACCCTGCGTGGCGCGACCCAGTTCGCGGATCTCGCTGACCCGTGTGCGCACCAGCACACCCTTGTCGGTGATCAGCATGATTTCGTCGTCGGCATGCACCAGCGTTGCGGCCACAACCTTGCCGTTGCGCTCCGACTGGGTGATGGCGATCATGCCCTTGGTACCGCGTCCATGACGCGTGTATTCGGTAATGCTGGTTCGCTTTCCGAAGCCGTTGCGGGTGGCGGTCAACACGCTTTGTTGTTCGTCTTCCGCCACCAGCATGGCGATCACGCTTTGCCCCTCTTCGAGCGTCATGCCACGCACGCCACGCGCCTGGCGACCCATCGGGCGCACATCGTTTTCATCGAAGCGCACTGCTTTGCCGCCGTCGCTGAACAGCATGACGTCGTGTGTGCCGTCGGTCAGCGAAGCGCCGATCAGGAAATCGCCTTCGTCGAGGTCGACCGCAATGATGCCAGCCTTGCGCGGGTTGCTGAATTCATCGAGTGTTGTCTTCTTGACCGTGCCCATGCTGGTGCCCATGAATACGTACTGGTCGGCGGGGAAGGTCCGTTTCTCGCCCGTCAGTGGCAGCACCACCGTGATCTTTTCGCCCTCGGTAAGCGGAAACATGTTCACGATCGGACGCCCGCGCGAGCCCCGCGAGCCCTGCGGCACTTCCCAGACCTTGAGCCAGTAAAGGCGCCCGCGGTTGCTGAAGCACAGGATGTAGTCGTGCGTGTTGGCGATGAACAGCTGGTCAACCCAGTCGTCTTCCTTGGTGGCGGTGGCCTGCTTGCCGCGGCCGCCGCGCTTTTGCGCCCGGTATTCACTCAGCGGCTGGCTCTTGATATAGCCGCTATGAGACAGCGTCACCACCATGTCGGTGGGTGTGATCAGGTCTTCGGTGCTGAGGTCAAACGAGCTGTGTTCGACCAGACTGCGGCGTGCCCCCAGCTTGCTTTGTCCAAACTCGGTCTTGATGACGTTGAGTTCTTCGCTGATGATGGTGGAGACGCGCTCGGGGCGCGCCAGGATGTCCAGCAGATCATCGATCTCGGCCATGACTTCCTTGTACTCGGCCACAATCTTGTCCTGCTCCAGCCCGGTCAGGCGCTGCAGACGCATCTGCAGGATTTCTTGCGCCTGGATTTCTGACAAACGGTACAGACCATCGCTGCCCATGCCGTACATCTTTTCCAGACGGTCGGGGCGGTAGTCGTCCACATTCAGCATGCCGCCATCCGCCCGGGCGCGGGTGAGCATTTCGCGCACCAGCTTGCTGTCCCATGGTTTGTTCATCAACTCCACCTTGGCCACCGGGGGGGTTGGTGCGTTGCGGATGATGGCAATGAATTCGTCGATGTTGGCCAGCGCAACCGCCAGGCCCTCGAGCACATGGCCGCGTTCGCGCGCCTTGCGCAGGTTGAATATGGTGCGCCGGGTCACCACTTCACGGCGGTGTTCCAGGAAAACCTCGATCAGGTCTTTCAGGTTGCACAGTTTGGGCTGGCCATTGATCAGCGCCACCATGTTCATGCCAAACGTGTCCTGCAATTGCGTCTGCTTGTACAGGTTGTTGAGCACCACCTCGGGCACTTCGCCACGCTTGAGCTCAATCACCAGGCGCATGCCGGATTTGTCCGACTCGTCCTGGATGTGGCTGATACCTTCGATCTTTTTCTCGTGCACCAACTCAGCCATGCGCTCCTGCAAGGTCTTCTTGTTGCACTGGTAGGGCAACTCGTCGACG
>JBMOJJ010000464.1:0-2436 GCA_049315845.1 Rhodoferax sp.
GATGAACAAGCACTTGCCTGCGCCAGAACCGGCGGCGTTGTCGGGCTTGACGGCGTTGGTCTTTTTCTCGGCGGCAATGACCCGAGTGCCCAGCGCATGTTCCAGCACCTGGATCACTTTGTCCAGTTGATCGGCCCTGAGCATGTAGGCTTTGGCGTTGACACGGTCTCGGACAAGGCGCCGCTCTTGGAGATCATCCGACACAATGCCTCAAAGTACCCGGCTCAGAGCGGGTACAACATCGAGCCCGAGTTTGGCGGGCCGGAGTTGATTCCCGAAGTGACCGAACTGATGCTGCAGCATCACTACTCTGATGCGCAGGTGCGGGGCATCCTCGGGGAAAACTGGTTGCGCGTGGCGCGACAGGTCTGGAAGTAGCCGCCTGTCACCAGCAGATCACTTGGTCGAAACCGTTTCCAGCGCTTCCCACTTGCCGGCCTTGACGCGGAAGAAGGTCACGGCCGCCGAGCGCAGGTCGCCTTTGCTGTCGAAGGAGATCGGACCGGTGACGCCCTTGAAGTTGAGTTTGGCGATCTCGGGCAGGTACTTCTTCGGGTCGGGCGAGTTGGCGGCTTTCATCGCGTTGATCAGCACGTTGGTGGCGTCGTAGCCATAGGGCGCGTACATCACGACCGGGCCGTACTTGGCGCTGAACTTTTTGACAAAGTCCGGGCCGCCGGGCATCTTTTCAATGGCCTGGCCGGAGTCGGCCGAGATCGTGCCCTCGGCGGCTTCCTTGCCGGCGAAGGAGACGAATTCATCGGACGAAATCGACGAGCCAAACAGCGTTGCGTTGATGCCCAGGTCCTTCATCTGGCGCTTCAGTGGGCCGGCCTGCGCGTTCAAGCCGCCGTAGAAAATGGCTTGCACATTCTTGGCCTTGATGCTGGTGAGAATGGCCTTGAAGTCAGTCGCCTTGTCGGTGGTGAACTCGCGCGCGGCAACCTTGCCGCCCAGGGCCGGCACGGTGGTGGCCACGACATCGGCCAGACCCTTGCCGAAGGCGGTGCGGTCGTCGATTACGGCCACCGACTTGAAGCCCATTTTGGTAACCATGTAGCCCGCCATCGCACTGCCAACCTGCAGGTCGTCGCCGATGACGCGGAAAGCGGTATTGAAGTTCTGGCGCGTAAAAGTCGGATTCGTCGCCGCCGGTGCCACTTGCGGAATGCCCGCATCGTGGTAAACCTTGGAAGCCGGTATCGTGGCGCCCGATTGCAGGTGACCGACCACGCCGGCCACTTTCTGGTCGGCCAGACGCGTGGCCACGCTGACGGCCTGTTTCGGATCGCCCGCATCGTCTTCCGAGAGCAGCTCGAAGCGTACCGCTTCGCCACCGAGCTTGATGCCAGCCGCATTGGCGTCTTCAATCGCCAACTTCACGGCCGATTCGAAGTCTTTGCCATAGGCGGCAGCACCACCGGTGTAGGGGCCGGCGACGCCGATCTTGACCACCTTTTGTGCGAATGAAGGTGCGCAGGCGGCGCCCAGTGCGAGCCCGAGGGCCAGAACGAGGGGGCGAGAAATGTGCGGGAAATGACGCATGGGGTTGAGCTCCTTGAGGTATTGATGTAGCAAGAACGGGAATCAGCGCGTGGCGTCAAACGCAGCTTGGTGCGAGTACGACAGCCAGTTGCTGAGATACGGTGCAACAGGTCGATCAGCGACCAACCACACACGTTCGGGGTCCAGCCGCAATAGCAGCACGGGAATATCGGCCAGCCGGCAGCGCGTGCATTGGCCACTCTGGCGCGGAATGGACATGGCATCAACCAGATGTGAAAGCCAGGCGTCGAGCGCTGCACCATGCAGTTCGAAGACCGCCAGCGACTCGGACAAATCGATGGCCACTGCTGTCTGCCTGCACCCCGGCGCCAGCGCAGTCAGCAGTGCCTTGAGCGGCGCCGACTGCAAACCCAGCGCCAGTGTTTCCTGCGGCGCGCGCCAAGCCAGATAAGGGTCGCAGCCGGTCAAGCTGAGCGGGACGTCGGACCAGTCCAGGCCTTGCGCCTGTACGGCTTCGCGCGCGCTGCTGTCGCCGGCGAAGTGCCGGATCGTCAGGGCGGTAACGCCGTCGAGTTGGCTGCAGCCCGGCGCACCGGATTGTGCTTGAATGAGCTCAGCCATGAAGACGCTCCCCGCTTGGATCGACAAAAGGCGTCTTGACGACTTCTACCTCGATTGACTTGCCAAGATGCCAGGCCGTGAGCTGCTCGCCCAGGCGTTGCGTGCCGCGCTTGAGCATGGCCAGCGCGATCGGTTGCTGCAGCGTCGGGCTGAAGCAGCTGCTGGTGATCAGACCCTCAGGCAGTGTCGGGGGTGGTTGCAGCGCCAGGTGAGCGCCCGCCGGCAGATGGGTGCGCCGGTCCAGCGGCTGCAAGCCGACCAGTTGCAGCCGGTCGGTGTCCAGGCCGGATGCGCGCGTGAGCGAGCGCC
>JBMOJJ010000114.1:0-10871 GCA_049315845.1 Rhodoferax sp.
TATTGCTTCCAAAAATGCTTGAGCTGGTCGAGTTGCTCTTGTTCTTCAAGATCGAGTTGATTTGCCATAAAAATTCTTTAGTCAGGGGGGTGATTGTAGGGTCGGCGCCCAGCTCGCGATATCGGCCAGCGATTGCCTTCGCTGCGGTGCAGTGTCGTCGCGCAGCGCCTTCACCGTCACCGCGTTTTGCGCCAGCTCGTCGCCGCCAAAGATCAGCGCGTAGCGCGCGCCGCTGCCGTCCGCCTTCTTGAACTGCGACTTCATGCTGTTCGAACCGTCAGCCAGACCGGCGTGCATCTGCACGGCGACGCCGGCCGCTCGCAAGCTCTGAATCGCCTGCATCGCCAGCGGCAGGGCCGCGGCGTCGGGTATCACGGCATAGGCGTCGGGCACCGCGGCGGCCGGCGCCTGCCCCTGCTCCCTGAGCAGTTCCAGCACACGCTCCAGCCCCATGCCCCAGCCCACGGCCGGCGTTGGCTTTCCGCCCAGAAGGCTGAACAGCCCGTCGTAGCGGCCGCCGCCGCACAGCGTTCCCTGGGCGCCGAGTTCGGTCGTGACAAATTCGAACACGGTGTGGCTGTAATAGTCCAGGCCCCGCACCATGCGGGGATTGACGGTCCAGTTCACGCCGCAGGATGAGAGCAGGGTCTTGACCGTGTCAAAGTGCCGCAGCGACGCATCCCCCAGGTAGTTCAGCAACTGCGGCGCGCCCTGCACCAGGGTCTGCATGGCCGGATTCTTGGTGTCCAGAATACGCAGCGGGTTGCTGTGCAGCCGCCTTTGGGCCTCGGCATCGAGCTGTTCGCAGTGCTGCTCGAAATAGGCGATCAATGCGCCGCGATGCGCCTGTCGCTCGTGCGGCACGCCCAGGCTGTTGAGCTCGACGCTGACATTGCGCAGACCCAGCGCGGCAAACAGCTGATGCACCAGCAGCATCAGTTCGGCATCGACCTCGGGTCCGGCAAACCCCAGAGCTTCCGCTCCCAACTGATAGAACTGCCGGTATCGCCCGCGCTGCGGACGCTCGTGCCGAAACATGGGCCCCATGTAGTAAAGGCGCTTGCCGCCGTCGTAGGTCAGGTTGTGCTCGATCGCCGCACGCACCACGCCCGGCGTGTTCTCGGGCCGCAGGGTCAGCGCCTCGCCATTGAGTTTGTCCTCGAACGAGTACATCTCCTTTTCGACGATGTCTGTGGTTTCGCCGGTACCGCGCACGAACAGGGCGGTCGGCTCCACGATGGGCGTGCGGATGTTGCGGTAGCCGTACAGCCCCATCAGTGTGCGCACCTTGTCTTCCAGCCATTCCCAGCGCACGGAATCGGGTGGAAGAATATCGTTCATACCTTTGACGGCAGTCAGCTTTTCCAGCTTCGGGAGGGTTTCTTTTTCACTCATGAATTGATTCCGGGTCCGGCCGTCGCGGTCCGCCCGCCAAAGCGCGCTTCAACGTAGTTTTCGACAATTTCCTGAAACTCCTGCGCAATGCGCTCGCCGCGCAGGGTCATGCGCTTCTCGCCGTCGATGAAGACCGGCGCCGCCGGCGCCTCACCGCTGCCGGGCAGGCTGATGCCGATATCGGCATGCTTGCTTTCGCCTGGCCCGTTCACGATGCACCCCATGACAGCGACTTTCAACTTCTCAATGCCCGGGTACTTGTCGCGCCAGAGCGGCATTTGCGCTCTGAGATAGTCTTCGATCTGCTTGGTCAGCTCCTGAAAAGTGGTGCTTGTGGTGCGCCCGCAGCCGGGGCAGGCGGTCACGCTGGGAACAAACGACCTGAGTTCCAGAGCCTGCAGGATCTCGCACGCGATCACCACTTCCTGGCTTCTGGCTTCGCCCGGCTGCGGTGTCAGCGAAACCCGGATCGTGTCCCCAATGCCCTCCTGCAGCAGGATCGAAAGGGCGCTCGCCGAGGTCACCGTGCCCTTGCTGCCCATGCCGGCCTCCGTGAGCCCCAGATGAAGGGCGTAGTCGCAACGGTTGGCCAGTTCGCGATAGACGGCAATCAGGTCCCGAACCCCGCTGACCTTGCAGGAAAGAATGATCTGGTTCTCATTCATGCCCATCGCGACCGCGCTACGGGCAGACTCCAGCGCAGAGCTGATCAGCGCCTCGTACATGACCTGCTTGACATCCCAGGGCGCGGCTCGACGGCTGTTCTGGTCCATCAGGCCAGCGAGCAATTCCTGATCCAGGCTGCCCCAGTTCACGCCGATCCGAACCGGCTTGTTCCAGCGCATCGCGGCCTCGATCATCAGACCGAATTGGCGGTCGTGCTTGTCGCCCTTGCCAACATTGCCGGGATTGATACGGTATTTGGACAGCGCCTGCGCACAGTCCGGAAAATCGGTCAGCAGCCGGTGCCCGTTGTAATGAAAATCACCGATCAGCGGAACCCCGATTCCCATCCTGTCGAGTTGCTCGCGAACGAAAGGAACCGCGGCAGCGGCTTCGGGCGTATTGACCGTCAATCGCACCATCTCGGAGCCGGCAAGCGCCAGTTCCTTGACCTGGATCGCGGTTCCGATCACGTCCACCGTGTCGGTATTGGTCATCGACTGAACCCGGACCGGCGCGTCGCCGCCCACCGTGACGCGCGTCGCGCCCCAGGCGACACAGGCCTGACGGGTACGCCGCACGCCGGGCATTGCAGTTTCGATCGGTACAGCAGATTTCACTAATTCACCTCAAAACGGGCCATATTTTCTTTGGCGATCGACAACAGATCGAAGGGCTTTCCATGCACCTCGACCACTGTCGTATCGGCCCGCCCCACCACCACGGTCAACGGCAGCGCACCTGAGGCCCCCATGACCTCCCCCGCAGCAAGATTCCTGCGCACCTGAACCACTCCGCTGGCGTCCACCACCTCGACCCAGGACTGCGCCCGCGCCTTGAACACAACGACCCCGGAGACAGCACCGGAGCCCGCGACCAGTTCCGCCGCGGCCGGCGCGCCGGCATGCGCCACCCCGGTCTGGGGAACTGCCGCCTCCGCTCCAGCGAGCACAGGCGTCACCTGCAGCGCAGGCAATGAGGTGACGTCGGCCACGTCAGGTTTTGCGGCAGCGAGGTCTGCGCCGGGCCGCGCAAAAGGAAGCAGCACCAGCGCCAGCGCACCAGCCACCAGCGCCGCCACCACCCAGGCCAGGGGCTTGGACATCTGCTCCCGCAACATGCCGGTCGAATACCCGCTAGAGGAGCGGAAGGGAACATTGACGCTGGACGCATAGGATCTCAGATGCGGGGTCACCGTGTGGGGCAGCTTCTCCAGTATCGGCTCCAGGTCGATCTTCAGGCTCCGGCAGACACTGGCCGCCAGCGCCCGGACAAAGACCGTGTCGGGCAACAGATCGAACCGGTCCGATTCCAGCGCCTCGATCTTCTTCACCGGAACCTTGAGCGAAACGGCCAGCGCCGCAATGTGCAGACCCTGGGCTTCGCGCGCCTGTCGCAACAAAGCGCCAGCGGTCATCCGGCCCGCTGGCGGCTGTGTCGGTACCGGTGCCGACGCTGTTTCCTCCGGGGCTGCCAATTCTGCTTCACTCATCGAAAGCTCCGCGCTGGTAGGACTGAAGTTCCCGGGACTTCGGATAACGTTTGGTCAACTGCGCCGCCAGTTGCAGCATCGCGTCACGGTTTTCCATCCGTCGCTCGACCTTGATGCCAAGCCACAGCGACTCCGCATTGGCCAGTTCGCTGTTGTTCAGGCGCCGCACATAGAACTGCGCCCGGACAAAATCACCTCGCTGGAACAACAGGCTGGCAAGGTTGTAGCCGGTGATCGGGTTGCCGGCATCGAACTCGTAGGACTTCTGCAAACTCTGCTCTCCCTCTGCAAGCAGCCCCGCACTAACCTGGCACAGACCCTGGGCCCGGTAGGTCTTGGCCCGCTCTCCATATTGCGGATTTGCCAGTGCCTGGGAAAAAAGCTGCTGCGCCTCAGGATACCGGGCCTGCTGACAATAGAGCCAGCCCAGGTTGTGCATGATGTTCGAATCGCGCGGACTGATCGCCAGCGCCTTCCTGAAACTCTCTTCGGAAAACCGGAAATCGTTGAGCCGCATGTAGATCAGTCCGCGCAGGCTGTAGGCTTCCGCGTAGGTCGGGTCGGCCGCGATGGACTGCTTGAGCTCATCGAGCGCGATCGTGGTCTGGCCCTGTTCAAAATAGCCGACCGCCAGTTCGAGCCGGATGCGTGCGCGCTTGCGGGCGTCAGGCTCATCCGATGCGGTCAGCATCTCGCCACCCGCGGCGCCGGTCGCGCCGGATCCCGTCCCGTCCATTTTTGACGCACAGCCAATCACACCGGCCAGCCCGATTGCCGTCAGGCAAGCGCAGACCAGCCCGATTCTGATCTGCCGCCATGACGTCGCATCTTTGTTCATCGCTCAAGTCTCCTGGACAGTATGGCGGGGTGCCGGCAGCGGCATCGATGTCAGCATCACAGTGCGCTGGCGCGCAATTCGTTCGCCAACACGGGTTCGATCCATCACATCGCCCGCCAATTGGCCGCACGCGGCATCAATATCATCGCCCCGGGTCTTGCGGACGGTCGTGACGATACCTGCATCCGCCAGAATCCTGGCAAAGGCCTGGATTTGTCCGGATGATGAGCGCTTCAAGCCGGAGCCGGGAAACGGATTGAAAGGAATCAGATTGAACTTGCACCAGCCGCGCCGCTCTGAATTCTGTTGCACCAACTCCACCAGCTGACGGGCATGTTCCGGCTGGTCGTTGACGCCCTCCAGCATGCAGTACTCAAAGGTGATGAAGTCACGCGGCGCAAACGCCAGATAGCGCTGGCAGGCCGCCAGCAGCTCGACCAGCGGATATTTCTTGTTCAGCGGCACCAGGTTATCGCGCAGCGCATCGTTCGGCGCGTGCAGGGATACTGCCAGCGCCACCGGACATTCTTCAGCCAGCAGGTCCATCTTGGGCACGATGCCCGAGGTGGACACCGTCACGCGGCGTCGCGACAGGCCGTAGCCGTGGTCATCGAGCATGGTGCGCAGCGCCGGCAACAGCTCGGCATAGTTCTGCAGCGGCTCGCCCATTCCCATCATCACCACGTTCGAGATGACGCGCTCGTCACGCTGCAGATGCCTTCTCAGGAAATGCTCGGCAAACCACAGTTGCGCGATGATTTCGCCGCTTTTCAGGTTGCGGCTAAAGCCCTGATGTCCGGTCGAGCAGAAGCGACAGCCCATCGCGCAGCCGGCCTGCGATGAAATGCACAGCGTGCCCCGGTCTTCCTCCGGAATGAAAACCGCCTCGACCGCGTCGCCGGCGCCGACATCAAACAGCCACTTGATCGTGCCGTCGGATGAAATATGCTCGGAGATCACATCCAGCGCCTTCACATGGGCGGCCAGCTTGAGCTTTTCACGCAAGGCTTTGGCAAGGTCGCTCATCGCGTCAAAGTCAGACGCTCCCTTCTGGTGAATCCAACGGAACAACTGAACGGCGCGGTAGCGCTTTTCGCCCAGCCGCTCACAGAACCCGGCCAGACCGTCGAGGTCAAAATCGAGCAGATTGACCGTCATCGAAGCGTGCGGGCCATGTCTATTTGGAGTAAACGTTCATGCCGGGAAAGAAGAAGCTCACCTCGACAGCGGCGGTCTCGGGCGCATCCGAACCGTGCACCGCATTGGCGTCGATGCTGTCGGCGAAGCTGGCGCGGATGGTGCCGGGAGCGGCCTTCTTCGGATCGGTCGCGCCCATCAGGTCGCGATTCTTCAGCACTGCGTTCTCGCCTTCCAGCACCTGGATCATGACCGGGCCGGAGATCATGAAATCGACCAGATCCTTGAAGAAGGGGCGCTCCTTGTGGACCGCATAGAAAGCTTCTGCCTCGGAGCGGGCCAGGCGGACCATTTTGGCGGCAACTATTTTCAGACCAGCGGCCTCGAAGCGGGCATAGATTTGGCCGATCACATTCTTTGCCACTGCGTCGGGCTTGATGATGGAGAGAGTACGTTCGATAGTCATAGGTTTTCCTGAGCTGGTATTGTTGACAGTGCCCACCGGGCAAAGTTGTGGATTTTATCGTGAAAGTCAGCGGCTCCTGCCGCCGCGCCTTTGTCCGCCGCCCGGGGCAGCGCCACCGCGGCGTTGCCCCTGATCCTGCCTCTGCCGGGTAAAACTGTCGGCGCCGATATAGCCAAAAGCCGTCTTCATCGGATCCGGCTGGGCAGAGCCGGTTTGCCGGTCCCCGGAGTCTGCGCGATTCTTGCGGCCTGCGCCGGACGCTGGCGGATACCCTTGCGCCGGATCCCTGACGTCGGCTCCAGCCGCTCTGCGCGGACCGTTCCCGGCGCTGCGCGGGCCACTGCCGCGCCCGCCCCGGCGTCGGCTCCCTGGACCCGAATCCGGTCCGGCACCGGCACGCCCCGGCGCCAGAGCGGCGTCCTCGCCGCGGCCCTGCGGGTCCCGGCTCCCCGCCGCCTGGGTCAGCAAGCCGATATCACCCGCATCCAGTTCCATCCAAGCGCCACGGCGCAAACCTCGCGGCAGCACCATCGCACCATAGCGGATCCGGATCAGGCGGCTCACCGCGTGCCCGACGGCCTCAAGCATCCGGCGAACCTCGCGGTTGCGGCCTTCGCTGATCGTGACCCGGTACCAGCAGTTCGCTCCCTCGCCGCCACCCTCCTCGATCGAGCCGAACTGGGCCACCCCGTCGTCGAGTTTCACGCCCTCGAGCAGCCGCTGCTTCTCGTCCTTGCTCAGGGACCCGAGCACACGCACCGCGTATTCCCGCTCCAGACCAAACCTTGGATGCATCAGGTTGTTGGCCAACTGCCCCGAACTGGTGAACAGCAACAGGCCTTCGGTATTGAGGTCGAGCCGGCCGACCGACTGCCACTTGCCCTGGAACAATTTCGGCAACCGGCGAAACACGGTGGGACGATTTTGCGGGTCATCGTGCGTGACCACCTCGCCAGCCGGCTTGTGATAGGCAATCACGCGTGCCGCAGGCGCCTCGATCCGGAACCTGATCGGCTTGCCATTGACCTTCACATGATCGCCGAACTGGATCCGCTGGCCGATATGGGCCGGTTCATTGTTGACCGTGATGCGGCCTTCCATGATCATCTGCTCCATCTCGAGGCGCGATCCCATGCCGGCCTGCGCCAGCACCTTGTGCAGTTTCGGTGACTCCGCCATCGGCGCCAGAACCCGTTTCGCAGGGACCAGTTCCGCACTCTCCTGATCGGCATCGAACTGTCCGGAGATCACCTCATCGAAACGACTGGCCAAATCGGGCGTTGCGGCCGTGGCATCCAAGGGCTGGTCAGGCACGGCGCCGATCTCCTGCTGCTCTGGAGCCACAGCAGGCGTTGCCGGTCGATCCGCATTGTCATCACTGTTTGGGGTCATGTTGGAGTTCCCGTCAAGAAAGAATTTCGTCGCCAGAAGCGGCATCGTCAACGACCGGCGAATCCGCCGCGGCCAAGCCTTCATCCGCGCCGGGGACGACCGGCACCGGGATATCCAGTTCGGCCTGGGCCGCAGACTCCAGGCTGCCAAGCGCGTCGATCACGGAAGCCCGCTGGCCCGCTGTTTCCAGCGGCGGCAATTGATCGAGCGTGGCAAGCCCCAGATCATCCAGAAAATGTCGGGTGGTCGCAAACAGCGCCGGTCGCCCGACCGTGCTGCGGTGGCCTATCACCTCGATCCAGCCCCTGTCCTCCAACTGCTTGAGCAGCAGCGAATTGACGGTCACTCCCCGTATGTCTTCAATATCACCGCGCGTGACCGGTTGTCGGTAGGCGATGATGGCCAGCGTTTCCAGCGTGGCCCTGCTGTAGCGCGGCGGCTTCTCGGGATGCAATCGATCAAGATACTCCCGCATCTCGGGACGGCTCTGAAAACGCCAGCCGTTTGCGACCTCGACCAGTTCGACACCGCGCCCGGCCCAGTCCTGCTGCAATTGCTGCAACAGCGTCATGAGCGCATCGGCGCTCAGTGCATCGTTGAACAGCACGCGCATCTCTGCGGCGGGCAAAGCTTGTTGCGAGCAAATCAAGGCGGTTTCCAGTACGCGCTTGGCGTCCACCATATCCATGGTCTTGCGATTTCCGGGAAGGGCACCATCACGGTGCGAAATCAGGCTGATTCTTTGGGGTGCGGCAGGCGGATTGATGAATCCGCAGCGCCTCGCCCCGGCGGCTGGCCGGGGTGCTGGCTTTCATGCCATTGGGTTTAATTATAGCTGAGACCCCACAGACGCAACGCATCGGCCAGATCGTCCGGCATGTCAGCGCGAAACAGCATTGCGCCGTGCGTCACCGGGTGAACGAAAGAGAGCCGGCACGCATGCAGGGCCTGGCGCCGCATGCCGGCAGCGACCTTGCCGCCATACAGTTCGTCCGCCACCAACGGATGACCGATCGAAGCCATGTGAACCCTGATCTGATGGGTGCGGCCGGTGTGCAAGGTGCATCGCACCAGACAGCCCTGTTCGCAATTCTGAAGCAGTTCGATATCCGTCCTCGCCAGTTTCCCCGGATTCTTGGCCAGGTCAACCACCGCCATGCGCAGACGGTTGCGCGGATCGCGGCCGATCGGCTGGTCGACCTGGCGCTGCGCGGCGCCGACCCAGGGACGATGTGCCAGCGCCAGGTACTGGCGACCGATCTCGCGCGCGGCGATCGACCGAATCAACGCATCCATCGCGGCACGCGTGCGCGCAACCACCATCAAGCCGCTGGTGTCCTTGTCCAGCCGGTGAACAATCCCGGCGCGCGGCAAATTCATCGCGCCGGCGTCATGGGCCAGCAAGCCATTGAGCAGGGTGCCGCTCCAGTTGCCCGGCGCCGGATGCACGACCAGACCCGCGGGCTTGTTGAGCACCAACAGATGTTCGTCCTGATGGACGATGTCCAGCGCCATCAGCTCTGGCTTGAAGGCCTGGCTCTGCGGCGTCGGCCGCAACTCGATCGTCCCGCGGTCACCCGCCTTGACCCGCGTCGAGGGCTTGCAGGCCGCCAGCCGCTCGACCGTGACAGCCCCTGCGATGATCAATTGCTGCAGATAGCTGCGCGAGAATTCGGATGCCAGTCCGACCAGCGCCTGATCCAGACGCAGGCCATGCTGTGATTCCTCGAAAGCCAGTTGCCGCAGCTCGAACTCCGGCCCGGTGTCTGCGCGATCCTCCAAATCGTCGCCGTCGAGCCCGCTCGATATAATCAAATCGGATTTTTTCAAGAAGGTTGTCCTACATGCATCGAGCCAAATTATCGGTTGTCTGCGCCTTGGTTCTGGCAAGCGCCATGGCGCTGCTGGCCGGATGTTCGTCGATTTCGGACGACAAGGCGGCCAACTGGAGCCCCAACAAGCTCTACGCCGAGGCCAAGGACGAAATGAGTTCGGGCAACTACGAGAAGGCCATACCGCTTCTGGAGAAGCTCGAAGGCCGGGCGGCCGGCACGCCGCTGGCGCAACAGGCCCAGGTGGACAAGGCTTACGCGCAGTACAAGTCCGGCGAGACCGCTCAAGCCATTGCCACGCTGGATCGCTTCATGAAACTGCATCCGGCCAGCGCCGCGCTTGACTACGCGCTGTACCTGAAGGGCCTGGTCAATTTCAACGACGACCTGGGCTTTCTTTCCTATCTTGCGCGCCAGGATCTGGCTGAACGCGACCAGAAGGCTGCCAAGGAGTCCTTTGAAGCCTTCCGTGAACTGTTGGCGCGCTTCCCGGACTCGCGCTACGCGCCGGACTCCCGCCTGCGCATGACCTATATCGTGAATTCACTGGCCAGCTACGAGCTGCATGTGGCGCGCTATTACTTCAGCCGCGGCGCCTATGTAGCTGCCATCAACCGGGCGCAGATCGCGATATCCGACTATCCACAGGTGCCAGCTGGCGAAGAGGCGCTGTTCATCATCTTCAGGGCCTACGATGCGCTGGGTATGACGCAACTTCGTGACGATGCGAAGCGCGTGCTTGCAACGAACTTTCCGAACTCGGATTTTCTAACGCTGGGCTTCAAACCCAGTTCGGACCCGTGGTGGAAGGTCTGGTAAGCGCGTCCAGCGCCTCGGTCAACTCCCGCTCTGAACTGATCCTGCGCATCGGCGGCAATGCCGCCAGCAGACGCTTGCCGTAGCCCATCTGGGACAAACGGGTGTCGCAGACAACCAGGATTCCCCGATCCGTTTCGCGGCGAATCAAGCGGCCAGCGCCCTGTTTCAGTGCGATTGCCGCCTCCGGCACAAAGTACTCGTTGAACACGCTGCGTCCATTGGCCTCCAGGCGATTGGAACGCGCCTCGACCAGCGGGTCATTCGGCGGCGGAAAGGGCAGCTTGTCGATGATGACCAGTTGCAGCGCGTCACCGGGCACGTCGAATCCCTCCCAGAAGGAGGCCGATGCCACCAACACGCAACCGGGGCGTCCGCCCTGGTCCGCGAGCCGAAACCTGTCCATCAGCTGGCGCTTGGGCTGCTGCCCCTGAACCAGAATTTCCAGGCCGCCAGAATCCGAGAACTGCCGCTGCAGCGTGTCGCTCACGGTGTTGAGCGCGCGCAAGGTAGTGGTCAAGACCAGCGTCCTCCCGCCAATGGCCATTGCCGCCCGCGCAACAAAATCCGCGACCTGCAGGCTGTGCCCCGGATCGCTCGGCTTGGACAGATGCAGTGGCACATAGACTGCCGCCTGCAACGCATAATCGAACGGACTCCTGACCTTCAGGATTTCAGCCTCACTCAGTCCGCACGACTCGGTGAACCAGCGCAGTCCGGCATCCTCGCCCAGCGTCGCGGAGGTGAATACCCAGGATCGCTTCGAATCCTCGCCGGACGCCGGCCCCAGCAGCCGCGTCTGGACCGTCTGCGCTATGTCGAGCGGCGACTCGACCAGAC